>NZ_JBFAIV010000021.1:0-152681 GCF_040654875.1 Streptomyces sp. NPDC050610 | reverse complement strand
TCGTCTCCACCCAGCTCGTCGAGGACACCGTCGTCTTCGTCAAGGGCCGCCTCGACAAGCGCGAGGACGTCCCGCGCCTCGTCGCCATGGAGATGATGGTCCCCGACCTCTCGAACGCCGGGACCAACGCACCCGTGCTCATCACCATCCCCACGGTGAAGGTCACCCCGCCGCTCGTGGAGAAGCTCGGCCAGGTGCTCAGCCACCACCGCGGCTCCACAGAGGTGCGGATCAAGCTCCTGGGCGCGCGCAAGAACACCGTCCTGCGGCTCGACCGGCACCGCGTCAACCCGGACCCCGCGCTCTTCGGCGATCTCAAGGTGCTGCTGGGCCCGGCCTGCCTGGCCGGATAACCCGCGGTCTGCCCGGCCGAAAGCCTGTATATCTCGCGGGCGGCCGGATCGCGTGGGACAGAACCGGATCACGCGGGACAGAATCAGTCCAGAAATAGGACAGAAATAAGGGGCGCACCCGATACCGGGTGCGCCCCTCGTACGCTCAGTGCGTCCGGTCAGTTGTGGCCGAACCGCCGCTCTCGCCCCTTGTGAGCCATGTTCGACGGGCTGGCCTGGGTCTGCATCTGCTCGGACTGAGCCTCCATGGAGGTGTTCTTCGACTCCTCCGCGCCGCGCTCCGCCGCACTCCGCGCCTGGTGCTTGTTGCGGTCGCGGTTCTTGTGCTTGCTCATCGTCATGCCTCCAGTCGGGGTCGCCCCCCGAAAACACGGTGGCATGACCCGTACCGCACCGCATTTCGGGCAATTACCGTGAGTGAACCGATTAATTGCGCAGCACACATGATTTCCGCCACGCCGATGATCGAGTTCCCGCTGATAACCCCGGCACGGTCGGGCAGACTCGAAGGAAAGCCGAAGGAAAAGTCCGGGGCACAGCTGTACCGGGGGGCGACCGAACGTCTGGACTCCAGGAAAGAGGGTGGAACGTGGACCGCTGCGTCGTCCTGGTGGACGCCGGCTATCTGCTGGGCGCCGCCGCGAGCCTGCTGGCCGGGGAGCCGGCGCGATCACGCATCACCGTCGACCACGCGACCCTCATCCAGGGGCTGCGGGAACGCGCGGAGGCGGAGACCGAACAGCCCCTCCTGCGCATCTACTGGTTCGACGGCGCTCCCGACCGGGTGCCGCAGCCCGAACACCGGCGGCTGCGCGTCATGCCGCGCGTCACGGTGCGGCTGGGGGCCCTGACCCGCAGCGACGGGCGCTGGGCGCAGAAGGGGGTGGACGCCGCGATGCACGCCGAGCTCACCGAGCTCGCCCGCAACCGTGCCTGCTCCGACATCGTGCTCGTCACCGGCGACGGCGACCTGCTGCCCGGCCTGATGTCCGCCAAGGAGCACGGCGTCGCCGTCCACCTGTGGGCCTTGCAGGCCGCCGACGGCGACTACAACCAGTCCGAGGACCTCGTCGCCGAGGCGGACGAGCGACGCGTCCTGGACCGCACGTGGATCACCAGGGCCGTACGGACCAAGGAGCTCAGCGGGGCCTGCGCGCCGCCGCCCGTGCCCCGCCCGGAGATCGCCGCCATCCTCTCCGCGCCGCTGCCCGAGACGGCCGCCGCCGCTGCCGCCGTCTCCGGCAACGGCACGGTCGAGCGGACGCCCCAGCGCAACGGCGCGGGCCCCCCGTCCGGCCCCGCCGACGACGACCCACGGTCGCGGCCCGACCCGGCCACGGCCGCCGAGCCGGCGGGCGGCAAGGGCGTGCCCACCCCCAAGGACCTCGCCGGCCTCGGCCCGGGACGCGTCTCCGGCTCCCCGCCGGTCCAGCACCCGGTGCCCAGCGCCACCCTGCGCTGGTCCTCCGACAAGGGCTGGGTCGAGCGGGGCTCCGGTCCGAGCGGCGGCGAGCCGTCCGAGACCGCGTCCCTGCCGACGCTCGCGCAGCTCACCAGCGCCGAGCAGCGCTGGGCCGACCGGGAAGAGGACATCACCACCGTCGGCGGCGACCCCTTCGAGGTCGGCCAGGTCTTCGCGCGGCGCTGGACGGAGCGACTCTCCGACGCCGCCCACATGCAGCTGATCTCCACCGAATATCCCCGCATCCCGCACCGCATCGACGGGGAGCTGCTGCGCTACGCCGCCCGTTTCGGCCTCCTGGCGCACAAGGACGACCAGATCGACGAGCACGACCGCTACGCGATCCGCGCCGGATTCTGGCGCGAGCTCGACTCCCGCACGGCCGCCGAGCACTCCCCGGCGGGGGAGTGAGAGCCCCCGGCCGGGCGGCTTGACCAACGTTCGGCCCGCTCGGCCCGGCCGCTCCGGCAGCGGGAGCCGGGTGCGGCGCGCGTACGGGCCCGCGTACGGGCGCGGCCCGCGGGCGGACTCGTGGGCATGGCCGGGGGCGGGCGGAAGCCGGGAGGCGGCGCGGCGCGGGCGGACCCGCGGACGGGCGGGGGCGCACGGGCGCGTACCCTCGTAGCTCGTGAGGACGGGCGCGAGAGTGCCGGAGCGGAGCTCCGGCGGCGAGGTGACGGGCGACGCGGTGTGCACCGTGCGCGGCCTGGTCAAGACCTATCCCGCCGCACGCGGCCGCCGCGGCAGGGCCGGCGCCCCCGCCGTACGGGCCAGCGACGGCGTCGACCTCGATGTGCGGCGCGGCGAGATCTTCGGGCTGCTCGGCCCCAACGGCGCCGGGAAGTCCACCCTCGTCCGGCAGCTCACCGGCCTGCTGCGGCCCGACGGCGGCAGCGTCGAACTCCTCGGACACGACCTGGTCCGCCACCCCGAGCGCGCCTCCCGGCTGATCGGCTACCTCGGCCAGGAGTCCAGCGCGCTGGACGAGCTGACCGTCTCCCTCGCCGCCGAGACCACCGGCCGGCTGCGCGGCCTGGACCTGCGCACGGCCCGCGCCGAGCGCGACGCGGTCCTCGACGAACTGGGGCTCGCCCCCATCGCCGGCCGCCCGCTGAAGAAGCTCTCCGGCGGCCAGCGCCGGCTCGCCTGCTTCGCCGCGGCACTGGTGGGGGAGCGCCCCGTGCTCGTCCTCGACGAGCCCACCACCGGCATGGACCCGGTCGCCCGCCGGGCCGTCTGGGCCGCCGTCGACCGCCGCCGCGCCGAGCACGGCGCGACCGTGCTGCTCGTGACCCACAACGTCATCGAGGCCGAGACCGTACTCGACCGGGTCGCCGTGCTGGAGCGCGGCCGGATCATCGCCTGCGACACGCCCGCCGGGCTCAAGGCGCTCGTCGCCGACGAGGTGCGGGTGGAGCTGGTGTGGCGCGACGCGCCGCCGCTGGACGTACCGGAGGTGGCCGCGCTGCGCGACGGCGCGACCGAGGCGGGCCGCCGCTGGACGCTGCGGCTCGGCCCGGCCGAGGCCCGTGCCGCCGTCGCCGCCGTGACCGGCGGCCCCGCCTTCTCGGCCCTCGACGACTTCACGCTCGCCACACCCAGCCTGGAGGACGTGTACCTGGCCCTCGGCGGCCGGGCGGAGGGGCTGGTGAAGGGGTGAGCCGCGAGGCGGCGCGCGGGGGCCCGGGGGCATCCGGGGAAGAGGTACGGCGGAGGCCGGGGACATCCGAGGCAGAGGTACGGCGGCGGCCGGGCGCCGCCGCCGAGCGGTCCGTAGCGAAGGGGAGCAGCGCAACGTGAGTGCCGTGTCCGCCGAGGCGGTGACCGGAGGCGTCCGGACCGAACCCGAGGCCGAGCCCCATCCGTGGGGCGGCGGCGGGGCCGCTCCGCTCGCGCCCCGGGCCCGGCTGCTGCCGTCGCTCGCGGCCGTGTACCGGGCGCAGCTCTCGCGGGCGCGGGTGGCGCGCATCCCGCTGCTGTTCGTGGCCACCTTCCAGTCGGTCGGGATCATGATCCTGATGCGCGGGGTGGTCGACGGCGGCGACGAGGCGCGCGCCGTGGTGGCGGGCTCCAGCGTGCTGGTCGTCGCGTTCGTCGCGCTCAACCTGCTCGCCCAGTACTTCGGTCAGCTGCGGGCCAGCGGCGGCCTCGACCACTACGCCACGCTGCCGGTGCCCCCGGCCGCCGTGGTGCTCGGCGCGGCCGGCGCGTACGCGTCCTTCACGGTGCCCGGCACGGCCGTCACGGCGGTCGTCGGCAGTGTGCTGTTCAAGCTGCCGCTGACCCATCTGTGGGTGCTCGTCGCCGTGATCCCGCTCGCCGGAGCGGCGCTCGCGGGGCTCGGCGCCGCGCTCGGGCTGCTCGCCCCGCGCCAGGAACTGGCCACTCTGTGCGGGCAGTTGGGCATGTCGGCGGCGCTGCTGCTCGGTGTGCTGCCGGCCGCGCACCTGCCCGCCGTGCTCGGTCTCGCGCGCGACCTGCTGCCGTCCACCTACGGCGTGGAGGCGCTCGCCCGCTGCTTCGACGCGAGCCCCGACTGGCTCGCGGTCGGCGCGGACCTGGGGGTCTGCGCGGGGGTCGGCGTGGTGTCGCTGGCCGTCGCGACCTGGGCGTACCGCCGGGCGGCCGTCCGATGACGCGCCGGGGGACCCGTCCTGCTGCCGACCGTACGTCGCCGACCTGGCACGATGGCGGGGTGACCGCACCGTTGACGCCGCACGAGCAGCCGCCCGAACAGCCCCCGGCCGGGGGCGCGCACCCTTCCGCGCAGCAGGAGCCGACGGACCCGGGGACGGCCCGCGAGCTGCGGCAGGCGGCGGTCGTCGCGGTGGCCGTGGCCGTGGCCGGGGTGCTGCTGGGGCTGCTGTGGCTCTGGCTCGCGCCGCGCATACCGCTGATCTCCGACGACCGGGCCGTCTACCTCAAGGACCCCGAGGGCGAGCAGGCGATCGGCATGGACGGCACCTTCGTCCTGCTGGCGCTCGGCTTCGGCGTGCTCAGCGCGGCCGTCGTCTTCTGGCTCCGCCGCCGCGGCGGCATCGCCCTGGTCGTCGGGCTCGCGGTCGGCGGGCTGCTCGCCTCCGTGATCGCCTGGCGGTTGGGCGTCTGGCTCGGCCCCGAGACCGACATCGTCGCCGCCGCCCGTTCGGCCGGCAAGGGCGTGGCCTTCGACGCGCCCCTCAAGCTCAGCGCGATGGGCACGCTGCTGGCTTGGCCGTTCGTGGCGATGGTCGTGCATCTGGTGCTGACCGCGCTGTTCGGCCCCCGCGACCCCGAGCCCGAACCGCAGTGGCCCGCACCGGCGCCGTTCCAGGACGGCCGCTGACACGCTGCGGCCCCTTACGAAACGGCCGTCGGCACGCGTCCACCAGGCCGGCCCGAGCGCCGGGCCGGCCCCGAGGCGGTGCCTCGCACGCGGTGCCTACGCGGGGCGCTTCCCGTGGTTCGACTTGTTCTTCTTGATCCGCCAGCGGCGCTTGCGGGTGCGCTTGGACATGAGCGGCCCTCCCTGAGCGGGCGCCCGTGCGGCGGCCCGCCCCTCGGTCCTAGCCGAACGGACCGCACCGGTCCAGAGGAACCGCAGGTTCAGGGCCTGAGGCCCTCGGCGTTCAAGCGCGCGCGATCGGCGCGACCACCGCGCCCGTGAGCGCCGCCAGATCGGCCGGCGCCAGTTCGACCTCCAGGCCCCGGCGCCCCGCCGAGACGCAGATCGTGGAGTACCCGTTCGCGGAGGCGTCCAGCGCCGTCGGCAGCTTCTTGCGCTGCCCCAGCGGCGAGATGCCGCCCCGCACGTAACCGGTGGTCCGCTCGGCCGCCGCCGGGTCGGCCATCGCCGCGCGCTTGCCGCCCACCGCCGAGGCCAGCGCCTTGAGGTCCAGCGAGCCGGAGACCGGCACCACGGCCACCGTCAGCGCCCCGTCCACCTCGGCCACGAGGGTCTTGAAGACCTGGCCCGGGTCGACGCCGAGCGCCTGCGCGGCCTCCTCGCCGTAGGACGCGGCGGCGGGGTCGTGCTCGTACGCGTGCAGGGTGAAGGGGGTGCCGGTGGCGGTGAGGGCGACGGTGGCGGGCGTGCCGCCGGACTGCTGCTTCTTGGACTTCTTCACCGGGGCTCTCCGGGGTTCTCCGCAGTCGGTCTCTGCGGTAGGGGGCGCTGCTGCGGCGCCGCGCCGTCAGTTCGGGCTGGTCGGCCGGCGTGTCAGCTCCACGGCGGGCACCGACGGGAGCTTACCGATCACCGCCGCCTCCGCGCGCAGCACCTTCAGCTCCTCCGCCAGCCGCGACGCGGTGTCCGGGGCCTGGAGCAGCCGCTGCTTGGTCGGGGTGTCCAGCACCGCCGCGGCCGCGACCAGATACGACAGCACCGCCGGTTCGTCCGGCAGGTCCGTCTCGCCCGACAGGGACCGCTCGCGCGCTCCGGCCAGCCGCTTCTGGTACGTGCGGAAGGCCCGTACGACACCGGAGGCGAGCGCTCCGGCCCCGTCGCCCTGCTCCTCCTCGACCTCCTCGACCTCACCCATCAGATACGAGCCGCTCGTGTCGACGGACAGCAGCCGGAACCGGGTGGTGCCGGTGGCCAGGACCTCGTACGAGCCGTCCTCGCGCTCCCGGATGGTGGCGGCGTCCGCCGCGCAGCCCACCGAGTAGAAGGCGGTCATCGGGTCGGCGCCGAACCCGGCGCCCGGGCCGCGCTCCAGCCGGCCCGTCTCGTCCGGCAGGCCCGGAGCGCTGAACGCCACCTCGCGGCCGTCGCGGATGGCGACGACCCCGAAGCGGCGCGGCTCCTCCTCCGGGAGCTCCGAAAGGTCGCGCATCAGCGCGCGGTACCGCTGCTCGAAGACGTTCAGGGGCATCACGAGGCCCGGGAACAGCACCGAGTTCAACGGGAAGAGCGGAAGGCGCGCGGTGGTCACAGCCCGCAAGCCTAATAGCCGCCGGAGGAATCCCGTCCGCCGTTTCACTGGCGGCGGAGCAAGCGGGTCGCTCCGGCGGCCACCGTGGTGGCGAGTATCCAGCCGAGCAGGATGAGGGCGGTGGCCGCCCATTGGGCGACGCCGAGCGGCCTCCAGTACGTGTCCTGGCCCAGGTCGATGACGGGGAGCAGCAGGTCCAGGGCGTACAGCGGCGCGTTCCAGTGCGGGGCCTGGCCGCGGACCAGGGCGGCCGGCGGATTCAGCGAGAAGTACAGCGCGCCGAGAGCCCACAGCACGCCCATCCACACCAGGGCGCGGCCCGGCTTGTAGCCGTAGGCCACCGTCCAGTCCTGGAGGTAGCCCCACGCCTTCCCGGCGAGCGGCAGCGTCTCCCGGCGGCGGCGCTGCTTGGCGAGCAGCGCCTCCCGCGCGTCCGCGTCCTCGCCGCTGCTGCGCAGCGCCCCGGCCAGCTGCTCGTACGGCTCCGGCGCGTACTCCGGGGTCGCGGCCGCCACCCACTCCAGCCGCCGGGACAGCGGGAAGTGGCCGTGCGGGATCAGGGTCTCGTAGGCGAACCCGGCCATCACCAGGCCGCCCGGCCCCGGCCAGCTCGACGCCCGGTCGATGAGATTGCCGACCTTGGCGCCGGACAGGACGACCCGCCCGCGCTGCTGGGCCTCGCCGAGGAAGCGCAGCTCGGGCGTCTGGATGCGGCGCAGCGACAGCTCCTGCTCGGTCTCCATGACGAACCGCGCCTGGCTGAAGTCGATCGCGTCGCCGAACCGCCCGTCGTCGAGCCGCACCCCGCCCTGGCATTCGAACGGCTGCATGCGCGTACCGCGCTCGGGGGTGACGGGGATGCCGTACGGCGGGGTGGTGCCGCTGCTGAAGGGCGATGCGCCGGTCAGCCCCGCCGCCGTCATGTAGAGGGTCCGCTCGACGGTCAGCTGCGGGGCGTTGAGCGCGCGTCGGCCGAACGGGTTGTTGAGCCGGGAGCCGCGGAAGCTCAGCGAGACGCCGATCTTCGCGCCGCGCAGGCTCAGCTCGCCGTACGACTCCATCATCTCGGCCTGGAGGTCCTGCGCGACGGTCAGCCCGTCCGCGGCGATGGACCGGTCGTGCCGGTCCTTGTGCACGGTGAGCTGGTTGAGCAGCAGGTCCGTGCCGATGTGCGCGTCGGTGAGGCGGATGCCGTTCTCCACCGTGCAGCGCGGCAGGTGCAGATCGCCCTCCGTGGTGAGCCGCGCCGCCTCCAGCCGGGGTATCGAGCAGCCGATGAGGCGCAGCGTGGTGAACCGCGACTCGGGCAGCAGGACCTGCTCCTCGAACCGGCAGTTCTGCATCTCGACGTACGGGACGACCGTGCCGCCGGAGATGTTCAGCACCCCGCTGATCTGCGCCCCTATCAGCTTCAGCGAGGAGACCCGGCCCGGCTGGGCGGGCGGGCCGTTGAGCATGAGCAGCGCGACGACCCGCGCCCGCACCGTGCGCTCGGGGCCCCAGGTGTGCGGGCCCGTCGGATCGTTCTGCTCGGGGTGGGGGGTGCGCAGGTCGTGCGTGCTGCCGTTGCGGAACGCCTGCCACATGCCCCATTCGGCCGTGGTGAGTTCAAGACCGGCGGGCGGCTCGCTGGGCGGCTCGGACATGGCCACACCCCCTCGGAAATCGCCGTACGCCTGTACGGCACCCCATTCCCGCTGAGTGACTGCTTGAACGCGTGGGGTGAGAGAGAACGCGGTCCGTTCATATCAGTGAGTGATACGGGGCGTCGGCCGCCGGAGACCGTCTGAGACAATTGACCGTGTGATCTCCCGAATCGATCTGCGCGGCGCCGCCGCGGCCGAGGGTTCCCCCGAGGCCGTCATCGACCGCGACCTGCTGCCCCGAGCCGAACTCGACGTCGAGGCCGCCCTGGAGAAGGTGCGGCCCATCTGCGAGGACGTGCATCATCGGGGCACCGCGGCGCTGATCGACTACGCGGAGCGCTTCGACGGCGTGCGGATCGACCGCGTCCGGGTGCCCGCCGAGGCCATCACGAGCGCCCTTGCGGGCCTCGATCAGGACGTACGGGCTGCCCTTGAGGAATCGATCAGGCGCGCCCGCCTCGTCCACCGCGAGCAGCGCCGCACCGACACGACCGTCAAGGTCGTGCCCGGCGGCACGGTCACCGAGCGCTGGGTCCCCGTCGAGCGCGTCGGCCTGTACGTACCGGGCGGCAACGCCGTCTACCCCTCCTCCGTCGTCATGAACGTCGTGCCCGCCCAGGAGGCGGGCGTCGGCTCGCTCGCCGTGACCTCCCCGCCGCAGAAGGACTTCGGCGGCCTGCCGCACCCGACGATCCTCGCCGCGTGCGCGCTGCTCGGCGTCGACGAGGTGTACGCGGCGGGCGGCGCCCAGGCCATCGCGATGTTCGCGTACGGCACCGACGAGTGCCGCCCCGCCCAGCTCGTCACCGGCCCCGGCAACATCTGGGTCGCCGCCGCCAAGCGCCTGCTCAAGGGCCGTATCGGCATCGACGCCGAGGCCGGGCCGACCGAGATCGCCGTCCTCGCCGACGACACCGCCGACGCCGCGCACGTCGCCGCCGACCTGATCAGCCAGGCCGAGCACGACACGCTGGCCGCCGCCGTCCTCGTCACGCCCTCCGAAGCGCTCGCCGAAGCCGTCGAGGCCGCGCTGACCACCCAGGTCGCCGCCGCCAAGCACCGCGAGCGGATCACCGAGGCGCTCGCCGGCCGCCAGTCCGGCATCGTCCTCGTCGACTCCCTCGACCACGGCCTCGCCGTCGTCGACGCCTACGCCGCCGAGCACCTGGAGATCCAGACCGAGAACGCGGCCCAGGTCGCCGCCCGGGTCCGCAACGCGGGCGCCGTCTTCGTCGGCCCGTACGCGCCCGTCTCCCTCGGCGACTACTGCGCCGGCTCCAACCACGTGCTGCCCACCGGCGGCTGCGCCTGCCACTCCTCCGGCCTGTCCGTCCAGTCCTTCCTGCGCGGCATCCATGTCGTGGACTACACCCGCGACGCGCTCGCCGAGGTCACCCGCCATGTGGTGACGCTCGCCGAAGCCGAGGATCTGCCCGCACACGGAGCCGCGCTCAAGGCGAGGTTCGACTGGAAGGTGCCCGAGTAAGTGACCGGGATTGACGATCTCCCCATCCGGGACGAGCTGCGCGGCAAGTCCCCCTACGGGGCGCCCCAGCTCGACGTGCCCGTACGTCTGAACACCAACGAGAGCCCGTACCCGCTGCCCGAGCCGCTCGTGCGGCGGATCGCCGAGCGCGTCGGCGAGGCCGCCCGCTCCCTCAACCGGTACCCCGACCGGGACGCCGTCGAGCTGCGCCGCGAACTCGCCGCGTACCTCACGCGCACCGCGGGACACCGCGTCGCCACCGAGAACGTCTGGGCGGCCAACGGCTCCAACGAGATCATCCAGCAGCTGCTCCAGACCTTCGCCGGGCCCGGCCGCACGGCGATCGGCTTCGAGCCCTCGTACTCGATGCACGCGCTCATCTCGCGGGGCACCGGCACCGGCTGGATCTCCGGCCCCCGCAACGACGACTTCACCATCGACGTCGACGCCGCCGTACGGGCCATCGGCGAGCAGCGGCCCGACGCGGTCTTCGTCTGCTCGCCCAACAACCCCACCGGCACCGCCGTCGAGGCGGAGACCGTGCTGCGGCTGCACGACGCGGCCCAGGCGGCCCGCGGCGGGCGCGGCGCGCTCGTCGTCGTGGACGAGGCGTACGGCGAGTTCAGCCACCGCCCCTCGCTGCTCCCGCTCATCGAGGGCCGCCCCAACCTCGTCGTCTCCCGCACCATGTCCAAGGCGTTCGGCGCCGCCGGGCTGCGCCTGGGCTACCTCGCCGCCGACCCGGCCGTCGTGGACGCCGTCCAGCTCGTCCGCCTGCCGTACCACCTGTCGTCCGTCACCCAGGCCACCGCGCTCGCCGCGCTGGAGCACACGGATACGCTGCTGGGGTACGTACAGCGGCTCAAGGCCGAACGCGACCGCCTGGTCACGGAGTTGCGCGCCATCGGCTGCCAGGTCACCGACTCGGACGCCAACTTCGTGCAATTCGGCCGATTCGACGGCGAGGGCGGCGCGCACGCCGCCTGGCAGGCCATCCTCGACCAGGGGGTCCTGGTCCGCGACAACGGTGTACCGGGCTGGCTGCGGGTCACCGCGGGCACCCCGGCCGAGAACGACGCGTTCCTGGACGCGGTGCGCGCGCTGTTCAAGGACCGCGAGGACAGCCGTGCGCTGTTCAAGGACGGCGGGGACAGTCGCGCGCTGTTCAAGGACAGCGGAGACGGCAAGGACCGCAAGGACCGCGGGGACCGCGAGGGCCGCAGGGACCTCAGCACGAAGGAGACCAAGCGATGAGCCGCGTTGGGCGCGTGGAGCGCGCCACCAAGGAGACCTCGGTCCTCGTCGAGATCGACCTCGACGGCACGGGACAGGTGGACGTGTCGACCGGGGTCGGCTTCTACGACCACATGCTCGACCAGCTCGGCCGCCACGGCCTCTTCGACCTCAAGGTCAAGACCGACGGCGACCTGCACATCGACACCCACCACACCATCGAGGACACCGCCCTCGCGCTCGGCGCCGCCTTCCGGCAGGCGCTCGGCGACAAGGTGGGGATCTACCGCTTCGGCAACTGCACGGTGCCGCTGGACGAGTCCCTCGCCCAGGTCACCGTCGACCTCTCCGGCCGCCCCTACCTGGTGCACACGGAGCCCGAGAACATCGCGCCGATGATCGGCACGTACGACACGACGATGACCCGGCACATCCTGGAGTCCTTCGTCGCGCAGGCCCAGGTCGCGCTGCACGTCCACGTCCCGTACGGGCGCAATGCCCACCACATCGTGGAGTGCCAGTTCAAGGCGCTGGCCCGGGCCCTGCGCTACGCCGCGGAGCGCGACCCGCGCGCCGCCGGAATCCTCCCCTCCACGAAGGGCGCGCTGTGACCGACGGGCGCGTGGGCGGCGGAGAAGCGAACGGAGAGACGACACTGTGACCGGCCTATCCACCATTCTGATCGTCGTGGGCCTCTTCCTGGCCGGCGGCGTCTACTCCTTCTGGAAGCAGAAGATGCCGACGGGCCTCATCGTGCTCGTCTCGATCGGCGCCGTGATGTGCCTGGTCGCCGGCGTGATGCGGCTGCAAGGGGTCTGGGACTGATGCGGACCTCCCCCAGGAAGGTCGTGGTCTTCGACTACGGATTCGGCAACGTACGCTCCGCCGAGCGGGCGCTCGCGCACGTCGGCGCGGACGTCGAGATCACCCGCGACTACGACCGGGCGATGAACGCCGACGGGCTGCTGGTGCCCGGCGTCGGAGCGTTCGCCGCCTGCATGGCGGGGCTCCGCGAGGCCCGCGGCGACTGGATCGTCGGCCGTCGGCTGGCCGGCGGCCGACCGGTCATGGGCATCTGCGTCGGCATGCAGATCCTCTTCCAGCGCGGCATCGAGCACGGCGTCGAGACCGAGGGCCTCGACGAGTGGCCCGGCAGCGTCGAGCCCCTCAAGGCCCCCGTCGTGCCCCACATGGGCTGGAACACCGTCGAACCGGCCGCCGGATCGCGGCTGTTCGAGGGCCTCGACGCCGACGCGTACTACTACTTCGTGCACTCCTACGCGGTGCGCGAGTGGGGCTTCGAGATCTCCAACGACTACATCAACCCCCCGAAGGTCACCTGGGCGACGCACGGCGAACCGTTCGTCGCCGCGGTCGAGAACGGCCCGCTGTGGGCCACCCAGTTCCACCCCGAGAAGTCCGGCGACGCCGGAGCCCAGCTCCTGACCAATTGGCTCAAGACCCTCTAGGACCCGCCTCCATGAGCTCCAACCGCCTCGAACTCCTCCCCGCCGTCGACGTCCGCGACGGCCAGGCCGTACGCCTCGTACACGGCGAGTCCGGCTCCGAGACGTCCTACGGCGACCCGCTCTCCGCGGCCCTCGCCTGGCAGCGGGCGGGCGCCGAGTGGCTGCATCTGGTGGACCTCGACGCGGCCTTCGGCACCGGCGACAACCGGGCGCGGATCGCCGAGGTCGCCCAGGCCATGGACATCAAGGTCGAGCTCTCCGGCGGCATCCGCGACGACGCCTCGCTCGCCGCGGCCCTCGCCACCGGCTGCACCCGCGTCAACCTCGGCACCGCCGCCCTGGAGTCCCCGGACTGGGTCGCCAGGATCATCGCCGACCACGGCGACCGCATCGCGGTCGGCCTCGATGTGCGCGGCACCACCCTGCGCGGGCGCGGCTGGACCCGCGACGGCGGCGACCTGTACGAGACCCTCGCGCGCCTCGACTCCGAGGGCTGCGCCCGCTACGTCGTCACCGACATCGCCAAGGACGGCACGCTCCAGGGTCCCAACCTGGAGCTCCTGAAGAACGTGTGCGCCGCGACCGACCAGCCCGTCGTCGCCTCCGGAGGCGTCTCCTCCCTTGACGACCTGCGGGCGCTCGCCACGCTGGTACCGGAGGGCGTCGAAGGCGCCATCGTGGGCAAGGCCCTTTACGCCAAGGCGTTCACCTTGGAAGAAGCGTTGGAGGCTGTGTCCGTATGACCGCACCCGAGCCCGTGCAGCGCGTGAGTACCCATTCGCCTTATGAAGAAGCCTTCGGATACTCGCGGGCCGTACGGCTCGGAAACGGGCTGGTGCTGGTCTCCGGCTGCACCTCGGTCGTGGACGGTTCCATCGCGCACGAGGGCGATCCGTACGAGCAGGCCCGCACCGCGTTCGGGGTGGCCTTCGAGGCCCTGGAGAAGTTCGGCCTCGGCCCCGCGGACGTCGTACGCACCCGGATGTACCTCACACACGCCCGTGACGTGGACGCCGTGGGCCGCGCCCACAAAGAACTGTTCGACGCGGTCCGGCCGGCCGCCTCGATGATCGTCGTATCCGGCTTCGTCGACTCCCGCATGGTCGTCGAAATCGAAGTGGAAGCATTCCGAGGAGCCTGAACCATGACCCTCGCGGTCCGAGTGATCCCCTGCCTGGACGTGGACGGCGGCCGGGTGGTCAAGGGCGTCAACTTCCAGAACCTGCGCGACGCGGGCGACCCCGTGGAAATGGCCAAGATCTACGGGGAGGAAGGCGCCGACGAGCTGACGTTCCTCGACATCACCGCCTCCTCCGGCAACCGGGAGACCACCTACGACGTGGTCCGCCGCACCGCGGAGCAGGTCTTCATCCCGCTGACCGTCGGCGGCGGCGTCCGCACCGCCGACGACGTCGACAGACTGCTGCGCGCCGGAGCCGACAAGGTCGGCGTCGCCACCGCCGCCATCGAGCGGCCGGAGCTGATCCGGGAGATCGCCGAACGGTTCGGCAGCCAGGTCCTCGTGCTCTCCGTCGACGCCCGCCGCACCGACGCCGGCACCGCGTCCGGCTTCGAGGTCACCACCCACGGCGGCCGCCGCGGCACGGGCCTCGACGCCGTCGAATGGGCCCACCGCGCCGCCGAGTTGGGCGCGGGGGAGATCCTGCTCAACGCCATGGACGCCGACGGCACCAAGGACGGCTACAACACCGACATGATCGCGGCCGTCCGCCGCCATGTCACCGTCCCGGTGATCGCCAGCGGCGGCGCGGGCCGCCTCGAACACTTCGCCCCGGCCGTCGAGGCGGGCGCGGACGCGGTACTGGCCGCCTCCGTCTTCCACTTCGGCGACCTGCGCATCGGCGAGGTGAAGGACGCGCTCCGGGAGGCCGGGCAGCCGGTTCGCTGACGCGGTGCCTCCCGTGCCGGTCACGCCGGAGCCCCCTGCAATCAGAGGGGCTCCGGCGTACCCTGCGCAGAAGGGCTTGACTTCGCGCCAGGGAGCACCGAATGACGGACCGTTCCGACTTCCCCGACGACATGCCGCCAGGCGAGCGCATCCAACGACTCCGCGAACGGCGCGGCATGAGCCGCCCAGTGCTGGCCGGGCTGTGCGGGCGCGGCCCGGACTGGCTGAAAGGCATCGAGAAGGGCAAGCGGCAGCTTCGCGACCACGGCCTGCTGGTACGCGTCGCGGCAGCCCTTCGGCTCTCGGACCTGTCGGTGATCACCGGCGAGCTGACTCCGCGCCCGATCACCCCTGGGACCCGCCTCATGCTGCCGAGCGCGAGCGGCGTCCGCGACGCTGTACGGGGCTCACTGTTCTCCGAAGCCGCCCCCGAGGGCACGCTGAGCGTGGACGTGCTCCGGGGGAGGGTCGCCGAAGCGTGGCGCCTCTGGCACACCTCGCGCTTCCAGCGCTCCGAAGTGTCAGCGCTGCTGGCGGGGCTCATCCGTGACGCCCAGTCGCTTCCCCGCCGCCTCGAAGGGCCGGAACGCCGGCGGGCGTACGCCGTGCTCGCCGACGTGTACCACCTGGCCCAGCAGGTCACGGCGTACGCCGTCGAACCAGAGCTGTACTGGATCATCGCCGACCGCGGCAGGCGAGCCGCTCAGGACGCGGACGACCCGCTGAGCCTCTCGGGCGCGGCGTGGGCGTTCGGGAACGGGCTCCGCGAGACCGGCTACGCCGAAGAGGCGATCCAGGTGGCGGAGGAGGCGGCCGAGGCCATTCGCCCTCAACTCGACGGCGGACCGGATGACTTGAAAGGTATGTACGGCGCCCTGCACCTTCATGCCGCGATCACGTGCGCCCGCGAAGGGCGGGACGGCGACGCGTGGCGGCACTGGGACGAGGCAGACCGAACGGCGACCCGTCTGCCGGACGGCTACGTCCACTCATGGACCGTATTCGGCCGGGCGAACGCCGACTTCCACGCGGTGAGCATCGGCGTGGATCTCCGTACACCGGGTTCGGCGATGAACCGCGCCGAGGCCATCGACCTCGACACGATGCCGAGCGTGGAACGCCGCTCGCGCGTACTGGTCGAACTGGCCCGCGCCCACCGCCAACGCCGGGACCAGGCAGGTGCGTTGCACTGGATGCGGCGGGCCGTGAACGCGTCACCGGAAACGGTCCGGTACACCCCTTCGGCGCGAGTGCTCGTGGGCGACCTCGCGAAAGACGCCCGGGGCCCGCTGAAATCCGACGCCCTACAGCTTGCCGATGAGGTAGGGGTGCTCACCGGCTAGGGGGGCAGAGTGCCCCCATTCCTGCTTCCCCGCCGCTCTACGGTCTGAGGCCGCAAGAGAGAGGCGGGTTTTTTCGTGGACGACCTGCGCATCGGCAGGGTCAAGGACGCACTCCGGGAGGCCGGGCAGCCGGTTCGCTGACCGCTGGGTTCGTGAGGAGAGCCGCGTACTCGTTCCCCTGGGTGGGGCGGGTGCGCGGCTCTTCTGTGTTGCCGTCTGTGGGGCGTTGCTCAGACGTCGCGTTCGGTGGCGAAGGTGACGAACGCGCTCCACGCGGCTGGCGTGACCGTAACCACGGGGCCGTGGGGGTTTTTGCTGTCGCGGATGGGGACGGCGCGGTGCGTGTCGGCGAGGTTGGTGGCGATCTCTATGCAGTTACCGCCGTTGCTGCTGTAGGAGGATCTGAACCAGTGAGGTGCTTCGGCGGACGTCACGGGGTGCCCTTTCGTGTTGCTCAGGCGTTGCGTTCGACGGTGAAGGCGACGAAGGCGCTCCACGCGCTTGGCGAGACCGTGACCATGGGACCGCGTGGATTCTTGCTGTCGCGGATGGGGATGGCGCGGTGTGTGTCGGCGAGGTTGGTGGCGATCTCTATGCAGTCGCCGCCGTTGTCGCTGTAGGAGGACTTGATCCAGTGGGGTGCTTCGGTGGGCGTCACGGGGGTGCCCTTTCGTGTTGCTCAGGCGTCGCGTTCGGCGGCGAAGGTGATGAAGGCGTTCCATGCGTTTGGCGGGACGGTGATCACGGGACCGCGTGGATTCTTGCTGTCGCGGATGGGGATGGCGCGGTGTGTGTCGGCGAGGTTGGTGGCGATCTCTATGCAGTTACCGCCGTTGTTGCTGTAGGAGGATTTGAACCAGTGAGGAGTGGGGGATGCATCGGTCATGGGGTGCCCTTTCGTACCTGTTCAATAACGGCCACGGAAGCGGCCTGAGAGAGCGATTCGGCCTGTAGCTGATGGTAGGCCGTCAGCATCGGCAGCACGGATGCCGCCTCACGGTCCAAGTGCCCTTGAGCTTGCGACTCGGCATAGGCGACGACCGACCGGTCGGACATCGTCAGCAGGTTGACTGGCAGATCGAACGGCCTTCGCTCGCCTATGTCGAACGGTGCCACTTGCAGCATCGTGGTGGGAAGGCTCGCGAACTCAGCCAACCGTTCGAGCTGGGCGTTCATGACTTCGCGACCGCCGACGGGCCGTCGGATGCAACTCTCGTCCATCACCACGGACATCATGGGTGGCCGATGCCGCTCTAGAGCCTCCTGTCGCTCCGCCAGGAACGAGACTCGTTCGGCTCCTTGCTCAGGAGTGATTGCTCCCCGTCGTACGGCGCTGTCCGCCAGCACCTGTGCGTAGGCCGGTGTCTGCAACAGTCCGGGGATGATCCCGATTTCGTACAGCCGGATCTCCACCGCCCGACCCTCGTGCGCGACGTACTCCGGGAACCCCTCCAGTAGCGCGCCATGCCGAATGTCGCGCCACTCGCGTTCGAACGACTCGGCGGAGTCGGTGGTACCGAACGCGATATCAATCTGGCGCGAGAACGGGAGAGTTGGCGGTTTCCGGCCAGTTTCGACCGCTGAAATGTGCTGACTGGAGTACTCCGTCTTCGCGGCCAGCTCTTCCTGGCTCCACCCGCGATCCTCCCGCAGCCTGCGTACACGGGCTCCGTACGCTTCTCGCGGGCTGCGCTCGGGGTTCAATTCCTTGAGGTTGACCATGCCGCCACCTGTCCCTTCCTTCGCTTCCGATTAGTTGAAGAGTCCCCGAATCCGGGCCACGATGAACTCCCTTAGTAGTGGAGCCACTACAGAGAGGAGTGGTTGTGGCTGGAAAGAACCATCCCACAAACCGTCATGCCCGTTGGGGTGAAAGCACTCCAACGGGGGGCGAAGGGGATGTTGTTGACGCAATGCTCCGCGCGGGCGGCGCATGGGCCATGGCCCCAGAGGACTGGCCGGCCGCGAGTGAGTGCCGTACCGACCGGCCCGTACTGGCGCGCGTACGGAGCGCGTTGGGGCGCATGAAGTGGCTGTTCTCGTGAGGAGCCAGGCGAGAGCGGCGCTGGCTCGGATCATGGCTGAACACGGCATCAACGGGGTGCTCGTATTCCCCAAGTCGACTGCCGCGAAGGCCTGGTGGAGCGAGTCGGGGAGTGGGGCGGATCGTCTGCCCGGTTCGATCGCTTTCCCGCCGTGTCAATGTCCCGAGCACCGCAAAGGGCGGGGCAGGGCCGATACGGACGTCAAGCTGACCGCGCGCGACGTCAACGACCCGCGGAACGGGGGCGGACGGTGAGGCGGCCTCCCGTGCGGGGGCGGCTCCGCCGGGCCCGGCGATGGTGGTCGCTGTATGGACAGTTCTCCCGCCCGGTGCGTGCCGTGTGGCCCAGTCGGCGGCGGGTGCACGAGGCGGTGCGGGCCCGGTGCGCCGAACCGGGTTACTACGACGCGGCGTTGCGGCGGATCGCGCTGCGGATCAAGGACATCGAAACCGCCGCGGGAAAGCCGGACGAGAGCCGGCTTCTCCGGCGGCTCCTCGGCCCCGAAGCCGAACAGATCATGAGGAGGCACCGATGAGCCGCAGCTATCGGTACTACCGGTACGTACCGTGGAAGATCACGCCGGACCCGCTGACGCGCCCCGACTACCGAGCCGACTGCGTCACCGGCCAAGAACCCGGCAAGGGGAGTGGTTGCGGCGAGATGATCCGTTCCGGCGGCCTGGAGTGGGTCGAGGAATGGATGCGCCGCCATACCGAGGAGACGGGCCATACCGACTACTGCCGGACCGTCGCCGACTACGTGACGATGGCGGCGCCGGAGGGGTGCGGCGGGGGCCGCCCCGTCATCGGCGAGGCGGCGCCGACCCGGCTCGTACTCCCTTCCCGGCCTACGAGCGGCGGGGAGCAGTGATCCTGGCCCGGGTCTTCGCGCTCGCCGTGACGACGGCTTCGTTCGTGAGCGTGCTCGCGTTCGCGCTCACGCTGATCGTCGCCACCCGTCCCTGATGCTCCGGCCGTGCCACCGGCACGCAGTCCCGATGCCGTAGGAGAAGGACGCCGAGATCGAAGCCGGGTATCGCCGAGGTGAGCCCTAAAGGTGTCATTTCGGTCGGGCCATGTCGGCCGGCCGTGGACGGGACACCTTCGTGTCCGCGGCTTCGGGGGGGCGTGGGCCGGCTCAGCGGGTCGTCGGGGCCGGTAGCGTGACCGCCTCGCGCAACTCGTCGGAGGCCTGGGTGATGAGCTGGGAGAGGGAGGCGTCCGGGGAGGCCAGCCAGCGGGACGCGGCGCGCCGGTGGATCGCCAGCACTACGTCGATGAGGAAGCGTGCCTTGCCGGGCTCGACGCCGCGGCGCTCAAGTGCCGGCGCCAGCGCGTCGGCGATGTCGGCGAGTTTGATCAGATCGCGCTCGGCCAGTGCCGGGTTGGCGGCGATCACTCTGGCGCGGCGCAGCAGGAACTCGCGCGGGCGGAAGATCTCCTCGGCGGTTCTCAGTGCGGTCAGCAGTGCCTCGATCGGCGTGAGGTCAGGGTCGGTCGCCTCGACTTGGGCGACGAGGTGGGCCTCAAGTTCGTTACCGGCGAAGAGGACTTCCCGCTTGTCGGGGAAGTAGCGGTAGAAGGAGCGCTCCTTCAGGCCGGCGGCGCCCGCGATCTGCGCGACCGAGGTGCGCTCGAACCCCTGTGTCTCGAACAGGTCGAGCGCCGCGCGCTCAAGTCGGCCTTGTGCGTCGGATTCCCATCTCGGCATGCCCACCAGGGTACGACAACAGCATCTGTTGTCACGGTGGTACCGTCGATGACAACAGATGCTGTCATCAGTCGGGAGATCGTCATGAAGGCTCTTCAGTTCGACCGGTTCGGGTCCCCGGACGTGATCGTGCTCCGCGACGTCCCACAGCCGGAGCCGGGACCCGGCCACATCCGGATAGCCGTGGGGGCGTGCGGCCTGACACCGGCCGACTGGCACGTCGTCGACGGTCTCCTCGCCGACCATCTGCCGCCGTTGCCGCGCGGGCTCGGCTTGGAGGTCGCGGGCACGGTCGACGCGCTCGGTGAGGGCGTCACCGGCGTCCGGATCGGCGACCGCGTGTTCGGCCCGGCCGCCTTCGACGGTCCGACGGCCGGTGCTGCCGAGTACGCGCTGATGCCGGCCTGGGCACGTATCCCCGAAGGCGTCACCGTCGAGCAGGCCGCCGCGTTGCCGATGGCGGCCGAGACGGCGTGGCGCGCGCTCGACGGCCTCGGCGTCCAGCCGGGTGAGCTGCTGCTCGTCCACGGCGCGGGTACCACCGTGGGCGAGGCGGCGGTGCGCTTCGCGCTGCACCGGGGTATTCGGGTGATCGCCACCGCCGGGCAGACCCGGGCAGCGGCTCTGGATGAGATCGGCGCCCAAGTGACCGCCTACGGCGAGGGCATGGCCGAACGTGTCAGGGCACTGTCCGGAGGCCACATCGATCGTGCCCTCGACACGGCGCCGACCGGGGGCCGGATCGACCGCGCCGACCAGCCCAGCCCGGCCGGCGGCTCGCTGCCGACCCTGATCGGGCTGACCGGGGATCCCGACCGTGTCCTCACCGTCTCGGACTTCGCCGCCGCGGCCGAGCTGGGCGTCCGGACCACCACCGAGCTCCGCTATGAGCAGATGGACGAGTTCGCCCGGCTCGCCGGCGAAGGCGTCTTGGTCGTACCGGTCGCCCGCACCTACACGCTCGACCAGATCCAGGAGGCGGCCGAGCTCAGCCAGTCCCGCCGACCCGGCGGCAAGCTCATGCTCGTCCTGTGATCGCCCTGCCGGCCTGACAGAGCGAGACCACCTCGACGCGGAGCGGGGGCGGGCATCTTTTCCAGGCCGGCCTCGAAGCCGCTCCCGCGTGTTCGCCGCGAACCCACGGGTCAATCCCCGGTGCGTAGATCCATCGCGGCTATTCCCTCACCGTAAGCCCGTCCCGCGATTCAACCCGTCCCGCAATTCAAGGGGTACCCGATGCGGTCGTCGCGATTCCGCCGTCCACCGGGATGATGGCGCCCGTGAGGTAGGACCCGGCCCGGCTGGCGAGAAATACGGCGACACCCGCCATGTCGTCGTCGCGGCCGAGCCGGCGCGCAGGGGTCGCCGCCGCGATCGTGTCGCCGATGGCATCGAGCGTGGACGCCATCATCCGCGACGGGAACACTCCCGGTGCTACCGCGTTCACCGTGACGTGCTGCGGGCCCAGTTCGCTGGCAAGCACTCTGGTGAGTTGGTGGAGCGCCGCTTTGCTGCTGGCGTACGAGTAGTTGGGCGACCGGGCGACGTGGATGGCGGCGATACTGCCGATGTTGATGATCCGCGCGGGATCATCGGCGGTGCCCGCCCTGCGAAGCGCGGGGAGCAGCGCCTGCACCAGCCAGAACGGCGACTTGAGGTTGAGGTCGATCACCGTGTCCCAGGCCTCGTCCGGGAACGTCGCCAGCGGCTCGCGCCACATTGCTCCCGCGTTGTTGACAAGGATGTCCAGGCGTTCCGAGTCGGCCGCGACGAGATCAGCGAGGCGCTGGCACTCGTCGTGCCTGGACAGGTCGGCGGGGATTGCTCGAACGTCGCCGAATTCGGACAGCAGTCGCTGTGCCTCCGCGCACGTGTCTGCATTGCGTGAGCTGATGACGACGCGGGCGCCCGCCTGGAGAAGGCCGCGCGCTATCATCATCCCAATTCCCTTGGTGCCGCCAGTGACAAGGGCGTACTTTCCACTCAGATCGAAAAGTTCTGCGTGAGTGGTGAATTGGGTATCGGTCATTGGTCTTCGTTCCTTTTGCCGTGAGAAAAGAATGCGCAGACACGGTCACGCATTCGGGGCGGCTGCATTGAACTGATGGGGGAAAGCCGCAGTGCGTGTCCATGGAGTGTTGTCGGCGCTTTCGACTCGACCAGGTTGGCAGGCATTTGGGATGTCTGGGAGACCCTGTTGATACAGGTACTGCGAGAGCCCCCTTGCCTGGTGCGCCGACGCCGCCGTCGGCGAACTCCAGCGCGACCTCCAGTACGAGCGACCTGCGACGGGCTGCGGGCCGCCGAGGCAAAGGGCGACAAGGGCGGGCGCCGCCCGGTCGTCATCATGGAGAACCGGGGCGGCGGACGCTGTAGCGGCGTAGCTAGACTGGCCGACCGGAGTGCCTTGGGGCGGGGGAGCCTGCGGTGGCGGCCATCTACAGGTGGCGACGGTCGTACCCGATGGGGCCATGAGGCAGGTCGGGTGCGACAGGTCCAGGAGGCCGATGCGGTTCACGTGCTGGTGAGTTGAGTCTTCAAGTGCCCGCCTCCTTGACGTCCCGAGGGCCTCGTCCCTTGTAGACATCTCATTCGGCATGGGAATCCCGCACCGCACAAGCAGGGAGTAGGTCTCATGAAAGCGCACCAAGAACCGGTCCGTGACCAGACGCCTGCCCCGGCCAGGCGGCCGACGCGGAACCGCAAAGCGGCTGAGCCTGTTGCCGGTGGCCCGGTGGGGCCAGAACAAATGGCCGTGCTCCAGCGGGCCGTGGGCAACGGCGCCGCCGCCGAGTTGGTCGCGCAGGGTCGGCACGAACACCATGCGAGACGCGGCCACCCATGGAACGCCGACACCGCGTCCCCGCCCGTGCAGCGGTTGTTCAAGAGCAGTAAGGGTCAGAAGTCCGACAGCGAGCCCGCACCGCAGTCCGGTTCGCAGGCCCTGACCGAACCGGCCCCGTCGGTGGCGGTGCATCCCGAAGACGATCCCCAGCGGGGCCACAATATGGTATTCGCGGATCCGCTTGCGAAGGGCGCCGATCATTTCTTGGAAAGGGTCAAGAGCGCGCGGAAGGCGGGCGGCCACGAAGAGCAGGAGTTCCGCGCCGGGTACGAGCAGTCGTTCAAGCGGTTCCTGATGAACTCCGAAGGCAAGCCGTTGGAAAATGCCATCGCCCTCCGTAATGCTTTCATCAGCAAAAAGAGTCTCTCCATGCGCTCAAGCACGGGCGACCTGAAGAGCGAGTTGCGTGGCGAGGTAGCCCGTCTGCGGGGGGAACTCGACAAGCGCAAGGCCGCCGACGCATCCCAGAAGATGGTTCCAGGACAGCGGGAGCAGCGTGTGCTCCATGCTCTGCGTTCCGGAGGTGCGTCCGCGTTGGCCCCTGAGGACCTGCCGGTCTACAACGCGCTGAAGGACCGCGCGGTCGACTGGGCGAAACTGCACGACATTCAGGCCATGTCGCTGATCCTGGTGGAGAAGCGCGGTGCGGCGGTCGTGGAACGGGAGCGTACGGCGGCAGTCGGGCGATTCGACAGGCTCTCGTGGTTCGCGCCCTACAAGAACGCCGGCCTCACCGCCGAGGCAATGCTCGCCGACACCCACCGCCATCTTCTGAGCGCCAGTGTTCTGATGAGCAACATGGGGTTCGGCAATCCCGCCGAGGCGACGTCGACGATCAGCCGGCTGACCGGCGGCCCCGACGTTACGTTCAAGAACTACTGGGAAACGCGGTCTTCGGGCGGGCAGGCCACGTCCGCCTTGCGAGGCTCCCGCGAAGAACACTTGGGATACAAGGACGCCCTCAACCGTACCCAAGGGCGGTTCCAGAATCCGGCCCCTGACGACAACCACGACAGGTTCAGTCCTCCGGACCCGTCGCTGCTGCCGAAGTATGCGGCACTGATGTCCCGCAATCGGCCGGCCGGGCTTTCGGCCTATGGTGAGGCGGCGGTTCACTGGAAGCCCGCGCTCCGGGACAGAGTCACGCTCACTCCGATCGACAGCTGGCAGAACGGCGTCGGCGGAGCTCGCGGCGCCACCGGTTCACGGAACCTGTATCCGCTTCTGGCCCACGGCCCCGAACAGGTGGTGAGGCTGGCTGTCGCCGAGGCCACGAGTTTCCGGTTCGACCCGGAGATGAAGAGCCAGGTCGACAGCGGCAGCGTCAACTCGTTGCAGGAGTACTTCGAGGCCCAGATCCACGGTCCGTTGAACTGGGCCGACGTCGAGCGCATCGTGTTGAACCCCTCGCCGTGGGCCAAGGCGCAGAAGGCCCACCTTGAACTGTTCGCCCAGCAGCAAGGTCTCTCCATCCGGGTGGAGACACACTGATCGGCGAATTCTCTCGCGTGGCCGCGTGGCTCCACCCATGACCGCGTGGCCGCGCGGCCGCTGATCGGCGAGGCGCTGACGCAGGGGCCCGGCGGGGCGGCGAGGCCGGCCGGCCCGGTCGGAGGCGCCCTCCTCGGACAGAAGCGCAATTTTTATTGCGCAACATTTCTTTCCTATCTATCGTTGCCGGCATGACCGACCCCGAGATGCAGCGGATCGCCGACCTGGACACCCTCAAGGCGTTCAGCCACCCGCTCCGCATGAAGCTCTACCGCGCGCTGACCGTCGCTCGTACCGCCACCGCCTCCCAACTGGCCGAAACGGTCGACGAGGCGGTCTCGCTCGTCAGTTACCACCTGCGCAAACTCGCCGCTCACGGGCTGATCGAGGAGGCCGAGCCGCAGAGCGCCGACGGGCGTGAACGCTGGTGGCGGATGGCGGCGGCCAGCGGGGTGAGCGTCAGGGACAAGGACTTCCGGGACGCGCCCGAGAGCGTGGCCGCGCACTCGGCGTTCTCCCGGACGCTCTTCCGGCAGCGGGCGGAGATGTACGAGCGGTATCTGGACGAGCAGTCCGCCTGGCCGCAGGAGTGGCGCTCCGCGGCCTTCAGCTCCGAGTTCCTGCCGCGGCTGACGCCTGGAGAGCTGGCGCAGCTCAACGACGAGATGCACGATCTGGCGAAGCGCTGGTTCGAGCGTGGCCGCGCCGCCGAGGAAGCGGGCGACACCGAGGGGCGCGAGAACGTGGCGCTGCACTTTTACGGCTTCCCCTTCCGCCAGTGAGCGCGCCCGAGGCCGCTGTGCTCACCCGGCGGCCCGCCGCGGAGCGGCCCGCGCACCGGGACCCCAACGTCCTGCGCTGGCTCGCCGCTTACGTCGCGTCGCTCCTCGGTGACACCGTCTACTTCGTCGCCCTGTCCTGGGCCGCCACCCAGACCGGCGGGCCCTCGCAGGTCGGGTTCGTGCTGGCGGTCGGCGCCGTGCCGCGTGCCGTGCTGATGCTCGGCGGGGGAGTGGTCGCCGACCGGCTCGGCCCCCGCCGAGTCGTGATCGGCAGCGACCTCGTGCGTTGCGTCGTGATCCTCGCCGCGGCCGGGCTGCTGGCGTTCACCACCCCCGGCCTCTGGGCGTTGACGGCGATAGCGCTGGTCTTCGGAGCGGTCGACGCCCTGTTCATGCCCGCCGTCGGCGCGCTGCCGCCGCGCATCACCGCCCCCGGGCAACTCGCGCGCGTCCAAGGGATGCGCGGTTTGGCGTCCCGTACGGCGCTGATCGCGGGCGCGCCCCTCGGCGGCCTCGCGGTCGCGCTCGGGGGATCGGCGGCGGCCTTCGCGGCGGCCGGGGCGTTCTTCGCCGGATCGCTCGGGCTGCTCATGGCCGTACGCGTCGCGCCGACTCCGGTGGACGCCGCTGGGAAGGCACCCACCACTCCCTGGCGAGACCTCGCCGACGGCCTGCGCTACATCAGGCGGCACAGGCTGCTCGCCCCGCTGGTGGTGGCCACGGCCGTCGGCGAACTGGGCTTCAGCGGGCCGATGAACGTCGGCCTGGCGCTGCTCGTCCGTGAACGCGGCTGGGGCGCGTCCGGCCTGGGCTGGATCATCGCCGGCTTCGGGCTGGGCGCGGGCGGAGCCGCGCTGCTGCTCGCTGTGCGCGGCCGACTGGGCCGGGCCGGGCTCCTGTTCTCCTGCTGCCTGGCCGTCGGAGCGCTGGCCGTCGTCGCGCTCGCGTACGTGCCGACGCTCGCCGCCGCCGTCGCGGCCGGCGTGGTCGTGGGGCTGACGGCGGGGCTCAGCGGCACCCTGAACAGCGCCCTGATGCAGACCGAGGCCGACCCCGCGCACCTGGGCCGCGTCACCTCCGTCGCCATGCTCTTCACCGTCGGCACCGCCCCGCTCAGCTACCCGCTGACGGGCGCTGCGGTCGGGGCCTGGGGCCCCGCGCCGGTGTTCGCGGTCTGCGCCGCGGTCATCGTGAGCGGCGCGGCGATCGGCCTGCTCACGCCATCGCTGCGCCGGGCCGAACTCCCGTGCTGAACTGGGCGGTCGGCCGGCCCGGCGTACCGGCCGGGATTCTCCGGGCCGGACGTACGGACCGCCGGCTGTACGGGGCGTACGGGCCATGTCGGATGCATGGACGTACGGGCCGAAGACGCCGCCTGCGGCTCCTGAGCTGTACGCGGCGTGCGGCTCAATACCAGCCCGCGCGGGGCCCATGAGGCGTACGGCACGTGCGTGTTCTTCCGGTCAGGAGGGCTGCTGGGCTGAAGGGGCGGGGTGGTGAAGGGCCGGGTCGGAGAGCCGGGAGCGCCCAGTGCGCTCCCGACATGGCGTCAGAGCCCGAGCTTGGCGTCGTAGAGCCGCGCCACGGCCTCCTTGTCCCCGTCGATCTCCACGCGCGCGGCCTCCTGGCGGCCGAAGGCGAAGAGCGTCAGCTCGCCCGGCTCCCCGGTGACCGTGACGACCGGCGTGGAGCGGTTCGCCACCGCCGTGCGGCCGTCCGGCCGCCGCAGCACGAGGCCGACGGGGGACTTGCGGCCCAGCACCCGCGCCATCCGCTCCAGCCGGGACCAGAGCGCGTCCTCGAAGACCGGGTCCAGTTCGCGCGGCGTCCACTCCGGGGCGGCGCGGCGGACGTCCTCCGCGTGCACGTAGAACTCGACCGTGTTGGACGCCTCGTCGACCTGCTTCAGCGAGAACGGCGACATGCGCGGCGGACCGGTGCGGATGAGCTGGATCAGCTGCTCGTACGGCTTCGAGGCGAACTCGGCCTGCACCCGCTCCAGGCGCGCGGCCAGCGGCTTGATCAGGATGCCGCCCGCCGCGTCGGCGCGCCGCTCGCGCACCACCACATGCGCGGCGAGGTCACGGGCGGTCCACCCCTCGCACAGGGTCGGGGACTCCGGCCCCGCCGTCTCCAAAAGGTCAGCCAGCAGCAGGCGTTCGCGCTTCGCGTGGGTCGACATGCCGTCAGCCTACGACCGCTACGCGCCCGCTGCCACGCCGCCGCGCCCGGCCCGTATCCCCTCCCGTCACACGTCGTCCCGCCTATCCCGGCAGCGCCTCGCTCAGCTTCTTGCCGCCCGGCTTGTCGCTGAGCGTCAGAGAGCAGGAGACCTGGTCCCTGCCCTGCTGGGCGTAGGTCGTCTCGGACGGGAAGAGGGCGTAGTAGTAATACGTGCGTCCGTCGGCGCCTATGGAGTGCATGCGCTTGCCCGCGTCCGTCTTGCACATCGACAGGGCCTTGGCCTGAAGCTCCTTGTCCGACGTGAACGTGCCGGTCAGCGTCTCGTTCGCGATGACCTCACCGTCGTGGGGACTGTCGCACGAGCGGACCTCTATCCGCTTCACGGCACTGTCCAGACCGGGGTGGTCGAAGCACTCGCCGGGCTTCAACTCCACATACCCGACCTGCCCGTCGGCCGGACTCCCCGCCGAGTCCGAGTCGGAATCCGATCCCGAGCCCGGGTCCGAGCCCGGGTCCGAGCCCGGGTCCGAGCCCGGGTCCGAGCCCGGGTCCGAGCCCGACGGCTGGGAGCCGTCCTCCCCCTTTCCCGGCGCCCCTTGCAGCGGCGCCCCCACACCGTCCGAGCCCGACGAAGGGCCGGAAGGGGAGGCCGTGGGGGAGGAGGAAGAGGAAGCGGACGGCCCGCTGCCCGCCGCCTTGTCGCTCTTCTTCCCGTCCCCGGAGGTGAGGACGACGCCCGCCACGGTCAGCCCCGCGACCAGCACCGCGGCGACGACGATCGCCGCGATCTTCGCTCCGTTGCGCCCCGAGGGAGGAGGCGGCGGAGGGGCCGGCGCCGGGAACTGCCCGTACCCCGGCTCAGGTCCGTACCCCTGCCCGTAACCCTGCCCCTGCCCGTAACCCTGCCCCTGCCCCTGCCCGTAACCCGGCGCGGGCGCCTGTCCGTACTCCGGCCCGTACCCCTGAGCGGGCGCCGGCCCGAACCCCTGGACCGGAGCGGGACCCGGCCCCTGGCCATGGCCGCCCTGCGGTTCGGGCGGTCCGAACCCCTGCGGCGGCGGCCCGAAACCGCCACCGTCGTCCGGCGGTTGAGAGGAGTTCGGCGGAGGCGGAAACGTCATGGCCGAAGCATGCCGCATGCCACTGACAACGCGGTCGGCGGGCCGTATCGGAAGCGGCGATCAGCGTGCCGAGGCGACCCGGCAGAATGGACCCATGACCGGTACCACCCGCCCCGGCGGACCCTCAGCGCTCGACCCCGCCGTCGCCGCCCGCCTCAAGCGCGACGCCGACGGTCTGGTCCCCGCCATCGCCCAGCAGTACGACACCGGCGAAGTGCTCATGCTCGGCTGGATGGACGACGAGGCGCTGCACCGCACCCTGACCACCGGCCGCTGCACGTACTGGAGCCGCAGCCGCCAGGAGTACTGGGTCAAGGGCGACACCTCCGGCCACGTCCAGCACGTCAAGTCCGTGGCCCTCGACTGCGACGCCGACACGATCCTCGTCAAGGTCGACCAGGTCGGCGCGGCCTGCCACACCGGCGACCGGACCTGCTTCGATGCCGACGTCCTGCCCCTGGGCCAGTAGGCTCCGCTGCCATGGCTGCCACGACCACGGGTGACGTCACACCTGACCTCGACACCTTCCGGACGCTCGCGCGGGACCGCCGGGCCATCCCCGTCACCCGGCGCTTCCTCGCCGACGGCGACACCCCCGTCGGCCTCTACCGCAAGCTCGCCGGCGAGCGCCCCGGCACCTTCCTCCTGGAATCGGCCGAGAACGGCCGCACGTGGTCCCGCTACTCCTTCATCGGCGTCCGCAGCGCCGCCACCCTCACCGCCCGCGACGGACAGGCGCACTGGCTCGGCACGCCGCCCGTCGGCGTCCCCGCCGACGGCGACCCGCTGCACGCCCTGCGCGCCACCATCGAGGCCCTGCACACCCCGCGCGACCTGATCGAGGACGCCGGACTGCCGCCCTTCACCGGCGGCATGGTCGGCTACCTCGGCTACGACACCGTCCGGCGGCTGGAGAAGATCGACGACAGCACCCGCGACGATCTGCGCCTCCCCGAGCTGACCATGCTGCTCACCTCGGACCTGGCCGTCCTCGACCACTGGAACGGCACCGTCCTGCTGATCGCCAACGCGATCAACCACAACGACCTCGACACCGGCGTCGACGAGGCGTACGCCGACGCCGTCGCCCGCCTCGACGCGATGGCCGCCGACCTCGTACGGCCCGTGCACACCAAGCCCGCCGTGCTGCCGCCCTCCGAACTGCCCGAGTACACCGCCCTGTGGGGCGGCGAGGCGTACATGAAGGCCGTCGAGGACATCAAGGAGCGCATCCGCGCGGGCGAGGCGTTCCAGGTCGTCCCTTCGCAGCGCTTCGAGACCCCCTGCGAGGCGTCCGCGCTCGACGTCTACCGGGTGCTGCGCGCCACCAACCCCAGCCCGTACATGTACCTACTGCGCCTCGACGGCTTCGACGTCGTCGGCTCCAGCCCCGAGGCGCTGGTCAAGGTCGAGGACGGACGCGCCATGGTGCACCCCATCGCCGGCACCAGGCCGCGCGGCGCGACCCCGCAGGAAGACGCCGCGCTCGGCGACGAACTGCTGGCCGACCCCAAGGAGCGCGCCGAGCACCTGATGCTCGTGGACCTCGGCCGCAACGACCTGGGGCGGGTCTGCGAGCCGGGCAGCGTCGAGGTC
This sequence comes from Streptomyces sp. NPDC050610, assembly GCF_040654875.1. Lineage (NCBI taxonomy): Bacteria > Bacillati > Actinomycetota > Actinomycetes > Kitasatosporales > Streptomycetaceae > Streptomyces > Streptomyces sp. NPDC050610. The sequence continues at coordinate 123,093 of NZ_JBFAIV010000021.1, read as the reverse complement.
GTCGACTTCATGTCGGTCGAGCGCTACAGCCACGTCATGCACATCGTCTCCACCGTGACCGGCCGGCTCGCGCCCGGCCGCACCGCCTTCGACGTGCTCACCGCCTGCTTCCCGGCGGGCACCCTCTCCGGCGCGCCCAAGCCCCGCGCGCTCCAGATCATCGAGGAACTGGAGCCGAGCAGGCGCGGCCTGTACGGCGGCTGCGTGGGCTACCTCGACTTCGCCGGGGACTCCGACACCGCCATCGCGATCCGCACCGCCCTGCTGCGCGACGGCACGGCGTACGTACAGGCCGGCGCGGGCATCGTCGCGGACTCCGACCCGGCCGCCGAGGACGCCGAATGCCGCAACAAGGCGGCCGCCGTACTACGGGCCGTGTCCTCCGCCAACCGCCTCGCGCGGCAGCGCGACTGACCCGGCGGGCGGGTCCCGACCGGTCCGGCGGGTGACATGGGCCGACCTGGTGGGCGACGCCGGCCGGCCCGGCGGATGATGTCGATCGGCCCGGCGCGCGGCCCCGCGCGCACCGGCCGGGGCCCGCGCCCCGCGCGTCCCGGCCGCCCCCGCGTGCGTACCGCGCGCCGTCCCGAGGGATAGTGGTGGATGTGAGTGCAGCCGTTCCCCACCCCCGAGTCCACGCCGAGCCCTCCGCCGCCTCCGTGCGCAGAGGGCGGAGCAGCGTCGCCGCCGCCCTGTTCCTCGGCGCGCTCGGCGCCGCGCTCGCCCTGGTCGCCTCCGGACGCACCTGGGCCAACGGCACCGCCGCCGTCGCCCGCGGCACCGTCGACCAGCACGCGAGCGGCCAGGACATCACCGGGATGCCCGGCGCCCTCGCGATCGTCGGGCTCGCCGCCCTGGTCGCCGTCTTCGCCGTCCGCCGCGTCGGCCGGATCGTCGTCGCCGCACTGCTCACCCTGTGCGGCGCCGGAGTCGTGGCCGCCTCGGCGGCCGGCGCCTTCGACACCGCCGCCCTCCAGGCCAAGGCCGCCAAGGCGAGCGGCCTGACCAACGCCACCATCCAGGACGTCAGCTCCACCGGCTGGCCGTGGGTCGCCCTCGCGGGCGGCGTGCTGCTGCTCCTCGCCGGGCTCCTCGCGCTGCGCTACGGCCGCCACTGGCCCGCGATGTCCGGCCGGTACGAGCGCGACGGCGCCCCCCGGCCGCGCCGCTCCCGCACCGCCCCGGACCCGGAGCGCCCCGAGGAGCTGTGGAAGGCCATGGACCGCGGCGAGGACCCCACCGAGGACACGCGGAACTGATGGACCCACCCCCGGTCGTCCGGGAGCGGGCACGTCGGGAGAGAATGGGACCGAGCGTTCGTCGCGCCCGGAACCAGGCGCAACACAGCAATGAGGAGTACTCATGGCGGGAACCAGCCACGGACACACCCCGGCCGCCTGGACCGGTGTCATCATCGCCTTCATCGGCTTCTGCGTCTCCGGCGCGTTCACGGTGATGGCGATGCCGCTCGGCTTCTGGGCCGGAATCGTGGTCATCGCCATCGGCGGCATCGTGGGCCTCGGCATGCGCGCGGCCGGTCTCGGCCAGCCCAAGCAGACCGCGCCGCGGACCCAGACCCAGAGCTGACCGCCGCGGCTTCTCGCCGCACCCCGCACCACTCGAAGGCGCGGCCCGGGCCGTACGGACGTACGTACTCAGCCCCGAGCCGCGCCTTCGCGGCGCCAGGAGGACACTCGGCGGTGTGACCGAGGAACCCGCGCACCGCCCAGCCGCCTCCGAGTCCCTCGCCCGTCGGCTCTCCGCGCCGCTCGGCGTCGCCGCCGGGCTCGCCGCCGCCTTCGCCTACGTCGGCGCGGTCGACCCCAACGAGAGCGGCCACTACCCCGCCTGCCCGCTGCTGCGCTACACCGGTGTGTTCTGCCCCGGCTGCGGCGGCCTGCGCAGCGTCCACGCCGTCGCGCACGGCGACCTCGCCGCCGCGCTGGGCGCCAACGCCCTCGCCACGGTGGGTTATGTCGTCTTCGCGGCCTTCTGGGTCGTATGGCTGCTGCGCTCGGCCCAGGGGCGCGCCGTCGCCCTCCCGCTGCGGGCGGCGCACTGGTGGGCGCTCGGCGGGCTCGTACTGGTCTTCACGGTGGTGCGGAACCTGCCCTTCGGGGGCTTTCTCGCACCGTGACCGGGCCGGCTCCGGTCGTCTTCGCATCGTCGGCGCGGCGCTCGCGACAGGCCCGGCGACCATGATCGGCGCGGCGTCCACGACGGGTCGATACGCATGATCGACGCGGTGCCCGCGCCGGCCTGGTGACCCCCGTGACCATGATCGACGCGGCGCCCGCACCGGCCCGGCGACCATGATCGACGCGGTGCCCGCGACCGGTTCGGCAGCCGTGGCCGGGCCGGGGTCGGCGCTCATGATCGACTCGGTGAAGGGCCAGGTCATGGCCGTGGCGTCAACCGGATGCGGGACCTCGGCCCGTCGGCAGATACCATCGACTGTGCATCGACAGTGACCGGTGGATCAGCTCGACCAGACTGACCTCGCCGGCGCGACTACTCGCTCCAGCCCGGAAGGGGGCCGCTCGCGTGAGTGTGCTCGACGAGATCATCGACGGGGTCCGTGCCGACCTCGCGGAGCGGCAGGCCCGCGTCACTCTCGACGAGCTCAAGGATCGGGCGGCGAAGGCGCGCCAGGCCAGGGACGGCGTCGCGGCCCTCAAGGGCGACAGCGTCACCGTGATCTGCGAGGTCAAGCGGTCCAGCCCCTCCAAGGGCGCGCTCGCCGCCATCGCGGACCCCGCCGGGCTCGCCGCCGACTACGAGGCGGGCGGCGCGGCCGTCATCAGCGTGCTCACCGAGCAGCGCCGCTTCGGCGGCTCCCTCGCCGACCTGGAAGCCGTCCGCGCCAAGGTCGACATCCCGGTCCTGCGCAAGGACTTCATCGTCACCGCCTACCAGCTCTGGGAGGCCCGCGCGTACGGCGCCGACCTGGCGCTCCTGATCGTCTCCGCCCTGGAGCAGGAGGCCCTGGTCTCGCTCGTGGAGCGGGCCGAGTCGATCGGGCTCACCCCGATCGTCGAGGTGCACGACGAGGACGAGGTCGAGCGCGCCGTCGACGCCGGGGCGCGGATCATCGGCGTCAACGCCCGCAATCTCAAGACCCTTGAGGTCGACCGGGACAACTTCGCCCGCGTCGCCCCCGAGATCCCGGACCACATCGTCAAGATCGCCGAGTCCGGCGTGCGCGGCCCGCACGACCTCATCGCCTACGCCAACGACGGCGCGGACGCCGTCCTGGTCGGCGAGTCCCTGGTCACCGGCCGCGACCCCAGGACCGCCGTCGCCGACCTCGTCGCCGCGGGCTCGCACCCGGCGATCAGGCACGGACGGGGCTGATCACCCATGGGCGCGTACGCACGGTTGGCCCGCGGCTGTCGGCCGCGCGGCTGCCGCGCGCCCGCCCGCAGGGTGCACGGGCGCCGGGTGCGCTACCACATCGGCTGTGAGCCGGGCCAGATCAACGGAATGCGATGGCGTCGCACGTCTCGTCACACGATCGGGCGCTGACCACTCCCTCGCACACCTGACCGGTGCGCGGCGGGGGCTTTCCGCCTAATCCGTACGCCCGCGCGAGCGCCGGGCCCGTACGCCCCGCTTGGGGGCCGGGCGCCGGGTCGCACCGCGCGCGATGCCCACAGACCGATACTTTGCGGGGCTCCGGCCCCGATCAAGGAGTACGTCGGATGTCATCTGACTTCTTCATCCCGGACCCGGAGGGTCACATTCCGAGCGCCGAGGGCTACTTCGGCGCGTTCGGCGGCAGGTTCATCCCCGAGGCGCTGGTGGCCGCGGTGGACGAGGTCGCCGCCGAGTACGAGAAGGCCAAGGCCGACCCGTCCTTCGCGGTCGAGCTGAACGACCTGATGGCCAACTACACCGGGCGCCCCAGCGCCCTGACCGAGGTGCCGCGCTTCGCCGCACACGCGGGCGGAGCCCGGGTCTTCCTCAAGCGCGAGGACCTCAACCACACCGGCTCCCACAAGATCAACAACGTGCTGGGCCAGGCGCTGCTCACCAAGCGGATGGGCAAGACCCGCGTCATCGCCGAGACCGGCGCCGGCCAGCACGGTGTGGCCACCGCCACCGCCTGCGCCCTCTTCGGCCTCGAATGCACCGTCTACATGGGCGAGATCGACACCGAGCGGCAGGCGCTCAACGTCGCCCGGATGCGGATGCTCGGCGCCGAGGTCGTCAGCGTCACGTCCGGCAGCCGCACCCTCAAGGACGCCATCAACGAGGCGTTCCGCGACTGGGTCGCCAACGTCGACCACACGCACTACCTCTTCGGCACCGTCGCGGGCCCGCACCCCTTCCCCGCGCTCGTCCGCGACTTCCACCGCGTCATCGGCGTCGAGGCGCGCCGCCAGCTCCTCGACCGTACGGGGAGGCTGCCGGACGCCGCCATCGCCTGCGTCGGCGGCGGCTCCAACGCCATCGGCCTCTTCCACGCCTTCCTGCCCGACGCGGACGTCCGGCTGATCGGCTGCGAGCCGGGCGGCCACGGCGTCACCACCGGCGAGCACGCCGCGACCCTCACCGCGGGCACGCCGGGGATACTGCACGGTTCGCGCAGCTACGTACTCCAGGACGCGGACGGCCAGATCACCGAGCCGTACTCCATCTCGGCGGGCCTGGACTACCCCGGCATCGGCCCCGAACATGCGTACCTCAAGGACACCGGCCGCGCCGAGTACCGGGCGGTCACGGACGACGAGGCCATGCGGGCACTGCGGCTACTGTCCCGTACCGAGGGCATCATCCCGGCGATAGAGAGTGCGCACGCCCTCGCGGGCGCCCTTAAAGTCGGCCAGGAACTCGGCGAGGACGGTCTGCTGCTGGTCAACCTCTCCGGGCGCGGTGACAAGGACATGGACACGGCGGCGCGCTACTTCGGTCTGTACGACCACGACCGGACCGAGCAGGCCGAGCGCGCCGGACAGGTCGAGACGAACCCGGAGCGAGCCAAGTGAGCGGCAACATCGAGCTGTTGAGCCAGGTCCTGGCCACAGCCAAAACCGAGGGACGCGCCGCGCTGGTCGGCTACCTCCCGGCCGGTTTTCCCACCGTGGACGGCGGTGTGCGGGCCATCCGCGCGATGATCGAGGGCGGCTGCGACATCATCGAGGTCGGGCTGCCGCACAGCGATCCGGTCCTCGACGGCCCCGTCATCCAGACCGCCGACGACATCGCCCTGCGCGGCGGCGTCAAGATCAGCGACGTCATGGACACCATCAGCGAGGTGCACACCGCGACCGGCGCCCCCGTGCTGTGCATGACGTACTGGAACCCGGTCGACCAGTACGGCGTCGAGCGGTTCGCCGCCGACCTCGCGGAGGCCGGGGGAGCGGGCTGCATCCTGCCCGACCTGCCGGTCGAGGAGTCCGAGACCTGGCGCAAGGCCGCCCAACTGCACGGCCTGGCAACGGTGTTCGTCGTCGCGCCGAGCAGCCGTGACGAGCGGCTCGCCCGCATCACCGCGGCGGGCAGCGGCTTCGTGTACGCGGCCTCGCTGATGGGCGTCACCGGCACCCGCGAGTCCGTGGGCCGGCAGGCGCAGGACCTCGTCGAACGCACCCGGGCCACCACCGAGCTGCCGGTCTGCGTCGGGCTCGGCGTCTCCAACCCCGAACAGGCCGCCGAGGTGGCCGGGTTCGCGGACGGAGTGATCGTCGGCTCCGCCTTCGTCAAGCGGCTGCTGGACGCCCCCGACCTGGAATCGGGCCTCGCGGCGGTCTCCACGCTCGCGGGCGAACTCGCCGAGGGAGTCCGCAAACGCGGCTGACCCGCGGCGCGGGCGACCCTGTGGGGCGACTCCGCGGGTAACTCTTTGGGAGGAAACATCGACCGGGGACGCGCATGCGCGCGTCCCCGGCTCGTTGTACGGGGGCGTGAACCAGAAGAACCCAGGCAGGCCAGGCAAGGACGACGGAACGCGCAGCGCCCGCGAGCGGCTGCGGGAACAGCGAGAAGCGGACCGGGCGCGCGAGAAGCGGAAGCGGACGCTGATCGCGGCCGTCGCGGTGGTGGCGGTGCTGGGCATCGCGGCCGGGGTGGCCGCGCTCGTCAACAGCACGGGCAACGACAAGGGCAAGGACGAACAGGCGTCCGGACCGGCCGTCGCGCCGAAGGGCGCCACCGGCGACGGCAACGTGGTGATTCCCGAGGGCAAGCCCGCCGCCAAGTCCACCCTCACCGTCTACGAGGACTTCCGCTGCCCCGGCTGCGGGGGGTTCGAGGCCCAGTTCCACGACACCATCCACGAACTCCAGGACAAGGGCCAGCTCAAGACCGAGTACCACCTGGTCACGATCATCGACGGCAACATGGGCGGCACGGGCTCCCTCAACGCCGCCAACGCGGCCGGCTGCGCCCAGGACGCGGGCAAATTCCCCGACTACCACGACCTGCTCTACAAGAACCAGCCCGACGAGCGCGAGGACGCCTTCGCGGACAAGGCCCACCTGATCAAACTCGCCGGCCAGGTCAAGGGCCTGGACACCCCGGCCTTCCAGAAGTGCGTGAACGACGGCACCCACGACAGCTGGGTGAAGAAGTCCAACGAAGCCTTCAACAAGTCCTCCTACCACGCCACCCCCACCGTCCTGCTCGACGGCAAGAACATCTACGCGGACCAGAGCAACCCGCTGACCCCCGACAAACTCAAGAAGATGGTCGCGGACGCCAACAAGAAGTGACCCGCGCGCACGGACGAATGCCGCCGCTCCCTTGAGGAGCGGCGGCATTCCGGCATTCCGCATGACAGCGCGGACTTCCCGGGCGGCATGCCAACTCACGCGCCCCTGTGACCGGGAGCACAGCATCGGCCCGCGCGAGCGCCCCCAGGGGCCGGGCTGATCGCTGTGCACGGGGCCCCGTTACGCAGCTGTTGCGCCGGGTGGGTTGCCGTGCTTCTGGTTCGGCACGGTAGCGTCGTCCCTGTCATGGACCTCGCTTACATTCCCAGCCCGTCGACCGGCGTGATTCACCTCGGCCCGGTTCCGCTGCGCGGCTACGCGTTCTGCATCATCATCGGCGTCTTCGTCGCCGTCTGGCTCGGCAACAGGCGCTGGGTCGCCCGGGGCGGCACGTCGGGGACCGTCGCCGACATCGCCGTGTGGGCGGTGCCCTTCGGGCTCGTCGGCGGGCGGCTCTACCACGTGATCACCGACTACGAGCTGTACTTCGGCGCGGGTCGGAACTGGGTGGACGCGTTCAAGATCTGGGAGGGCGGGCTCGGCATCTGGGGCGCGGTGGCGCTCGGTGCGCTCGGCGCGTGGATCGGCTGCCGCCGGCGCGGCGTCCCGTTCCCGGCCTGGGCCGACACGCTCGCGCCCGGCCTCGCCATCGCACAGGCCATCGGCCGCTGGGGCAACTGGTTCAACCAGGAGCTGTACGGGCGCAAGACCGATCTGCCCTGGGCGCTGAAGATCGACGCCGACCCGTCGATCGGCCGGGTCGCCGGTACGTACCACCCGACGTTCCTGTACGAGTCGCTGTGGTGCATCGGCGTCGCGCTGCTGGTCATCTGGGCCGACCGGCGCTTCAAGCTCGGGCACGGGCGGGCCTTCGCGCTGTACGTCGCCGCGTACACGGTGGGCCGGTTCTGGACCGAGTACCTGCGGGTCGACGACGCCCACCACGTCCTCGGGCTGCGGCTGAACGGCTGGACGTCGATCGTCCTCTTCCTCGCCGCCGTGGCGTTCATGGTCGTCTCCGCAAAGCGCAGGCCCGGCCGGGAGTCCGTCATCGAGCCGGGCGCGGGTGGTACGGAGGCGGTTGACGGGGACGCCGGCAGCGGCGACGAGGCCGCCGTGTCCGTAACGAAGTCCGAGGCGAAGCCGGAAGCGAAGTCCGGGGCGACAGGGGAGAAGAAGGCCGAGGTTCCTGCGGAGGCCGAAGCCCCTGCCAAGGCCCCCGCTGAAGCCCCTGCCAAGGTCTCCACCGAAGCTCCCGCCGAAGCGGAGAAGGGCACCACCAAGGCCGAAGAGCCCTCCGAGAAGCCCTGACGGATCACCCTCCGTCGCCACCGAGGCCGCCGCACCCACCGGGTCCGGCGGCCTCGGCGCGTACCGGGTCAATTTCCCGAGCCCTCTCGCGTTTGTGCAGGTCAGAGAGGTAAGTTCGGCCTTCCTTGCTAGCGGATCACCGTGATTCGTGCGTACTTTTGAATCCGTTCGGGGTGGGCCACCGGGTCCTCGCCCCCGGTGTGAGGAGTACGCGCAGCAATGTCTGTCCTGGATACGGCCGAGGCCCCGCACGTCGCCCACCGCGACAACCACACCCACCGCGATGTGAACGGCGGCTGGCTGCGGCCGGCGGTTTTCGGCGCCATGGACGGGCTGGTCTCCAACATCGCCCTGATGACCGGTGTCGCGGGCGGCTCCGCCTCCTCGCAGACCATTGTGATCACCGGGCTCGCGGGGCTCGCGGCCGGTGCGTTCTCGATGGCCGCGGGCGAGTACACCTCCGTGGCCTCGCAGCGCGAGCTGGTCCAGGCCGAACTGGACGTGGAGCGGCGCGAGCTGCGCAAGCACCCCGAGGACGAGATCGACGAACTGGCCGCGTTGTACGCGTCGCGGGGCGTCGAAGCGGCCTTGGCCCGCAAGGTCGCGGAGCAGTTGTCGAAGGACCCGGAGCAGGCCCTGGAGATCCACGCCCGCGAGGAGCTGGGCATCGACCCCTCCGACCTGCCCTCCCCGATGGTCGCCGCGGTCTCCTCCTTCGGCTCCTTCGCGCTGGGCGCGCTGCTGCCCGTACTGCCCTATCTGCTGGGCGCGACCTCGCTGTGGCCCGCCGTGCTGCTCGCGCTGATCGGGCTCTTCGGCTGCGGTGCGGTGGTGGCGCGGGTGACGGCGCGGTCGTGGTGGTTCAGCGGGCTGCGGCAGCTGGGCCTGGGCGGGGCCGCGGCGGGCGTGACGTACCTGCTCGGCATCCTTTTCGGTACCGCCGTGGGTTGACGGTTTATGCGGCCGGCCGCATAGTGAGCGAGTTACCGTGCGGTTTCAGGGTTCGGGCGGCCGGGCATAAGCCCCCAGCGTCGCGGGCAACGTCGCCCGCTGCACGTTGTCCCACCGGCGGGCGATCAATCCACATTCGCCCCGACTCGCACTTTACGTCTGAAGTCCACATCCTGGAATCAGGCATCCGCTGTTCGAGAAGCAGGCCATCATGTAACCTGCACGAAATTCTTCGCAGAGGGCCAAAGTCGTCCCTCGGCACCCTCAGATGCCATGACGACGACGGGAGAGCCGATGCGATCCGCATCCCACCCCGCCCAGCAGGGTTTGTACGACCCGCGCAATGAGCACGACGCCTGCGGCGTGGGCTTTGTCGCGACCCTCACCGGCGAGGCGAGCCACGCGCTCGTCGAGCAGGCCCTCACCGTCCTGCGGAACCTCGAACACCGCGGCGCCACCGGCTCCGAGCCCGACTCCGGCGACGGCGCGGGCATCCTGCTCCAGGTCCCCGACGCGTTCCTGCGCGAATCCGTCGCCTTCCCCCTCCCCGAGGCCGGCTCGTACGCCGTGGGCATCGCCTTCCTCCCGGCCGACGCCGAGGAAGCGGTCGCCGCCGTCTCGCGCATCGAGACCATCGCCGCCGAAGAGGGCCTCGACGTCCTCGGCTGGCGCGTCGTCCCCGTCGCCCCCCAGCTCCTCGGCAGCGGCGCCCGCGCCACCATGCCCGCCTTCTCCCAGCTCTTCGTCACCGCCCGCGACGGCGGCCAGGAGCTCACCGGCCTCGCCCTCGACCGCAAGGCCTTCGCGCTGCGCAAGCGCGCCGAGCGCGAGGCGGGCGTCTACTTCCCCTCGCTGTCCGCCCGCACCCTCGTCTACAAGGGCATGCTCACCACCGGACAGCTGGAGCCGTTCTTCCCGGACCTCTCCGACCGCCGCCTCGCCACCGCCATCGCGCTGGTCCACTCGCGGTTCTCGACCAACACCTTCCCGTCCTGGCCGCTCGCCCACCCGTACCGCTTCGTCGCGCACAACGGCGAGATCAACACCGTCCAGGGCAACCGCAACTGGATGCGCGCCCGCGAATCCCAGCTCGCCGGCGACCTGCTCGGCGCGGCCGACCGGGAGCGGCTGTTTCCGGTCTGCACCCCCGACGCCTCCGACTCCGCCACCTTCGACGAGGTGCTGGAACTCCTCCACCTCGGCGGCCGGTCCCTCCCGCACAGCGTGCTGATGATGATCCCCGAGGCCTGGGAGAACCACGCCTCCATGGACCCGGCCCGCCGCGCCTTCTACCAGTACCACTCCACGATGATGGAGCCCTGGGACGGCCCCGCCTGCGTCACCTTCACCGACGGCGCCCTCGTCGGCGCCGTCCTCGACCGCAACGGCCTGCGCCCCGGCCGGTACTGGGTCACCGACGACGGCCTCGTCGTCCTCTCCTCCGAAGTCGGCGTCCTCGACATCGACCCGTCCAAGGTCGTCCGCAAGGGCCGCCTCCAGCCCGGCCGGATGTTCCTCGTCGACACCGAGCAGCACCGCATCATCGAGGACGACGAGATCAAGGCCGGCCTCGCCGCCGAACACCCCTACGGGGAATGGCTGGACGCCGGCCTCATCGACCTCGCCGACCTGCCCGAGCGCGAGCACATCGTGCACACCCACGCCTCGGTCACCCGCCGCCAGCAGACCTTCGGCTACACCGAGGAAGAGCTGCGGGTCATCCTCGCGCCCATGGCCAAGGCCGCCGCCGAGCCGATCGGCTCCATGGGTACCGACTCGCCCATCGCCGCCCTCTCCGACCGGCCGCGCCTCCTCTTCGACTACTTCACCCAGCTCTTCGCGCAGGTCACCAACCCGCCGCTGGACGCCATCCGCGAGGAGCTCGTCACCTCGCTGATCTCCTCCCTCGGCCCCCAGGGCAACCTCCTCACCCCCTCCGCCGCCTCCTGTCGCAGCGTCACCCTGCCCTTCCCGGTGATCGACAACGACGAGCTCGCCAAGCTCATCCACATCAACGCCGACGGCGACATGCCCGGCCTCAAGGCCGCCACCCTCTCCGGCCTCTACCGCGTCAGCGGCGGCGGCGACGCCCTCGCCGCCCGGATCGCCGAGATCTGCGCCGAGGCCGACGCCGCCATCGAGGACGGCGCACGCCTGATCGTCCTCTCCGACCGGCACTCCGACGCCGAGCACGCCCCGATCCCCTCGCTGCTGCTCACCGCCGCCGTCCACCACCACCTCATCGGCACCAAGCAGCGCACCCAGGTCGGCCTGCTCGTCGAGGCCGGCGACGTCCGCGAGGTGCACCACGTCGCGCTGCTCATCGGCTACGGCGCCGCGGCCGTCAACCCCTACCTCGCGATGGAGTCCGTCGAGGACCTCGTACGAGCCGGCACCTTCCTGCCCGGCGTCGAGGCCGAGGACGCCATCCGCAACCTCATCAAGGCGCTCGGCAAGGGCGTCCTGAAGGTCATGTCCAAGATGGGCATCTCCACCGTCGCCTCCTACCGCGGCGCCCAGGTCTTCGAGGCCGTCGGCCTCGAAGAAGCCTTCGTCGACGCCTACTTCCACGGCACCGCCACCAAGATCGGCGGCGCCGGCCTCGACGTCATCGCCCGGGAGGTCGCCGCCCGGCACGCCAAGGCGTACCCCGCCACCGGCATCGCCGCCACCCACCGCCGCCTCGACATCGGCGGCGAATACCAGTGGCGCCGCGAAGGGGAACCGCACCTCTTCGACCCCGACACCGTCTTCCGCCTCCAGCACTCCACCCGCTCCCGCCGCTACGACATCTTCAAGCAGTACACGGAGCGCGTGAACGAACAGTCCGAGCGGCTCATGACGCTCCGCGGCCTGTTCACCCTCAAGAGCACCGGCCGCACCCCCGTGCCGCTGGAGGAGGTCGAGCCCGTCAGCGACATCGTCAAGCGCTTCTCCACCGGCGCCATGTCGTACGGCTCCATCTCCGGCGAGGCGCACCAGACCCTCGCCATCGCCATGAACCAGCTCGGCGGCAAGTCCAACACCGGCGAGGGCGGCGAGGACGCGGACCGCCTCTACGACCCCGCGCGCCGCTCCGCCATCAAGCAGGTCGCCTCCGGCCGCTTCGGCGTCACCTCCGAATACCTGGTCAACGCCGACGACATCCAGATCAAGATGGCCCAGGGCGCCAAGCCCGGCGAGGGCGGCCAACTGCCCGGCCACAAGGTCTACCCGTGGGTCGCCAAGACCCGGCACTCCACGCCGGGCGTCGGGCTCATCTCCCCGCCCCCGCACCACGACATCTACTCCATCGAGGACCTCGCCCAGCTCATCCACGACCTCAAGAACGCCAACCCCGCGGCCCGCATCCACGTGAAGCTGGTCTCCGAGGTCGGCGTCGGAACGGTCGCCGCGGGCGTCTCCAAGGCCCACGCCGACGTCGTCCTCATCTCCGGCCACGACGGCGGCACGGGCGCGTCCCCGCTGACCTCCCTCAAGCACGCCGGCGGCCCCTGGGAGCTCGGCCTCGCCGAGACCCAGCAGACCCTGCTGCTCAACGGCCTGCGGGACCGCATCGTCGTACAGACCGACGGCCAGCTCAAGACCGGCCGCGACGTCCTGATCGCCGCCCTCCTCGGCGCCGAGGAGTTCGGCTTCGCGACCGCGCCGCTGGTCGTCTCCGGCTGCGTCATGATGCGCGTCTGCCACCTCGACACCTGCCCCGTCGGTATCGCCACCCAGAACCCGGTGCTCCGCGAACGCTTCGCCGGCAAGGCCGAATACGTCGTCAACTTCTTCGAGTTCATCGCCGAGGAAGTCCGCGAACTCCTCGCCGAACTCGGCTTCCGCACCATCGAGGAGGCCGTCGGCCACGCCGAACTCCTCGACACCGAACGGGCCGTCGACCACTGGAAGGCCCAAGGGCTGGACCTCGCCCCGCTGCTGCACGTTCCCGACCTGCCCAGCGGCGCCGTCCGCCACCACATCGCCGCCCAGGACCATGGCCTCGCCAAGGCCCTCGACAACGAACTGATCAAGCTCGCCGCCGACGCGCTCGCCGCGTCCTCACCGGCCGACGCCCAGCCCGTACGCGCCCAGGTCGCCATCCGGAACATCAACCGCACCGTCGGCACCATGCTCGGCCACGAGGTGACGAAGAAGTTCGGCGGCGCGGGTCTGCCGGACGACACCATAGACATCACCTTCACCGGCTCCGCCGGCCAGTCCTTCGGCGCGTTCCTGCCGCGCGGCATCACCCTGCGCCTGGAGGGCGACGCCAACGACTACGTCGGCAAGGGCCTCTCCGGCGGCCGCGTCGTCGTCCGGCCCGACCGCGGCGCCGACCACCTCGCCGAGTACTCGACCATCGCCGGCAACACCATCGCGTACGGGGCGACCGGCGGCGAACTCTTCCTGCGCGGCCGGACCGGCGAACGGTTCTGCGTCCGCAACTCCGGCGCCACCGTCGTCTCCGAAGGCGTCGGCGACCACGGCTGCGAGTACATGACCGGCGGCGCCGCCGTCATCCTCGGCGAGACCGGACGCAACTTCGCGGCCGGCATGTCCGGCGGCACCGCGTACGTCATCGACCTCGACCCCCACAACGTCAACAAGGAGCTGGGCTCCGCCGTCACGACGCTGACCGCCGACGACCGGCAGTGGCTGCACGACGTCGTGCGCCGCCACCAGGAGGAGACCGGCTCCACCGTCGCCGCGACCCTCCTCGCCGACTGGCCGGCCGCCGCCGCCCGGTTCAGCAAGGTCGTACCGGCCACCTACCAGGCAGTGCTCGCCGCCAAGGACGCCGCCGAGCGAGCGGGGCTCTCCGAGTCCGAGATCCACGAGAAGATGATGGAGGCGGCGACCAATGGCTGACCCCAAGGGCTTCCTGACCACCGGCCGCGAGGTCGCCCAGACCCGCCCCGTCGGCGAGCGCGTCAAGGACTGGAACGAGGTCTACGTCCCCGGCTCGCTGCTGCCGATCATCAGCAAGCAGGCCGGGCGCTGCATGGACTGCGGCATCCCCTTCTGCCACCAGGGCTGTCCGCTCGGAAACCTCATCCCCGAGTGGAACGACTACGCCTACCGCGAGGACTGGTCCGCCGCCAGCGAGCGGCTGCACGCGACCAACAACTTCCCCGAGTTCACCGGCCGGCTGTGCCCCGCCCCGTGCGAATCCGCGTGCGTGCTGGCCATCAACCAGCCCGCCGTCACCATCAAGAACGTCGAAGTCACCATCATCGACAAGGCGTGGGACAGCGGCGACGTCACCCCGCAGCCCCCCGAGCGGCTCTCCGGCAAGACCGTCGCCGTCATCGGCTCCGGCCCGGCCGGGCTCGCCGCCGCCCAGCAGCTGACCCGCGCCGGGCACACCGTCGCCGTGTACGAGCGCGCCGACCGCATCGGCGGACTCCTGCGCTACGGCATCCCCGAGTTCAAGATGGAGAAGCGCCACATCAACCGCCGCATCGAGCAGATGCGCGCGGAGGGCACCAAGTTCCGTACGGAGGTGGAGATCGGCCGGGACGTCGACGCCGCCAAGCTGCGCAAGCGCTACGACGCCGTCGTGATCGCCGCCGGCGCCACCACCGCCCGCGACCTGCCGGTGCCGGGCCGCGAACTGAACGGCATCCACCAGGCGATGGAGTACCTGCCGCTCGCCAACAAGGTGCAGGAGGGCGACCTGACGGTCGCCCCGATCACCGCCGAGGGCAAGCACGTCATCGTCATCGGCGGTGGCGACACCGGCGCGGACTGCGTCGGCACCGCCCACCGTCAGGGCGCCGCCTCCGTCACCCAGCTGGAGATCATGCCCCGGCCGGGCGAGGAACGGCCCGCCAACCAGCCGTGGCCGACCTTCCCCATGCTCTACAAGGTCACCTCGGCCCACGAGGAGGGCGGCGAGCGGGTCTACTCCGTCTCCACCACCCACTTCGAGGGCGACGAGGACGGCAACGTGCAGTTCCTGCACCTCGCCGAGGTCGAGTTCAAGGACGGCAAGCTCGAACAGAAGCCGGGCACGGAGCGGAAGATCCCCGCCCAGCTCGTGACGCTGGCCATGGGCTTCACCGGCACCGACCAGGAGAACGGCCTGGTCCGCCAGTTCGGCCTGGAGCTCGACGCCCGCGGCAACATCGCATGCGACGGCGAGTACGCCACCAACGTGCCGGGCGTGTACGTGGCGGGCGACGCGGGCCGCGGCCAGTCGCTCATCGTCTGGGCCATCGCCGAGGGCCGCTCGGCCGCCCGCGGCGTGGACCGCTTCCTCGCGGGGGACAGTGCGCTGCCGGCCCCCATCAAGCCCACGGACCGCTCGCTGACGGTCTGAGCGACGGGCCCTCGCGGCCCCATAGTCGTCCGTACAGCGCCGTACGGGCCACAGCGGCGCCTGCTTCTCCCCGACCGGAGGCAGGCGCCGCGTTTCTACGTTCTGACGGGTCCGGTTCGGTTCGGCTTTATTTGGTTCAGTTCTGCCCGGACTCGGATGGCTGCTAACGGAGCGTTGCGCGGCCGGCGCGTTGTCGGCGTTCCAGGGCCGGCCGGGGGAGTAGGGGAGCACCCGGCGGGGCCAGCGAGGGCTACGTGTCGCAGTCCAGGACCGTACGGCACAGCCCGCACCGCGCCCGCAGCCTGCCCTGCACCGGCACTCTGATCCGCTGGTGGCAGGTCGGGCAGGGGAAGACGACGCGCAGCGGAGCGCGGCCCTCGAAGGTGTAGCCGCCGTTGGGAAGAGCGGACGCGGCGGACGACGGGTCCGCCTCCACCTGGCGGCGGTCCCTCGCGTACCGGTGGCGGGCGAGCCGCCCGGCGGCGGCCAGCGGCGGCCGCTGCTCGTCGCGCCGCGCGCGGGTCTGCCCCTTCACGTACGCCTCGTACGCCTGCGGGCTGGTGAACCACGGCGCCGGGTCCTCGTCGAAGGCGAGCGCCCGCTTGGCGAGGACGTAGCCGTACTCCTCGGGGGTGAGGTAGCCGAGCTTCTGGCTGGAGAGGGAGTCCTCCCGGTACGCGTCCAGCAGCAGCCACCCCGCCCCGAGATAGGCGGCCGCGGTGTCGGTGAGGATCTCGTTGTCCCGCGTGCCCGGGAAGGCGAGGTCGAGGCGGTGCAGATAGACGTGCATCACCTCGTGTGCGAGGGCGGCGCCGATGTCGCGGCGGTGGTTCTTGAAGCGGTCGTTCAGCTCGATGAAGTACTCGGGCCCGGCCGCCAGCTCGACGTTGGCCGCGTGCTGCATCTCGCGGAAGCTGACGATCATCCGGGCGTCGGGGAGGTGCAGATGCTGCACCATCGCGCGGGCGACGCGCTGCACCCCTAGGTGCAGGTCCTCGTCGTCGTCGAAGGCGACGTCGACGGGGAGCATGCTCAGCCCGAAGGTGTGCACCGTGTCGTAGGAGAGCCGTTTGTAGAGCGCGGTGATCGCGCTGCGGACCGTCTCCAGATGCGGAAAGCCGTGTTCGACATCGCTCCCCGGCACTGCCATGCGATCACCCCCGTGCTGCTCGGTCGGCCCGCCCCGAGACGTCGGCGACGTCGGCTCCGAGACGTTGCCCCAACTCTACGGGCGTGCACTGACAGCCCGGACGCGGCGGTGGAGGTGGCCGGAAAGCCACCCTTGTCACACCGTTCACCCCGTCCACATAATCACAAAACGTTTCACGGGCTTGTCGTTGTCATGATCCTGCCAAAGAGTCGACCGGAGTGCCTGCCAAGGCGCCGGATGAAGCGCCTGCCAAGGCGGCTCCCAAAGCGCCTGTCAAGGCGGCTTTCCCAGCGCCTGCCGAAGCGTTGCGCCCCCCACGGAAGGAAGTCCAATGACCCGTCACCTGAAGCCCCTCAAGAGAACCCTCGCCGTCGCCGCCGTCGCCCTCGCCGCCTTCAGCCTCCAGCCCGGCAGCGCCCAGGCCACGGCCGAATCGGCCGACCCCAGCCCCGGCGTCGTCGGCGGCACCCGCGCCCAGCAGGGCGAATTCCCCTGGATGGTCCGGCTGTCCATGGGCTGCGGCGGCGCCCTCTACACCCAGCAGATCGTCCTGACCGCCGCCCACTGCGTGGACGGCAGCGGCCGCGACACCTCCATCACCGCCACCGCCGGCGACGTCGACCTCAAGGGCTCCAAGGCCGTATCGGTGAAGTCCACCGACGTCCTCCAGGCCCCCGGCTACAACGGCAAGGGCAAGGACTGGGCACTGGTCAAACTCGCCAAGCCCCTCAACCAGCCCACCCTGAAGATCGCCGAGACCGACGCGAACAACTCCGGCGAATTCACCATCGCCGGCTGGGGCGCCGACCGGGAAGGCGGCCAGCAGCAGCGCTACCTCCTCAAGGCCAAGGTCCCCTTCGTCTCCGACGCCGTCTGCAAGAAGGCGTACGGCAACCAGCTCACCCCGGGCGACGAGATCTGCGCCGGATACATCGACAAGGGCGGCGTCGACACCTGCCAGGGCGACTCCGGCGGCCCGATGTTCCGCAAGGACGCGGCCGGCGGCTGGATACAGGTCGGCATCGTCAGCTGGGGCCAGGGCTGCGCCGAACCCGGCTACCCCGGCGTCTACAGCGAAGTGAGCGCCTTCGCCGCCAACATAAAGAAGGCGGCCAAGGGCCTCGGCGGCTGACGGCCGGCAGCGCGCGGACGGGCCCGTACCGACGGGCCCGTACCGACGGCCCGTCCGATCGACTTTCGTATGACGCGGACGGGGCCGCCGTCATCCTTCGGGCGTAGGCAACAGTGGCCGTACGGCCGTGGTGCGGGCACGTCCTGACTCCGTAACGTGCATCTCATGGCGCCGCCGACCGGCGACCGCGCCCCGAGACGCACACAGAAAAGGACCGCCCGTGCCCACCAAGGCCCGCATCCTCCTCGCCACCGCCTTCGCCACGGCCACCGTCGCCGTCGGAGTCGTGGCCGTCCCGGCAGGCAGCGCCCACGCCGCCGAACGCGACGGGAAGAGCCAGGCCATGGCCTTCACCAACCCCCTCAAGCAGGCCGTCGACATCGGCCAGGACGTCCGCGACCACCACGACATCCCCGGTCCGCTCCTCGCGGGCGCCGCCGTACTCGTCGCGGGCACCGGCGCGTACGGAGCGCTGCGCCTCGTCCGCCGCCGCTCCACGCACTGACGGGCTCCGCCCTCGGGCCGGCCGCGAGAAACGACACGCCGTGCGGCGCGCCACCGGGCACCGGCCCCCGCGCCGCGCCCCGGCAGCACCGCGACATAGGGTCGGGGCCCATGACGAACAGTGACAGCGACACCGCTACGGGCACCGCCAAGGACACCACCGTCGACGTCGACGAGGCGGTACGCGCGGAGCTCGGCCGGCTCCGCGACAGCATCGACAACATCGACGCGGCCGTGATCCACATGCTCGCCGAGCGCTTCAAATGCACCCAGCAGGTCGGTCACCTCAAGGCCCAGCACAAGCTCCCGCCAGCCGACCCCGCCCGCGAAGCCCGCCAGATCGGCCGCCTGCGCGAACTCGCCGAGAACGCCAAACTCGACCCCGCCTTCGCGGAGAAGTTCCTCAACTTCATCATCGCCGAGGTGATCCGCCACCACGAGACGATCGCCCGCTCCTGACGGCCCCTCCCGGCCGAGGCGGCGCGCCGCCCGGCCCACGCGCCCCCAAAAGCCGCCCCAACTCCACCCCCCGCCCAACAAACGGCACCGACCCCACACCCGCCCGTGCGAGCGCCGCACTTGTACGGACCCCACCCGCCCGTACGGATCACCCGCCCGTACGGACGCCACCCGGTACGGACCACCCGCCCCGTACCGACATCACCCCCGCACGGACCGACGCCACCCCCCCCGTAGGTCCGGCCGAGCGCCGACGTCACCCCGTACGTACACCCCCCGTCCCGACGTCACCCCCGTACGGACAGATAGTGCGCGCGGCGCTCCGCGTCGGCCGCCACCGCCACCCCGGTCCAGGCCATCGCCCGCGCCGCCGCCAGCACCGCGTCGTCCGCCGCCGCACCCACCGTGCACCGCGTGAACTCCCGCGTATGCGGCGAACCCTCGGCGCCCAGAATGCCGATGCTCGGATGGATCGCCGGCAGCGCGTGCGTCACGTTGCCCATGTCCGTCGACGCGCCCAACCGCACCGGCTGCACCGGCGGCGCCTCCACTGTGCGGCCCGTCGCCCGCAGCCCCTCCGCGTACGCGTCCATCAGCCACGAATCGTTGCGCAGATCCAGATAGTCCGGCTGCGTCGGACGGAATGCCACCGAACACCCCGTCGCGATCGCCGCGCCCTCGAAACACGCCTGCACCCGCTCCTTCAGCGAGCCGAGCTGCTCCGCCGTCGGCGTCCGCACCTCCCACTCCAGGACCGTGCGCTCGGGGATGATGTTCGACCGCTCGCCGCCGTCCCGCACCACCCCCGCCACCCGAAAACCATCCGGCAACTGCTGCCGCAACTGCCCCACAGCCACCTGTGCCACCACCGCCGCGTCCCCCGCGTTCACCCCCGACTCCGGAGACAGCGCCGCGTGCGCCGACCGGCCCGTGAACGTCACCTCGAAACGGGACACCGACGTCGTCGACGACCGCGGGTCCACATCGTCGTAGCGCGCCGGATGCGCCATCATCGCGACCGTCACCCCGTCGAACGCCCCGCGCTCCAGCATCAGCACCTTCCCGCCACCCGCCTCCTCCGCGGGCGTCCCCAGCAACACCACCCGAATCCCCAGCACCTCGGCGGCGGCCGCCAAACCGATCGCCGCGCCCGCGCCCGCCGCACAGATCACGTTGTGCCCGCACGCGTGCCCGATCCCCGGCAGCGCGTCGTACTCCGCGCACATCCCCACCGTCAGATCGCCGCTCCCGTACGAGCCGACCACCGCGGTCTCCAGCCCGTACGCACCCCGCTCCACCGCGAACCCGGCCCCGTCCAGCAGCTCCGCGAGCCGCGCCGCCGAGGCGTGCTCCTCGAACGACAGCTCCGGCTCCGCGTGCAGAGCCCGCCCGAGCTCCAGCAACCGCCCCGAGAACTCCCCGATCCGGGCATCCACGAGACCACGAGCACGATCACGCACAGCAGCGACAGACACAGCCAACTCCAGACGACTGACCAGACGACCAAACGGACACGACCACGCCCACAGCTTGCCCCAAACCGCAGTGCCCCCTCATCACCGACTGCGGCACCATGAGCCCATGCCCGTACTCACGCGCGACGAAGCGCAGACCCGAGCCCGCCTCCTCGACGTCCACCGCTACACCATCCACCTCGACCTCACCCGCGGCGAGGAACACTTCGGCTCCACCAGCACCATCCACTTCGACGCGCGCGAACCCGGAGCGGACACCTTCGTCGAACTCCCGGCCACCGGCCTGCGCCGCATCACCCTCGACGGCGCCGACCTCGACCCGGCAGCCGCCTCCGACGGCAGATACCCCCTCACCGCCCTCGCCCGCGGCGCACACGAACTGCGCGTCGAAGCCGAACCGCCCTACTCCCACACGGGCGAAGGCATGCACCGCTTCACCGACCCCGTCGACCAGGCCACTTACCTCTACACCCAGTGCTGCCTCGCCGACGCCCCCGCCGTCTTCGCCGCCTTCGACCAGCCCGACCTCAAAGCCGCCTTCCACGTCACCGTCACCGCACCGCCCGAATGGACCGTCCTCGGCAACGGCATCGCCACCCGCGTCGGAGACCCCGCCGAAGGCCACTGGGAACTCGCCCCCACCCCGCCCATCAGCACCTACCTCATGGCCGTCGCCGCCGGCCCCTGGCACTCCGTACGCACCGAACACCGCGGCATCCCCTTCGGCCTCCACGTACGCCAGTCCCTCGCCCCCCACCTCGACACCGACGCCGACGAACTCCTCGACCTCACCACCCGCTGCTTCGACCGCTACCACCAGAAATTCGACGAGCCCTATCCCTTCGACTCCTACGACCAGGCATTCGTCCCCGAATTCAACTCCGGCGCCATGGAAAACCCCGGACTCGTCACATTCCGCGACGAATTCATCTTCCGCTCGGCCGTCACCGACGCCGAACGCCAGACCCGCATCATGGTCATCGCCCACGAAATGGCCCACATGTGGTTCGGCAACCTGGTCACCCTCCAATGGTGGGACGACATCTGGCTCAACGAATCCTTCGCCGAATACATGGGCTACCAGACCATCACCGAAGCCACCCAGTACACCGACACCTGGGCCGACTTCGCCATCGCCCGCAAAGCCTGGGGCTACGACGCCGACCAGCGCCCCTCCACCCACCCCGTCGCCCCCGAACCCCAGCACGTCCTCGACACCGCCGCCGCCGAACTCAACTTCGACGGCATCTCCTATGCCAAGGGCGCCAGCGCCCTGCGCCAACTCGTCGCCTGGCTCGGCGAAAAGAACTTCCTCGCCGGAATCAACGAACACTTCGCCCGCCACCGCTTCGCCAACGCCACTCTCGCCGACTTCATCGACTCCCTCGCCCACGCCTGCGACCGCGACGTCCACGGCTGGGCCGAGAAATGGCTCCGCACCACCGGGGTCGACACCCTCATCCCCGAAATCACCACCACCACCGGCGGCGACGCCGAAAACTGGCGACTGATCATCCACCACCACGGAAGCCGCCCCCACCACCTCGCCGTCGGCCTCTACGACCAGTCACCCACCGACCCCGACCGCCTCACCCTCCGCGAACGCACCGAAACCGAACTCCCCGCGGACGGCGGCACCCACAGCCACACCCTCCCCGGCCAACGCCCCGCCCTCGTCCTCCTCAACGACAACGACCTCACCTACACCAAAATCCGCCTCGACCCCCACTCCTGGGACACCGCCCTCCACACGCTCTCCGGCCTCCCCGCCCCCCTCACCCGTGCCACCGTCTGGAACGCCGCCCGCGACATGGTCCGCGACGGCGCCCTCGCCCCCGCCGCCTACCTAGACGCCGCCCGCGCCCACCTGCCCCACGAGACCAACACCCCCATCACCCACGCCGTCCTCACCTTCGCGCGCACCCACATCGCCGACCACTACGTCACCCCCGAAGCCCGCCCCGTAGCCCTCACCACCCTCACCGAACTCTGCCGCGACCTCCTCGCCCGCACCGAGAACGGCGGCCAGGGAATCCGCCTCACCGCCGTACGCACCGCCATCGACAGCGCCACCACCCCCGACACCCTCCACGACTGGCTCCAGGCCGGCACCGTCCCCGGCGGCCCCCGCCTGGACCCCGAACTCCGCTGGCGCATCCTCACCCGGCTCGCCGCCCTCGGCGCCACCACCCCCGCCGACATCGACGCCGAACTCGCCCGCGACCCCAGCGCCACCGGCCGCGAAGGCGCCGCCCGCTGCCACGCCGCCCTCCCCGACCCCGCCGCCAAAGCAACCGCCTGGCACGCCCTGTTCGAGTCCGACGACCTCTCCAACTACCTCTTCAACGCCACCGCCCAAGGCTTCTGGCAACCCGAACAACTCGACCTCGTACAGCCCTACCTCGCCCGCTACTACCCGGCCGCCGTAGCCGTCGCCACCCGCCGCGGCACCACCCTCGCCGTCTCCGCCGCCACCCACGCCTTCCCCCACGCGCTCGTCACCGACGAGAACCTCCGCCTCGGCGAGGAATGCCTGCGCACCGCCGGCCCCACCCCCACCCTGCGCCGCCGCCTCACCGACCAACTCGACGACCTCAAGCGCGCACTGACCATCCGCGACACCAGCTACTGACCCCCGCGGCCTCGGCGGCCGACGCGTACGGAGCCATACAGCCGCAGTAGCGAAGCCGCAGGGTCGCACCTACGAAGCCGCATATACGAAAAGGGCCCCCGCCCCCCCGAAGGGGTGCGGGAGCCCGCCCTGCCGACGCCGCCCTCAGCGGCGGCCACGCTCGATCACGCGGCGCTCGATCACGCGGCGCTCAATCGCGCGGCTCACCCGCGGCGTCCGACGGCCGCGCCGTACGCAACTCCGCCACGAACCGCTCCACCGCACCGCTCTCCCGCGCGAAACCGTCCACCGGTTCGCCCACGATCCGGCCCGCCAGCTCCGTGGCCAACGACCCGACCTGCTCCCGCAGTTCCGCCTCGGCCACCGCGCGCTCCGCGTCGATCACCGCGTGCCCCGCCGCGACGATCTCCTCACGCTGCCGCTGCCCCTCGGCCCGCAACTCCGCGATCAGCGCCGTCCCCTGCTCAGCGGACTCCTGCCGCAGCCGAGCCGCCTCATGACGGGCCTCCGCCAGCAGCGCCTCGTACTCCGCATGGACACGCGCGGCCTCCGCACGTGTCGCCTCCGCCACCTCGATCCGCCCCTCGGTGGCCTTCTCCCGCTCCACGAGCACCCTCGCGATGCGCGGCAGCAGCACCTTCGCCATCACCGCGAACAGCAGGAAGAAGAGAACCAGCCCCAAGACGAACGGCACGGGCTCCGGCTTGAGCGGACCAATGTCCAAAGCAATGTCCATGACGTGAAGATTAGTCGAAACAAACCCGCCGACGCGCGGCCCCCCATTAGCAGACTCAACCGCCCCACACCGCACGGCAGTACCACGATTGGGCGAACCATGACCGGATCACAACCGAAAATCGCACGAACCCAGTAATTTGATGCGGCTGTCACCCACCCCCACCACTCCACGGGCAGCCCCCACAGACGCCGCACCCCGAAGAGGCACCGCCATGCCCGCCCCCGACTCCACCAGCGCCCTCGCCGGCGGCGCCCAAGGCCCCGACGCCTTACGCCCCCTCCTCGCCACCGTCCTCGATGCACTCACCCACGGCGCCACCACCCGCGACGGCCCCCTGCCCGCCGGCGGCCCCGACACCGTCGACGACCGCGTACGCGCCGCCACCGACCCCGTCATCCCCGAAAGCGGCACCGGCGCCCACGAAGCCCTCCACACCCTCGTGCACACCCTCACCGCAGGTACCGCGGACCCCGCACACCCCCACTGCGCCGCCCACCTCCACTGCCCGCCGCTCGCCCTCGCGGCCGCCGCCGACCTCGCCGCCAGCGCCCTCAACCCCTCGATGGACTCCTGGGACCAGGCCCCCGCCGCCTCCCAACTCGAAGCCCGCACCACCCAGGCCCTCGCCGCCCTCGCCTACCCCGACGGCCCCGCACCCGACGCCCTCGTCACCACCGGCGGCACCGAATCCAACCAACTCGCCCTCCTGCTCGCCCGCGAAACCCACCCCTCCCGCCCCCTCCGCATCATCTGCGGCGCCAACGCCCACCACAGCATCCACCGCGCCGCCTGGCTCCTCGGTCTCCCCGCACCCATCACCATCCCCACCCCCACCGGCACCATCAACCCCACCCAACTCGGCGAAACCCTCACCACCACACGCACCCACCACCCCGGCCCCCTCCTCGTCATCGCCACCGCCGGCACCACCGACACCGGCCAGATCGACCCCCTCCCACACATCGCCGCCCTCTGCCACACCCACCGCGCCACCCTCCACGTCGACGCCGCCTACGGCGGACCACTCCTCTTCAGCCACACCCTCCGCCCCCTCCTGAACGGACTCGACCGCGCCCACACCATCACCCTCGACCTCCACAAACTCGGCTGGCAGCCCATCGCCGCAGGACTCCTCCTCGTCCCCGACACCACTGCCCTCCACCCCCTCGACCACCGCGCCGACTACCTCAACGCCGACGACGACACCGAAGCCGGCCTGCCCGACCTCCTCGGCCGCTCCCTCCGCACCACCCGCCGCCCCGACACCCTCAAAATCGCCGTCACCCTCCGCGCACTCGGCCGCCACGGCCTCGCCGACCTCATCGAAACCGTCTGCACCACCGCCCAACACCTCGCCGACCTCATCGACGCCCACCCCACCCTGGAACTCCACTCCCGCCCCACCCTCAGCACCGTCCTCTTCCGCCCCACCAACGCCACTGCCCACACCATCGCCGACACCCGCCGCCGCCTCCTCCACCAAGGCCGCGCCGTCCTCGGCCGCGCCACCACCCCCACCGGCCTCTGGCTCAAAGCCACCCTCCTCAACCCCCACACCCGCCCCACCGACCTCCACGCACTCCTCCAACTCATCGCACCACCCCCGGAAGGCGCCCCCGCCGATGACCACCGCCCCATCCTCTGACCGCCCCCCAGCCGCACCCTCGACCCCCACCCGCCCCCTCGACCTCGCAGGCATCGGCATCGGCCCCTTCAACCTCTCCCTCGCCGCCCTCGCCCACCCCCTCACCCACCTCCACACCGCGTTCTACGACCAACGCCCCAACTTCACCTGGCACCCCGGCCTCCTCATCGACAACACCACCCTCCAAGTCCCCTTCCTCGCCGACCTCGTCACCCTCACCGACCCCACCAACCCCTGGACCTTCCTCAACTACCTAAAAACCCACCACCGCCTCTACCCCTTCTACTTCTCCGAGAAATTCCACATCCACCGCACCGAATACAACGCCTACTGCCGCTGGGTCAGCGAAAACCTCACCGGACTCCACTTCGACCACCAAATCGACACCATCCGCTGGAACCCCCAACGCACCCTCTTCGAAATCGACTACACCCAACTCGACACCCACGGCGAAGCCGAAGCCCTCGGCCGCGCCTACACCCGCAACATCGCCCTCGGCATCGGCACCGCCCCCCACATCCCCACCGCCCTGCGCCCCCTCGCCGAAACCCCCACCACCCCCGTCATCCACTCCGCCCACTACCTCGACCACCGCCAGAAACTCCTCACCGCCGAACACATCACCGTCATCGGCTCCGGCCAGTCAGGAGCCGAAATCTTCCTCGACCTCCTCCAGCACCGCCCATCCGGAAAAGAAAAACTCCACTGGCTCGCCCGCACCCCCGCCTTCGCCCCCATGGAATACAGCAAACTCGGCCTCGAACAATTCACCCCCGACTACACCCACTACTTCCACGCACTCCCCGAACCCGTACGCGACCAACTCCTCCCACAGCAATGGCAGCTCTACAAAGGAATCGACGCCCAAACCCTCGCCGCCATCCACGACGAGCTCTACCGCCGCACCCTCGACGGCGGCTGGCCCGACACCGTCCTCACCCCCGGCGTCAACGTCCGCACCGCCGGCCGCGTCGGCGCCACCCGCATCGAACTCCACCTCGACCACGTCCAACAAGGCACCCGCACCCGCCTCACCACCGACGCCGTCATCCTCGCCACCGGCTACCGCGAACGCCCCACCGACGCCCTCCTCGCCCCCCTCGCCCCCTACCTCCGCCGCGACACCGCGGGCCGCCCCCGCATCGACGAACACCAGCGCCTCACCCTCGACCCCAGCGTCACAGGCTCCATCTACGTACAGAACGCCGAACGCCACACCCACGGCCCAGGCGCCCCCGACCTCGGCCTCGCCGCCTGGCGCAGCGCCACCATCCTCAACAACCTCACCGACACCACCCCCTACCCCCAACCACACCGCACCGCCTTCACCACCTTCGGCCTCCCCCAACACCCCCGAACCCCCACCACCCCAAAACCACTCCCACTCCCCGAACCCGCCAACCACCTCAAGGTCTGACCTCAACCACAGCTCTCGGCACACAGCCCCACACCTGAGAAGCTGCGGCCATGACCCAGCACCTGCCCTACGGCACCCCCGAAACCCCCCGCCTCGCCGTCCGCGGCGAAGCCCACCTCGAAGTCGACCCCGAAACCGCCCGCCTCGACATCACCGTCAACGCCCGCGGCACCGAACGCCACACCACCCTCGAAGACCTCACCCGCCGCAACACCCACGTACTCGACCTGCTCAAGAACTACGACCACGCCATCGAAAACCTCGAAACCGGCAGCTTCACCATCACCCCCCAACTCACCGAAAAAGGCCGCCACGAACGCATCCACGCCTACCACGGCCACGTCCACACCACCGCCACCATCAGCGACTTCACCACCCTCGGCGAACTCACCGCCCAACTCACCACCCTCGAACTCACCCGCGTCGACGGACCCTGGTGGAGCCTGCGCCCCGACTCACCCGCCCACCGCGACGCCCGCCGCCAAGCCGTCCACGAGGCCGTACAACGCGCACGCGAATACGCCGACGCCCTCGGCGCACAGCTCGACGCCATCGTCGAACTCGCCGACATCGGAGCCGACGACCCCACACCCCCCGGCCCCATGGCCTACGGACCGCCCGGCGCCGCCCGCTCCGCCGGATACGGCGGAGCCGCCCACTCCGAGCCCACCCTCGACCTCGAACCGCAACGCCAGCACGTCTACGCCCAGGTCAACGCCCGCTTCACGATGACCCGCCCCATCCTCTGAAACCACCCGCGCACCGCTCATCAGAGCGCCCCCGCGCACGTTTCACTACTTGTCAACAAGCCTTCACCCAAAGGCCGTTGGCCTGTCCCAACCGACAGATTCCCTACCCATCAGTACGTCATAGAGTCGAACCATGCGCCGAGCAAAAATCGTCTGCACCCTAGGACCCGCCACCGACTCGTACGAGCAGATCAAGGCACTCGTCGAGGCAGGAATGGACATCGCCCGCTTCAACCTCAGCCACGGCACCTACGCCGACCATGAAGCGCGGTACCACCGGGTGCGTAAAGCCTCAGAAGAAACCGGCCGCAACGTCGGCGTCCTCGCCGACCTTCAAGGCCCGAAGATTCGCCTCGGCCGCTTCCGCGAAGGACCTGTACTCCTTGAACGCGGCGACGAGTTCACCATCACCGTCGAGCCCGCCGAAGGCGACCGCCACCGCTGCGGCACCACCTATGAAGGACTCGCCGCCGACGTCACCCGCGGCGAACGCATCCTCGTCGACGACGGCCGCGTCACCCTCGAAGTCATCGAAGTCGACGGCCCCCGCGTCAAGACCATCGTCATAGAAGGCGGCATGGTCTCCGACCACAAGGGACTCAACCTCCCCGGCGTCGCCGTCTCCGTCCCCGCCCTCTCCGAAAAAGACGTCGAAGACCTCCGCTGGGCACTTCACGCCGGCGCCGACATGATCGCCCTCTCCTTCGTCCGCAGCGCCGACGACATCCTCGACGTCCACCGCATCATGGACGAAGAAGGCCGCCGCCTCCCCGTCATGGCGAAAATCGAGAAACCACAGGCAGTCGACAACCTCGAAGGCATCGTCGCCGCCTTCGACAGCATCATGGTCGCCCGCGGCGACCTCGGCGTCGAAATGCCACTCGAAACCGTGCCCATCGTCCAAAAACGCGCCATCAAACTCACCAAACGCAACGCCAAGCCGGTCATCGTCGCCACCCAAATGCTCGACTCCATGATCGAGTCATCCCGCCCCACCCGAGCCGAAGCCTCCGACGTCGCCAACGCCGTCATCGACGGCACCGACGCCGTCATGCTCTCCGGCGAAACCAGCGTCGGCAAATACCCCGTAGAAACCGTCAAAACCATGAGCCGCATCGTCGAAGCGGCCGAGGAAGACGTCCTCCTCAAAGGACTCCCACCCCTCACCGAACGCAGCAAACCCCGCACCCAAGGCGGCGCCGTAGCCCGCGCCGCAGCCGAAATCGGCGACTTCCTGGGAGCCAAATACCTCGTAGCCTGCACCCAGAGCGGTGACACCGTCCGCCGCCTCTCCCGCTACCGCTCCCCGATCCCCCTCCTGGCCTTCACCCCGGAACCCGCCACCCGCTCCCAGCTCAACCTGACCTGGGGAGTCGAGACCTTCCTCGGCCCCCGCGCCGAGAACACCGACCAAATGGTCCAGCAGGTCGACGAACACCTCCTGCGCATCGGCCGCTGCCAGAAGGGAGACGTGGTCATCATCACCGCGGGCTCCCCACCAGGAGTCCCGGGCTCGACCAATCTGGTACGGGTGCACCGCATCGGCGAGGACGATTCGCCGAAGAAGCAGGCCAGTGCTTGAGGCCGACGCTTCAGTCAGTACTTCGGCCCGATGTACTGATCCATGAGGGCTACGGAGGCGCGGCGGGCGACGGAGACATTGGCCGGTCCATCTCCGCGCCGCGTCATCTTCCATTCGACGCCGACCTTGTCGAAGGTATCGGTGCAGAGCTTGAGGACGTCCTCGGACTTGTTGGTGAAGAAGTAGCGCGGATATTCATAGCGCTTGCGCTCGCCGCCTACGAGTCGGGTGGCCCAGTTGGTGATGCGACACCCGTCGGAGTGGATGAGCCCGCGCAGGAACTCCCAGGGGCGGGCGTCCACGATCTGCTGCTGCCATGGTTCGAGGGCTATGAGGCGGTCGTGCTTCTTGCCGGGGCCGTGCTGCGGGAACAGGCAGGGCCAATGTCGGCCGTAGCTGGTCACGGTCACGCACCCTTTCCGCTGGAGCGAGTACGCCCGTAGAGCGGGCCGTACGGCCAGGATCGCGCTGTGACAGGCGTCGATGAGCCCCGGCCATGCGTCAGCGCAAGCGATGCGCAGTTGGTGACCGCCGCGCGGCTGCCGGCTGATGCAGCCGTCCCCGAGATAGAGGCCGAGTAGGTAGGCGTACGCGGCTTCGTCGAGGGGGAGGCCGTCGCAGCGTGGGCAGTCGGCTCGCCTCGCTCGGGGGAGGGGCTCGATTCGCGTATGCCAGCTGCGGAGCACAGACCTGGATATTCCGGTCTCTCGGCTGACGGAGTTGAGGCTGCGACCTTGGCCGACGAGTGCGAGCGCACGCCTGCGCGTATCGATGTCGTACATGAGGACGAGCTTGGCCGGGCCTTTGCGGGCGGGGGCCTAATCGCCCATCTGTTCACCGTGGCGAGTGAAGATCGCCAACAGAATGTGAACCTTGGAATTAAAGGGAAAGTGCCTCGGGTGGGATTCGAACCCACGCTGTCGGTGGTTTGAGCACCGTGTCTCTGCCGCTGGACTACCGAGGCTTCCTGTGAAACGGAGGTTAGCGGAGAACCGCGTTGTATCAAACATACAGGAGCTAGGTAGGCTCGTGTGGCACAGCCCTGTCTGGAACGAGGAGTCCCGTGGCCGCCGCCGAGCCCCAGCCGCATGCCGACGACGAGCAGTCGCACGTCCCCCCGCTGACGACCCGCGTCGTCATCGCGGAGGACGAGGCCCTGATCCGGCTCGATCTCAAAGAGATGCTTGAAGAAGAGGGGTACAGCGTCGTCGGCGAAGCCGGCGATGGCGAGACCGCCGTCGCCCTGGCCCGGGAGCACAAGCCCGACCTCGTCATCCTCGACGTGAAGATGCCCGTACTCGATGGGATCTCGGCAGCGGAGCGCATCGCCGCGGAGTCCATCGCGCCTGTGCTCATGCTCACGGCCTTCTCGCAGCGCGAGCTGGTGGAGCGGGCGCGCGACGCCGGGGCGATGGCGTACCTGGTCAAGCCGTTCAGCAAGAGCGACGTGGTGCCGGCCATCGAGATGGCGGTTTCGCGGTTCACGGAGCTGAGGACGCTGGAGCGGGAGGTCGCGGACCTGTCGCAGCGGCTGGAGACGCGGAAGCTGGTGGACCGGGCGAAGAGCGTGCTGCAGACGCAGTACGGGCTGACGGAGCCGGCGGCGTTCCGGTGGATTCAGAAGACGTCGATGGACCGCAGGCTGTCGATGCAGCAGGTGGCCGAGGCCGTGATCGAGGACGCCGAGGAGAAGAAGGCGTCCAAGGGGGAGTAGGCGGGAAGCGGAATAGCCCGCCCTCGCCCCATGTGAGCTGTCATCATTTGGATAGCAGTCACGTTCTTGACCAACCCGCATTTCGGCTCGGGAGGGTGAGGTAGTCCATTGGGGAGGGCGAGGGTGCCCACCGTGCTCGTGCTCACGGCCTTGGAGGAGGAATACGAGGCGGTTCGGCGCCGTCTGGACGGGGTGAGCGAGATTGAACTGTCCCGGGGTACGCGTTTGGATACCGGGCGGGTGCCGGGGCTCCCTTGGCGGATCGCCCTCGCCGAGACGGGGCCGACCAATACCCAGGCGGCTCTTGTCGCCCAGCACGCGGTCGAGGAGTTGGCTGCCCAAGCGGTGCTGTTCGTCGGTGTCGCCGGCTCGCTTCGGGACGACCTGCGGCTGGGCGACGTGCTCGTCGCCAGCAAGGTGTACGGGTATCACGGGGGTCGCGAGAGCAAAGATGGATTCAGCGCCCGGCCTGCGGCCTGGGAGCCGTCGTACAAGATGGATCAACTCGTTCGTTCGGCTCGTCGCAACGACCCCTGGGCTTTCCTGACCCGGCCTTCTCCACCGCATGAACTGGCCTCCTCTGAGTCGCCCAAGGTGCACTACGCTCCGCTCGCCGCGGGTGACGTGGTGATCGACTCCCGTGATTCCGAGACCTTTCGGCGAATCCGGCGTCACTACAACGATGCCGTGGCTGTCGACATGGAGAGTCACGGGGTCGCCCAGGCCGTGCGGATGTTCGGTGAGCTTCCGATGGTCACGGTGCGCGGCATCAGTGACTTGGGGAACGGCGGCAAGGAAGCGGCCGACACGCAGGGATATCAGCCCCTGGCAGCCAGGCACGCCGCCGCCTTCGCACTACGTGTGCTGCGTGAACTGCGACCCTTACAAACGCCGTTGCCGCACGAAGAGCGGGGTCACTCGTGCCCCACGCCCGTCGTGGCACCGAGGCCGGCGCAGACGCGGGTTGGTGAGAATTGGACCCGTCAGCCGGTCGTGCGGATTCAAGAATGCGAATACCTGCTGTACGACGAAGACGAGGATCTGCTTCGCGAGACGCTCGACGGTGCGGTGATCCGGCGCCAGGCGAAGGCTTGCGTGGTCTCCGGTCGGCCAGGCCGGGACTTGTTCGTCTGGTTGCGCCAAGTGGAGTTGTCGCGGGTGACGCACGATTCTGACCGTGATGCCCTGGCGGCGCTGGAGCGGGAGGCCGAACTGTGCCGCGAGCTGCGAGGGCCCGAGGTCGTGCAGTTGTCCTGTGGGGGCGGGCTTGCCACTCTGGCGTTGCGATGGCCCTCGGGCCCAGGCGGGGGGCGCCCGGCGGATACGCTCCGTGAAATGCTGCCCGATCCTTCGGGTCGACAGCCTGATCGCCTTCGGCTGTTCCGGACGGTGGAGGGGCTCGTAGCTGTGGCCGAGGCGCTCGACAGGTTGCACGGTCAGGGGCTTTCGCATCGGGCGCTGCAGTCCACCGCGGTTGTCCTGGGCCGGCCGCGCATGGTGCTGAGGGACCTCGGGTTGGCCGCTTTCCGACCGCGTCGCGGTGAGCACGCGGGTCCGTATCAGGCCCCTGAGCAGAAGCACGGCTCCCGTGTGATCCCTGGCCCTGCCACTGACGTTTACCAGCTCGGGGCGTTGCTGCACAGCGCGCTCACGGGGCGCACGCCTGTACCGGGGATGCCGCCCTACTCCCAGTCCGCTCAGGTGCCTCCCTCACTCGTCGGCGCGATGCGCTGTGCGCTGGAGGACGAGCCTGCCGATCGTCCGGATCTCTGCTGGCTCCGTCGGGAGCTCACGACCGCTGCCCGCGAACTGTCCGCCGTGCCCGGACGCGGCTGAGGAGCCTTGATGTCTGTCGTCACCGTGTCCCTCCGGGCACCGTTGGTACTGGTGCCCGGGTACTCGTTCGACGAGCAGTTGCGCAAGAAGGCCGGCACAGGAGTGGGGCTGCCCGATTCCGTCGATCGCGTCTTGGCCGATCTCAATGCCCTGCGTGGTGGGGTGGCTGCGTTACTGGACGTCGGGGGCGACGCCACCAAGCCGTCACTGATGCTGCACACTCGCAACTACCGGTTGAAGCTTGAACCCACTGATCGCCGGACCGGCTATCTCATCAGATTCATCGATCCCGTCCGGCTCTCCGACCATGCGAGGCTGGCGCAGTCCTGCCTGGTCGTGCGGCCGCACGGCTGGCGACTGGCGCTCGAACTGCGGGGCCTACCGGACGATGCCGACGCGTACTGGGAGGAACTGGTACGGGCGTGGCACGGTCTTGGCGAGGAGCGTGCGGAGGCATGCCGGGTCCCGCGGATCACCGAGGCTCAGGAAGCCTACCTGGACTCGGTTGACCGGGTGATCGATGCGACGGAGGAGATCGCGACCCGCTATGAACGGCGGGCTGCCCCGTTTCCGTACGGCAAGGTTCTGGCGACCGGAGGCAGACGGAACACTCCGAGTGCGAGGTACGAGTTCTTGTTGGTCGGGGCTGAGCGGCCCTCGGCTGGTGCCTTTGTGTGTCTCCAAGGGGACAGCGAGAGCCGTGGGCAGGTGGAGAGAGTCGAGGACCGGTCCGTTACGGTCCGTTTCGACCAGCCCGTGTCGTGGGAGGATCTGCCGCAGCGTGGAGCACTGGAAATCACCCCGAACGCGGTCGTGTACCGGAAACAGCGGCAGGCTGTCGCTGCGCTGCGCGCGCGGGACACCAGCAACCACCGATTGCTGGACGTCTTGGTGGAGCACCGTGTCCGCGCCATTCCGGGCAGCTCCGCACGGCCTCGTGAGCAGCTCGACCCTGAACAGTTGGAGGCGTTCCGTCGGGCGTTGACCACGGAGGATCTGTTGGTGGTGCTCGGGCCGCCGGGTACCGGCAAGACCCGGACCATTGCTGAGATCGCGCAGGCCAACGCCACTGCCGGTGGGCCGGAACCGGGGCGGGTGCTCGTCACTTCGCAAACCAATCGGGCCGTGGACAATGTGCTGGCCCGGCTCTCTCGGGAACTTGTGGTGGTCCGGGTGGGCACTGAGCGCAAGGTGCATCACGATGTGAAACCGCTGCTGTTGGAAAACCTGGCGGAGAATGTGTCGCAGGAGATCCAGCACGCGATGACGGGGCGTGTGCAGGCATACCGGGATGCGGAGGCGGCGGCGCCGTGGGCTGTCGAACTGGCTGAACGGATCGAGCGGGCAAATTCGTTTGTCTTGGGCGTACGGACGGCCGCGGCGCAACTCAGGGAAGCGGTTGGCTCGGCGGGAGGGCTGGAGCGGGAGAGGCTGTCGACGCTGGAGAGTGAGCAGGCGACACGGCGTGAGGCGGGTGCTGGGTTCGTGGCGCGGAGCACGGGTCTGGGGAACGCTCTCTGCACCGCTCGCCGGCGGTCCGATGCCAGGTTGACGGGCTGGTTTCACCGGCTGCGGAGCCGTCGGCTGGAGCGCAAGTTCGCTGTGGCGGAGGCGGCGAGGGAGCACGAAGAGCAGGTGCTCGTCGACCTCGACCGGGCGGTCGAGGTCGCACGTGATGATATGGATCGGGCGGTGGAGGGCGACCCCTCGGTGTGTACTGCGCGCGATGCCAAGGCAGCCGTGGAGAGGGAACGGGACGTGGGGCTGCTGCAGGCATACGAGGCGGCCGATATGGCGGTGGCAGCTCTCTCGACCGTCGTGCACGAGTGCCTGCCACCGGTTCGGTCAAAGGATGCCGAGGAGGCGCTGGGCGAGCTGGGTGGCTGCTATCGGCAACTGGAGCGCTGGCGGCCGGTGATCATTGCTCGGCGTCAGTTGGCTGAGGAGTGGGCTGCTGCCGCCGGGGAGGGGCGGGGCCTGCTGCAACGCGAGCTCCTGCGCTACGCACAGGTGGTCGGTGCTACTTGCATTGGAGCGGCTTCGCGTTCCGAACTGTCCGGTGTCGACTTCGACTTGGGCATCGTGGACGAGGCGGGCCAGATCGGGGTCGCGGACGCCCTGGTCCCCCTCAGCAGGGTCCGGCGTGGCGTCTTGGTGGGAGACGACCGGCAATTGCCGCCCTTCGTCGACTCTGAAGCGGCTGATTGGGGCCGGGGTATCGACGATCCCGGTGTGCTGGATCTGCTGTCCCGCAGTGCGCTGGAGCGGTTGCGGGCCGGGCTGCCCGGGTCGCATGTCGTAGAGCTGACCAGGCAGCGCCGAATGCCTCGTGAGATCGCGGATTTCATCTCGTCGGCTTTCTACCGGGGGCGTCTCGTCACGGAGAAGGAGCACTTGCATGGGGGGCCGCTGTTCGCGAGTCCTATGGCCTTCGTCGACACCGGTGATCTCCAGGAGCGGGTGCGGCATGAATCAGCGGGCCGGAGGGCTGAGGAGCGGTACGGTCGCAAGGGTGTGTTCAACACCTGTGAGGCTCGCTTGCTGGCACTTCTCGCTGCCTATTACCACGGGCGTGGGATTGAGTGGGTGATCATCGTTCCATACCTCGCACAGCGCGCTGCCGTGCTCGCCCAGCTTTCCCCGCTCATCGGTGACTCGGAGCTGGCCGAAGCTTCGGTGGGCAGTGTCGATTCGTATCAGGGAGGGGAGCGGGACACCGTGCTGTACGGCTTCACCCGCAGCAATTCGCAGGGGAGGGTCGGGTTCCTGAAGGAGCTGCGTCGTGCCAACGTCGCCTTCTCCCGTGCCCAGCGGCAGCTGGTGATGGTGGGGGACCTGAGTACATTGCTCCGTGCGGATGACCCCGGGTTCCGCGGGTTGGCCGAAGAACTGCATCTGCATCTCTTGCGCTGCGGTGATCTGAGCTCCTACCGCGACGTCATGAAGCGGATCACGGAAGATTTTCCTGGTGCCGGCATCGGCACAGAAGGTGGTCCGCGGTGACTGCGGCTGCGCGGCTGATGCCTTTTCCCGAGGAACGGGTGTTGGAGGACGCGGCATTCGTCCAGGGAATGGCGCCCAAGCGGTTGTACGCCTTGCTTCTGCCGGTCTGGGAGGTGGAGGTGCGTGCCGACATTACGGAGGGTGAGGACTTCGCACTCATCGACCGTTTCGTCGGTCGGGGGCTGCGCCGAGGCGGGTTGCGTACGATCGACGAACTCGAAGCGTTCTTCTCCTTGGACAGGGCACTCATCGTCCAGGCTGTGCGCTTCCTCATCGCCATCGGGCATATCGTGGAGCACGATGGCAGGCTCGCTCTCACGGACCTTGGTGCGCGTTCCGTGGACGACGATGTTCTTTATGTCATGTCCCGCCAGGATCGCCGGAAATTGTACTTCGAGGCGTTGACTTGCACTCCTATGCTCCGCGCCTACTATGACGAGGACACTGTCTCGCTGCTTTCCGGAGACAGGTTGCAACAGGTGTTGCGTGGTGGTGGTTATCCGCAGTTCCGGCAGGTCGCGGTGGAGGCGGGGTTCGACCGCAGTGCCTTGGAGCTTCTCAACCGGCGGAAGGATCGGGCCCGCTTCAACCTGCCGGTAGCGTTCGATGCCTTGGAGAGCCTCGGAGAGGTTCTCACTTTTCTCCCGGTGTACCTGGTGCGGGGAGCCGAAGATCTGCTCGTTTACAGCCAGGCGGGTGGCGGTTCGGCGCCCGACGCCGCACTCACAGACCTTTGTTCCCACGCCGCTTGGCTCACCGGCCCGTTGGACAACGAAGATCAACGAGAGGTGCTGGATGAGAGGTCGCATGGCGCGGCCATGAAATGGCTCGGCGAGCAACAGCTGAATTCGGTCGCCCCGGAACAGGATGAGGACGGGACGTGGCTGGTGCCGTTGCCTCCTGACAGGTTCGGGGAGGGCGGACTGCCGTTCACCCGGATCGGCTCCTACCGTATGGCCGGGACGCATTTCTTCCGACTCTGGTGTGCGGATGCGACCAAGCGCAAGTACGCGCTTCTTGAGCGACTGGACCAGCGGCTGGGTGCTCGCAGTCAGGTCACCCGCGCGGAGGTGGAGCAACTCGCCGCGCTTCTCGCACGGCAGTTGCGGTTGGACCTGCCCAGCCTTGTCCGGCTACGCGTGGGTGCTGGGAAGGCGGGCCTGCACGGTTTGGAGTCACGGCTGGGGCGACTGGAGGACGAGAAGGCGTGAACGACACCAGCCAGCTGATTTTGGCCGAGTACGAGCAGGTCAAGCAGGAACAGCGGGCGCGCATCGGCTTCCGGGACAATCTGCTCTACGCCACATTCGCCGTGATGGCAGGCGTCGTCGGTGCCACGTTGCCCCGGGGCGGGCATGTCGAGATGCTTCTCCTGCTGCCGCCGCTGTCGGTCATCCTCGGCTGGACCTATCTGGTGAACGACGAGAAGATTTCCGCCGCGGGACGTTATGTGCGTGAGCAGCTCGCGCCTCGACTGGCGGAGCTGACGCCGGACTGTCCTGACGTGTTCGGCTGGGAGTCCGCACACCGCAGCGACGCACACCGCTCCTCGCGCAAGCGGATTCAACTCGCTGTGGATCTCTTGGCGTTCTGTCTGATTCCGCTGGCGGCCCTGATCGTCTATTGGGCCTTCGGCCCGCTGAATTGGCCGCTGGTCCTGGCCTCGGTGGCGGAGGCAGCCGCAGCGGTCGGCCTGGCACAGCAGCTTTTCCGCTACGCGGATACCTCACGCTGACGAAGCGGCTCTGACGTTCAGTCTTCGCCGAGGTATGCCTTGCGTACGGATTCGTCGTGGAGCAGGTGGTCGCCGGTGCCGGAGAGGGCGATGGTGCCGGTTTCCATGACGTGGCCGTAGTCGGCGAGGGAGAGGGCTGCTTGGGCGTTCTGTTCGACGAGCAGGATGGTGGTGCCGGTGGCTTTCAGTTCCGCGATGGTCTCCATGATCTTCTGCATCATGATGGGGGAGAGGCCCATGGACGGCTCGTCGAGCATGAGGAGTTTGGGGCGGGACATGAGGGCGCGGCCCATGGCGAGCATTTGTTGTTCGCCGCCGGATAGGGTGCCGGCTGCTTGTTTGCGGCGTTCGCCGAGTATGGGGAAGAGTTCGTAGGCGCGTTCGGCGTCCTTGTTGATTTCGGTGGGGTTTTTTCTGAGGAATGCGCCGAGTTGCAGGTTTTCGGCGACGCTGAGTCGGGGGAAGATGCGGCGGCCTTCGGGGGAGTGGGCGAGGCCGCGGGCGACGATTTGGTGGGCGGGTGTGCCGGTGAGTGGTCGGCCGTCGAAGTTGATGGTGCCGCTCTGGGGGGTGAGGAGGCCGGAGATGGTGCGTAGGGTGGTGGTTTTTCCGGCTCCGTTGGTGCCGATGAGGGTGACTACCTGGCCTGTGTCGACGGTGAAGGATATGCCTTTTACGGCTTGGATTTTGCCGTAGGCGACTTTGAGGTCGTCCACTTCGAGGAGTGTGGTCACTGGTTGTCCTCCGTGTGGGCGCCGGTGTCCGGTGGTGTGGGTGTCGCTGCTTCGGCGGCTTCTACTTCTGCTATTTCTTCGGCTCCGGGTGCGCCTTCGAAGGGGGTGCCGAGGTAGGCGGCGATGACGCGTTCGTCGGCTTGTACGGCGTCGGTGGTGCCTTCGGTGAGTTTTTCGCCTTGGACGAGGACGGCCACGCGGTCGCAGAGGTTGAAGATGAAGCGCATGTCGTGCTCGATGACGAGGACTGCGGTGCCTTGGTCGCGGATGGCGAAGACGAGTTGCTGGGTGGTGCGGGTTTCTTGGGGGTTCATTCCGGCGGTGGGTTCGTCGAGGAGGAGTAGTCCGGGGTCGGCGGCGAGGGCTCGGGCGATTTCGAGTTTTCGTTGTTCGCCGTAGGGGAGGTTGCGGGCGAGGTGGTCGGCTTTGGGGGTGAGGCCGGTGAATTCGAGGAGTTCTTGGGCTCGTTGGGTGGAGGCGGTTTCGGCTCGGTGGAAGGCGGGGCCGCGGAGCAGCGCGGAGAAGAGTCCTTCTTTGGTTCGGGTGTGGTGGCCGACGAGGACGTTTTCGAGGACGGTCATGTTGGCGAAGAGGCGGATGTTCTGGAAGGTGCGGGAGATTCCTGCTTTGGCGACGAGGTGGGGTTTTGGGGGGAGGGTGGTGTTTTTGTAGGAGACTTTTCCGCTGGTGGGTACGTAGAGGCCGGTGAGGCAGTTGAAGAAGGTGGTTTTTCCGGCGCCGTTGGGGCCGATGAGGCCGACGATTTCGCGGGGGTGGACGGTGAGGTCGACGGCGCGTACGGCGGTGAGTCCGCCGAAGCGCATGGTGACGCCGGTGGCGGTGAGGACGGGGGTGTCGGTGGTGGTCGTCATGGCTTTCACGCCTCTGCCTTGGTGACGCCGACGGTGCCGGGTGGTAGGTCGCGGTTGGGGACGTCGAGTTGGCCGGTGTCGTGGTATTCGAGCTGCTGGCGGCGGTTGGGGATGATTCCTTCGGGGCGTAGCCGCATGAGGAGGATGAGGGCGATGCCGAAGGCGAGGAGTTGGTAGTCCTGGAGGAATTGGAGTTTGGCGGGGATGAGGTAGAGGAGTGCGGCGCCCAGGAGCGGGCCGCTGATGGTGCCCATTCCGCCGAGGATGACGGCGGCGAGGAGGAAGGCGGAGTTGGGGGGTACGGGGCCGGCGAAGACGTATTGCTCGGGTACGACGGTGGAGGTGACGTGGGCTTGGACGGTGCCGGCGAGTCCGGCGAGGGTGGCGCCGAGGGCGAAGGCGAGGAGTTTGAGGCGGAAGCTGTTGATTCCGCTGGCGGTGGCGGCGGTTTCGTCTTCGCGGATGGCTATCCAGGCGCGGCCTATGCGGGAGTTTCCGGCGCGGCTGAAGACGAGGACGACGAGGATGGTGATGAGGAGCATGAGGAGGTAGTAGTTGGCGAATGGGGTGAGGGTGATTCCGGCGATTTTGTGCGGGGTGCTGAATGAGTAGCCGAAGATGACGAGGTCGGGGATGTTGGGGATTCCGTTGGGTCCGTTGGTGACTGATGGTCCGGAGTTTCCGTCGAGGTTTCCGACGGTGATGCGGAAGATTTCTCCGAAGCCGAGGGTGACGATGGCGAGGTAGTCGCCGCGCAGTCGCAGGGTGGGGGCGCCGATGATGACGCCGAAGATGAGCGAGGCGGCGGTGCCGGTGAGGGCGGCGGCCCAGAAGGGGAAGTGGATGTTGAAGGTGGAGGCGGTGGAGCCGGAGACGAGGGCGGCGGTGTAGGCGCCGACGCCGAGGAATGCGACGTATCCGAGGTCGAGGAGTCCGGCCAGGCCGACGACGACGTTGAGGCCGAGGGCGACGGTCGCGAAGATGAGGATGTTGACGGCGATGAGGGTGTATTGGTCGGTGTTCTGGGTGAAGGGGAAGGCTGCTGCTGCGGTGAATGCGGCGATGATGGTGATGTTGCGGTGTTTGTTGGTGAGGGTGGTGAGCCGGGCGATGAGGCCGGATTTGAAGAGCGCTACGGCGCCGAAGGTCACGAGGATGAGGAACCCGGTGAAGAGTTCGCCGTATTCGGTGTCGATTCCGTAGGTGGTGATGTAGAGGGCGAGGCCGAATGAGGCGGCGATGATGAGGATTTCGGCCCAGGAGGGGAGGGGCCGGGTGGGGCGTAAGGGGTGGGAGGTGTGGCCGGGACGTACGGTCCGGTAGATGCCGTGGAGGGTGGCGCCGAGGGCGCCGGTGTGGAGCCGGCCGCGGTGGGGGAGTGAGGCGGCGGTGCGTCGGTCGATGGGCAGGGCGAGGGCGCCGAGGAGGGTGGCGAGGGTGGTGGCGGCGGCTATGTAGCCGCCGGGTTCGAGGTTGGCGAGGCCGCCGAGTTGGTCGGCGATGGCGAGGAGGGTGTACCAGGTGGTGGCGAGGGTGCCGGCGGCGAGGTAGGCGGTGGCGTTGTTGCCGCCGGCTGGGGTGAGCCAGGTGAGGCCGGGGGTTTTCCAGGCGGCGAGGGTGAAGACGAGGGTGAGGAGGCCGCCGATGAGGGTGAGGACTTGGAGGCCGCCGGGGTAGCCGGTGACGGTGAGGTCGCCGGGGAAGTCGGTCGTCCAGGTCCAGGCGAGGAAGGTGGAGAAGACGGTGAGGGCGGCTCCGGCGGTGGTGATGATGCGGGCGGTGGTGATGGGGAGGGGGATGACGGGGGTGGTCTCGGTGTGGGTTGGTGTGGTCATCGCTGTCACGCCCGATCCGCTACGCGTTCGCCGAGGAGTCCTTGTGGCCGCAGGAGGAGCACGGCGATGAGGAGTACGAAGGCCCAGACGTTGGCCCAGCTGCCGCCGCCGAGCTGCTGCATGCCGGGGATGTCCTGGATGTAGGTGATGGTGAGGGCTTCGGCGAGGCCGAGGACGACGCCGCCGAGCATGGCTCCGTAGATGTTGCCGATGCCGCCGAGTACGGCCGCGGTGAAGGCTTTGAGGCCGAGGATGAAGCCCATGAGGACTTCGACTTGTCCGATGCGCAGTCCGTAGGCGACGCCCGCGACACCGGCGAAGCCGCCGCCGATGGCGAAGGCGAGGACGATGATGCGGTCGGTGTTGATGCCCATGAGTTTCGCGGTGTCGGGGTCCTGGGCGG
Source organism: Streptomyces sp. NPDC050610 (assembly GCF_040654875.1). NCBI lineage: Bacteria > Bacillati > Actinomycetota > Actinomycetes > Kitasatosporales > Streptomycetaceae > Streptomyces > Streptomyces sp. NPDC050610. The sequence continues at coordinate 82,192 of NZ_JBFAIV010000021.1, read as the reverse complement.
TGGCCTGCATGGCGCGGCCGGTGCGGCTGTTGGCGATGAACAGGCCGAGGGCGATCATGCAGACGGGTGCGGCGACGAGGACGAAGACGTCGTTGCGCTGGAGGTGGAGGTTGCCGGCGAGTTGGAAGGAGTCGCCGCTGATCTGGGGGAAGCTGCGGGCCTTTTTGGCGTCGGGGTAGAAGCTCCAGACGATTTGCTGGAGGGCGAGGGAGAGCCCGATGGCGGTGATCAGCGGGGCGAGCCGGGGTGCGCCTCGCAAGGGGCGGTAGGCGAAGCGTTCGGCGGCGGTGGCGACGGCGACGGAGGCGATGACGGCGCCGATGAGCATGAGGGGGATGGCGATGGCGAGGCTGGTGCTGGTGGGGAGCCAGAGCCAGATGGTGAGGGCGCCGAATCCGCCGATCATGACGATCTCGCCGTGGGCGAAGTTGATGAGCTGGACGATGCCGTAGACCATGGTGTAGCCGATGGCGATCAGTCCGTAGGTGGCTCCGAGGGCCAGGCCGGTCATGAGTGTCTGGGGTAGTTCGTGCACCGCGGGGCCTCCGATGCGAGTGTCGGATGTGACGCCGCGCGGGGGCGCTGGTGGCGCCCTCGCGCGGGGGTGCTGCGGCGGGGCGGTGCGGGGGTCACTCCTTGAAGGTGGCGCTCTTCACGGTCGCCCATTTGCCGTTTTTGACGGTGTAGACGGTGAGTTGTTTGTTGGTGGTGTCTCCGTACTGGTCGAAGGAGACTTTGCCGGTGACGCCTTCGAAGGAGACGTGGGACATGGCGTCGACGACTTTGGCGCGGGCGTCGTCGGGGAGTTTGCCGTCGTTGTCGTTGATGACCTTCTTGACGGCTTGGATGATGGCCCAGGCGGCGTCGTACGAGTAGCCGCCGTAGGCGGCGTAGGGGTCTTTGTAGTTCTGGGCGGCGTAGTCCTTGACGAAGCCTTTGGCGGAGTCGAGCTGCTGTACGGGGTAGCCGACGGAGGTGGCGAGGTCGCCGTTGTCGTTGCCGCCTGCCGCTTTGATGAAGGCGGGGTCGTAGATGCCGTCGCCGCCCATGACGGGGACGTTGGCGCCGGCGCGTTTGGTCTGGCCGGAGAGGAGTCCGCCTTCGGGGTACTGGCCGCCGAAGTAGACGGAGTCGGCGCCTGAGTTCTTGATTTTGTTGGCGGTGCTGGAGAAGTCGGTTTCCTTGGTGGTGAGGTGGTCGGTGCCGACTACTTGTCCGCCGAGCCGTTTGAATTCCTGGCTGAAGATGGTGGCGAGGCCGGCGCCGTAGGTCTGTTTGTCGTCCACGACGAAGGCTTTGCGTTTTTTGGCGTCCTTGTAGAGGTATTGGGCGGCGAAGCGGCCTTGGATGATGTCGGTGGTGGCGGTGCGGAAGTAGGTCTTGAAGGGGCGGGCCTTCTTCCCCTGGCCCCATTCGTCGCCCTGGCTGAGGGCGGGGTTGGTGTTGGCGGGGGAGACCTGGGTGAGGTTGGCGTTGGCGAAGACGCGCTGCATCGACTGGGCGACGCCGGAGTTGAGGGGGCCGACGGCGCCGAGGACGCTGGTGTCGGCGGCGAGTTTGGTGGCGTTCTGCTGACCGGAGGCGGGCACGGCCTGGTCGTCGAGCGGCGTGATCTTGAAGGTTACGCCTTTGACCTCGTTGTTCTTGTTGGCGGTTTTGACGGCGAGGTCGACGGAGTTCTTGATTCCTTGGCCGAGCGCGGAGAGGGAGCCGGTCAGCGGTGCGTCGACGCCGATGGTCACGGTGGTCTTCTTGCCGCCGTTGTCGCTGCCCTTGTTGTCGTCGCGGGATCCGCAGGCGCTCAGGGTGAGGGCTCCTGTGGTGAGCGCGGTGGTGAGGATGAGCAAGGAACGGTGTCGCACGTCGATTCCTTTCCCTGGCGCGGCTCCCTCTGCTGAGGTGCCGTATCGCTCGCCGGGTGGGCGTGGAATGTGCGGTGCTTGAGGTGCGATCCGCCCGGCGGGGTGGTGACTGGCCGTGACTATAAGGGTGTGCGAGGGGATGGGGCAGTGGTGCCGTCCATGCTGTGACTGTCTTGTTATGACGCGAATCACTGTTTGGGGTTTGTGTAGAAGATCTAATCGGATGGTTGGGGCGGATCATGATTCTTCGCCGATCCGGGTCGCTTGAATCCGCAGTTCCGCTAAGGGGTTCGGTGAGTCGCGGCCTGTGGTGGGTCGCAGATGGCGCGGAGCGCTGATGACAGATCACGGGCATAGTTGCCGCCGAGGGGGAAACTCCGGTTTTGAATGGCGCGAATGCTACGGAGTGTTATGGCGAGGAAGGGCAGTCGCGCGTCGTGCGGCAGGCCGGCGCAGCGGTGCACCGTCGAGTCGACGGTGATGGGCCGGTGGGTGGTGGCGCGAACGGTGAAGGGCGGGCGCGGCCGGGTGGTGATGGTGAGGCCCGGGTAGGGCTGGGTGATGGATTCGACGGTCACGGCGGGGCCGGTGGTGACGGTGATCCGCAGTTGGTAGGTGAAGGTGCGCCGCGGGCGGTCGGGCGGGGCGGTGCGGCCGGTGTAGGCGATCTCGGTGACCTGGTTGGGCCGGGGCGGCGGCGGGGGTGCTTGCCGGGTGGTGTGGAGGTAGCCGTAGCCGCCTGCGGTGGCGAGGGCGCAGGCGGTCGTGAGGGCGAGGGAGGTGCGGGCGGGGAGCGTGACCCAACGCCCGTACCAGGTCAGCGGGTTGAGGGTGATGCGTGTGGGGCGGGGGTGTTCGTCGGCGGGTGCCGTGCCGTTGCCGGCTTCGACGGGCCCGATGCCGCTCACCGTGTGCTCGCCGGGGGCCTCGGCCGGGCGCGGGGCGCGGTCATGTCGGCGGGCGCCAGTTGTCGGAGCTGTACGTCGCGCCGTTCGCGGCGGTGCAGCGCTGTTCGGCTTGGCGCTTGATCAGCCGGTGTGCGGCGTCGGTGCCGTGGGCGTCGCGTTCGGCGTGTGCGGCATGCACGATGGCGTCGTAGATCTCGCGCTGCTCGTTGGACAGGCCCTTCTGTTCCCAGTCGAGGCCGGCCCCTTCGCCGCCGGTGAGTTCCTGTTCGGCCCAGTAGGCGATGAGTCGGGTGCACGCCTGGATGAGCGAGGCGGTGGGGGCGGCGCTGGGTGTGGTGGCGGTGGCCCGGGGGCGGTGGGGCGTGGAGCCCGGGTCGCAGCCGCTGAGCGCGAGGGTGAGGGTGAGTGTGGCGGTGAGCGCCAGCGTGCGGGCGGCGGTGCGCTGTGCGGGGGTGTGGGGCGGGGCCCTCATGGGGGCACGGTAGGACTGCCCCGCGGGGCTGGGAAGTGGGTGCGGCGGCTTCGGGCCGCCCGGGAGCGGCGGCTGGGGAGGAGCCGGTCCCGGGCGGGGCGCGGGTCCGGGCTCCTCCTGTCCGTCAGCGGTCGGCTGTCGTGCCGGGTTCGGTGTCCGTGACGGGGGGTGCGTCGCGGAGGAGGCAGGTGAGGCGGGCGGTGCAGACGCGCTTGTCGTCCTCGTCGGTGATGACGATCTCGTACGTGGCGGTGGACCGGCCGCGGTGTACGGGGGTGGCGACGCCGGTGACGAGTCCGGAGCGGGCGCTGCGGTGGTGGGTGCAGTTGAGGTCGACGCCCACGGCGATCTTGGTGGGGCCGCCGTGCAGCATCGAGCCGACGGAGCCGATGGTCTCGGCGAGTACGGCGGAGGCGCCGCCGTGCAGCAGGCCGTAGGGCTGGGTGTTGCCTTCGACGGGCATGGTGGCGACCACGCGGTCGGGGGAGGCGTGGACGATCTGGACGCTCATGCGGTCGCCGAGGTGTCCGGCGGTCATCATCAGGGACAGGTCGAGGCCGCTGTCGGCCCACTGGTCCAGGACTTCTTGTGGGAACGTGGTCCGGCTCTGTTCGCCCATGGGGTCGCGGCTCCGATCGTCCTTTGTGGTCGTTGATGTGGCAACGGTGTTCTTGCCGGAAGTATTACCCGTCGGTTCGGTGGACCGTCAGGCCGGGTCCTGGCGGTCGGAGGCGGGTGTGGGCGGAGTGGGCTCCAGCCGTACGACCACGGACTTCGAGGCGGGGGTGTTGCTGGTGTCGGCGGTGTGGTCCAGGGGGACCAGGACGTTGGTCTCGGGGTAGTAGGCGGCGGCGCAGCCGCGTGCGGTGGGGTAGTGCACGATCCGGAAGCCGGGTGCGCGCCGTTCGGTGCCGTCCGTCCACTCGCTGACGAGGTCGGCGTACGAGCCGTCGGCGAGGTCGCGGGCGCGGGCGTCGTCGGGGTGGACGAGGACGACGCGGCGGCCGTTCTTGATGCCGCGGTAGCGGTCGTCGAGGCCGTAGACGGTGGTGTTGTACTGGTCGTGGGAGCGGATGGTCTGCAGGAGCAGCCGGCCTTCGGGCGCCTTGGGGTATTCGACGGGGGCGGCGGTGAAGTTGGCCTTGCCGGTGGCGGTGGGGAAGCGGCGGTCGTCGCGCGGGGCGTGCGGCAGGGCGAAGCCGCCGGGCCTGGCGACCTTGGCGTTGAAGTTCTCGAAGCCGGGGATGACCGCGGCGATACGGTCGCGGATCGTGCCGTAGTCCTTCTCGAACGCGTCCCAGGGGGTGCGGCTTTCGGGGCCGAGGACGTTCCGGGCGAGGCGGCAGACGATGGCGGGTTCGGAGAGCAGGTGGGGGCTTGCGGGCTCCAGTCGGCCGCGGGAGGCGTGGACCATGCCCATGGAGTCCTCGACGGTGACGAACTGGTCGCCGCCTGCCTGGGGGTCGCGTTCGGTGCGGCCGAGGGTGGGGAGGATGAGGGCGCGGGCGCCGGTCACCGCGTGGGAGCGGTTGAGTTTCGTCGACACGTGGACGGTGAGGCGGGCGCGGCGCACCGCGGCCTCGGTGACGTCGGTGTCGGGGGTGGCGGAGACGAAGTTGCCGCCCATGGCGAAGAAGACCTTGGCGTCGCCGTCGCGGAGCGCGCGGATGGCCCGTACGACGTCGAGGCCGTGGGCGCGGGGCGGCGCGAAGCCGAATTCCTTCTCCAGGGCGTCGAGGAAGGCGGGGGCGGGGCGTTCGAAGATGCCCATGGTGCGGTCGCCCTGGACGTTGCTGTGGCCGCGTACGGGGCAGACGCCGGCGCCGGGGCGGCCGATGTTGCCGCGCAGCAGGAGGAAGTTGACGACTTCCTGGATGGTGGGGACGGAGTGCTTGTGCTGGGTGAGGCCCATGGCCCAGCAGACGATGATGCGCTGGGAGCCGAGGACCATGCGCAGCATGCGCTCGATCTCGGCGCGTGGGAGGCCGGTGGCCTGGAGGGTCTCGTCCCAGTCGGCGGCGCGGGCGGCGCGGGCGAATTCCTCGAAGCCGTGGGTGTGTTCGTCGATGAAGTCCTGGTCGACGGCGCCTTGGGTGTCGAGGATGAGTTTGTTGAGGGCGCGGAAGAGGGCCTGGTCGCCGCCGAGGCGGATCTGGAGGAAGAGGTCGGTGAGCGAGGTGCCGTTGCCGGCGAGGCCGCGTGCCTTCTGGGGGTTCTTGAAGCGCTCCAGGCCGGCTTCGGGCAGCGGGTTGACCGAGATGATCTTCGCGCCGCCCTGCTTGGCCTGCTCCAGGGCGGAGAGCATGCGGGGGTGGTTGGTGCCGGGGTTCTGTCCGGCGACGATGATCAGGTCGGCTTTGTAGAGGTCTTCGAGGAGGACGCTGCCCTTGCCGACGCCGATGGTCTCCGTGAGCGCGGAGCCGGAGGACTCGTGGCACATGTTGGAGCAGTCGGGCAGGTTGTTGGTGCCGAATTCGCGGGCGAAGAGCTGGTAGAGGAAGGCGGCCTCGTTGCTGGTGCGCCCGGAGGTGTAGAAGACGGCCTCGTCGGGGGAGCCGAGTGCGGTGAGCTCCTCGGCGATGATGTCGAAGGCCCGCTCCCAGGGCACCGGCTCGTAGCGCTCGGCGCCTTCGGCGAGGTACATGGGCTGGGTGAGGCGGCCCTGCTGGCCGAGCCAGTAGCCGCTGCGGGCCGCGAGGTCGGCCACGGGGTGGGCGGCGAAGAAGTCGGGCGTGACGCGGCGCAGCGTCGCCTCCTCGGCGACGGCCTTCGCGCCGTTCTCGCAGAATTCGGCCTTGTGCCGGTGGTCGGGCTCGGGCCAGGCGCAGCCGGGGCAGTCGAACCCGTCCTTCTGGTTCACCTTGAGGAGGGTGAGGGCGGTGCGGCGCACGCCCATCTGCTGCCGGGCCATGAGCAGGGAGTGGGCGACGGCCGGCAGCCCGGCGGCGGAGTGCTGTGGCGCGGTGACGTCGGGCGCGTCCTGTACCGGATCTCCTGCGGGCGGTTTGCCTGCCATGTCGGCTCCCCTTCGGCGGTGTGCCTGCGACCTTGCTGCTGCTTAGATCCTGACACGAGGGGCTGACAGCGGCAGTGGCGAGGTCGTGTGCGGCGGGGATTGTCAGTGGGGCGTGGCAGGATCGGGGGCGTGGCAGCAAAGGCATCGAAGACGAGCGCAACGACCGGCACCGAGGCAGCGGAGGGAGGCCGCCCCCGTCTGCTCCTGATGGACGGGCACTCCATGGCGTACCGGGCGTTCTTCGCGCTGCCCGTGGAGAATTTCACGACCTCGACGGGGCAGCCGACGAACGCGGTGTACGGCTTCGCGTCGATGCTGGCGAACACCCTGCGCGACGAGGCGCCTACGCATTTCGCGGTGGCGTTCGACGTGTCGCGCAAGACGTGGCGGTCGGAGGAGTTCCCCGAGTACAAGGCGAACCGCTCGAAGACCCCGGACGAGTTCAAGGGGCAGGTCGAGCTGATCGGCGAGATGCTCGACGCGATGAGCGCGAAGCGGTTCGCGGTGGAGGGCTTCGAGGCCGACGACGTCATCGCGACGCTCGCGAAGCAGGCGACGGCGGAGGGGTTCGAGGTGTCGATCGTCACGGGCGACCGTGACTCCTTCCAGCTGGTCACCGACGATGTCACGGTGCTGTATCCGACGAAGGGCGTCTCGGAGCTGACGCGCTACACGCCGGAGAAGGTGGTGGAGAAGTACGGGCTCACGCCGCAGCAGTATCCGGACTTCGCGGCGCTGCGCGGCGACCCGTCGGACAACCTGCCGGGCATTCCGGGGGTGGGTGAGAAGACCGCCGCGAAGTGGATCAACCAGTTCGGTTCGTTCGCCGAGCTGGTGGAGCGGGCGGACGAGGTCAAGGGCAAGGCCGGGCAGAATCTCCGCGATCACCTGGAGTCCGTGAAGCTCAACCGCCGGCTGACGGAGATGGTCCTCGATGTGGAGCTGCCGTGCGGGCCGCTGGAGCTGGGCCGTGAGCCGTACGACCGGCAGGCGCTGACGGTCTTCCTGGAGGGCCTCGAAATCCGTAACGCGGGTCTTCGGGACCGGCTGCTGGCGGTGGACCCGGGCACCGCGGAGGCGGCGGAGGCGGCCCCGGAGGTCGGCGTCGAGCTGGACGGCTCGGTGCTGGGCGCGGGCGGGCTCGCGCCGTGGCTGGCAGAGCACGGTGCGCATCCGCTGGGGCTGGCGACGGTGCACGCCTGGGCGCTGGGCAGCGGCAGCGTCAGCGAGATCGCGCTGGCCACGGCGCAGGGGCCGGCGGCCTGGTTCGATCCCTCGCAGCTCGACGAGGCGGACGAGACGGCGTTCGCGGCGTGGGTGTCCGACGAGTCCAAGCCGAAGGTGATGCACAAGGCGAAGGAAGCGATGCGGGTCTTCGCCGAACACGGCTGGTCGGTGGCGGGAGTGCGGATGGACACGGCGCTGGCCGCGTACCTCGTCAAGCCGGGCCGGCGGTCCTTCGAGCTGGACGCGCTGTCCGTGGAGTATCTGGGCCGTGAGCTGCCGACGGCGGCGGCCGACAGCGGGCAGCTCGCGTTCGGCGCCGACGAACAGGCCGAGGCGGACGCGCTGATGGGCCACGCCCGTACGGTCCTCGACCTCGGCGAGGCGTTCACCGGCAGGCTGCGGGAGGTGGGCGCCGCCGAGCTGCTGACGGACATGGAGCTGCCGACGAGCGCGCTGCTGGCCCGGATGGAGCGGGCGGGCATCGCCGCGGACCGGGCGTGGCTGGAGCGGATGGAGCAGCAGTTCGCCGGGGCCGTGCAGCAGGCGGTCCAGGAGGCGCACGCCGCGGCGGGGCACGAGTTCAACGTGGGGTCGACCAAGCAGCTTCAGGAGGTCCTCTTCGGGGAGCTGGCGCTGCCCAAGACGAAGAAGACCAAGACCGGGTACACCACGGACGCGGACGCCCTGGCCTGGCTCGCGGGGCAGACCGAGAACGAACTCCCGGTGATCATGCTGCGCCACCGTGAGCAGTCCAAGCTGCGCTCCACGGTCGAGGGGCTGATCAAGGCCATCTCGCCCGGCGGCCGCATCCACACGACGTTCAACCAGACGGTGGCGGCGACGGGCCGGCTCTCGTCCACCGATCCGAACCTGCAGAACATCCCGGTGCGTACGGACGAGGGGCGGGCCATCCGCCGCGGCTTCGTCGTCGGCGAGGGCTACGAGTCGCTGCTGACCGCCGACTACAGCCAGATCGAGCTGCGGGTGATGGCGCATCTCTCCGAGGACGAGGGGCTGCTGGAGGCGTTCACCTCCGGGGAGGACCTGCACACCACGGTCGCCTCGCAGGTCTTCGGCGTCGCCAAGTCCGAGGTCGACCCCGAGATGCGCCGCAAGATCAAGGCCATGTCGTACGGGCTGGCGTACGGGCTGTCGGCGTTCGGCCTGTCCCAGCAGCTGGGGATCGCCCCGGACGAGGCGCGCCGGCTGATGGACACGTTCTTCGAGCGGTTCGGCGGGGTGCGCGACTACCTCCAGCACGTCGTCGAGGAGGCGCGGGCCACGGGGTACACCCAGACGATTCTCGGCCGCCGCCGCTACCTCCCCGATCTGAACAGCGACAACCGCCAGCGCCGGGAGATGGCGGAGCGCATGGCGCTCAACGCGCCGATCCAGGGGACCGCCGCGGACATCGTCAAGATCGCGATGCTCCGGGTGGACGCGGCCATCGCCGCCGAGGGACTGGCCTCCCGGATGCTGCTCCAGGTGCACGACGAAATCGTGCTGGAGATCGCCCCCGGCGAGCGGGACCGCGTCGAGGGGCTGGTCCGCCGCGAGATGTCCGGAGCGGTCGAACTGCGGGCCCCGCTGGACGTGTCGGTGGGCGTCGGAGCGGACTGGGAATCCGCCGCGCACTGACCGCCCCGGGTACGGATCGTGCCGCCCGCATCCCGCTTCGTGAGCGGGGTGCGGGCGGCCGTCGCGGCCGTCCGTCCGGGCCGGGCCCGGTCTGTGGCTGAGGGCAGGAAGTTGCCGTAGTGTCACCTGCGTTGACACGCGGGGGAGCGCCGCATCGCCCACGGAGGGGACAGACGGATGGCAGCGAAGTTCGGTCGGCGACTGCGCAGGGGAGCCGCTACGACTGCGGTGGCCGCGGCGGCGATGGCCGCGATGACGGCCTCCCAGGCCCCTGGGTTCGCCGTGTCCCGCACGGACCCGGCCACCGAGGCGACGCCGCCTCCCGGCCCACCGGCCGACGGCGGTTCGCCGTACCACACGGACCTGCCGCCCCTGAACACCCCGAACAAGCCGGGCACTTCGCCCGGCTCGTCGGCCGGTTCGGGCACCGGCACGCCGGAGTCCGGCATACCCGCGACCGTTCTGGACGCCTATAAGAAGGCCGAGTCGACTCTGGGGACCGCCAAGCCCGGCTGCAACCTGCCCTGGGAGCTGCTGGCCGCGATCGGCAAGGTCGAGTCGGGCCACGCCCATGGCGGCGCGGTCGACGAGGCCGGCACGACCCTTCAGCCGATCCTCGGCCCGGTCCTCGACGGCAAGGGCTTCGCGCTGATCAAGGACACCGACGGCGGCAAATACGACGGCGACTCGCAGTACGACCGCGCGGTCGGCCCGATGCAGTTCATCCCCTCGACCTGGGCGATATGGGGCAAGGACGGCAACGGCGACGGGGTCAAGGACCCCAACAACATCTATGACGCGGCGCTCGCCACGGGGTACTACCTGTGCGGGGTGGGTGGCGATCTGTCGGACGACGCCAAGATGGATCTCGCGATCCTCGGCTACAACCACTCGACGGAGTATCTGAACACGGTCCGCACCTGGTTCGACTACTACCGCGAGGGCACGCACGAAGTGCCCGACGGCACCGGCGTGCTGCCCAAGCTCCCGAAGTCCACCCCGAAGCCCACCCCGGGTGCAGGTACGGGCGCCGGCAAGGGCTCCACTGGCAGTAGCTCCAACGGCAAGGGTTCCTCCAACGCGGGCAAGGGCTCGGGGAGCGGCAAGGGCGGCGCCGGGGGGCACGGCAAGAGCCCCTCGCCCTCTCCCCTCCCGCCGAAGACCGGCCACGGCGGCATCGAGGTGCCGTCCAAGCCCTCGCCCGAGCCCAAGCCTCCGACGACGCCTCCCACGAAGCCCCCGACGACCCCGCCGACCACGCCCGCGAACCCTGCTGCCCTCGACTCCGTCGGCGCACGCGAGCTGACGGCCACGGCGGGCGACGAGTTCAGCGCGCAGCCCCGGGTCAAGGCCAAGGACAAGGCGGGCAAGCCGCTCGCCGGAGTGCGCGTCCAGTTCGAGATCGTCGGCAAGACCAAGGCCCGGTTCCCCGGCGACGCCACCCGCGTCTCCGTCGTCACCGGCCGCGACGGCACCGCGACCGCCCCGAAGCTCCGCGCGGGCGAGCAGGCCGGGGAGTTCACCGTGCGGGCCACCGTCCCCGGGCAGAAGATCGCCGCCGTCGACTTCGCGGCGACCGTCACCGCCCGTCCCGCGCCCACCCCGAAGGCCGACGCGCTGGTGCGTACGGGCACCGGTCCGCTCACGGCCGAGGCCGGCGGCTCCTTCGCCGGGCACATCGGTGTCAAGGCGACGTACCGGGGCAAGCTCGCGGCGGGCGTGCCCGTGACCGCGACGATGGTCGCCCCTGGATCGGGGAAGCCGGCGGAGAACGACAAGGGCCCGTACTTCAAGGCGCCCGACAGCGCGGGCGGCAAGGACGCGGGCGGCAAGGGCTCGGACGGGAAGGGCTCGGACGGGAAGGGCTCCAACGCCGGGGCCGGCGCCGATGACAAGGGCAAGGCCGCCGACAAGCCGATCCGTACCCTCTCCGGTCTCAAGACGGACGCGAACGGCGTCCTCACGCTCCCGGAGATCTTCACCGACGGCCACACCGGCACCTTCCAGCTCCGCCTCGCCACCGCCGACGGCGCGGTCCTGACCATCGAACTGACCGTCACGGCGCCCGCGGCCCACTGATCCACCGGGGCGCGCCGCAGCCCCTCGCACGTACCCGCCCTGTGCCGCCCGGATCCGATCCGGGCGGCACAGGGCGGTGCAACGTGTTCTCATCTCGGCCCCTCGTTGCTACGGTGCCTCCGCCCTGACGCCGCATCAGCAACCGGGAGGCCGAGCATGCGCGCACTCATCGCCGCGGCCATCGGACTGGCCGCCGCCCTCGCGCTCGTCCTCACCATCACCGCCATCGGACCGCCCAGCGGCGAAACCTCCCCCAAACCCCTGCAGACCACAGTCCCCGCACACCCCTGAGGGAGGGACGTACCGCCATGCGCCGCGCTGTGCCACCCGGGGAGGACCGGGAAGACCCGCCCCCCGGCCCCCCGGCCGAACCCCGCACCCGCGGCGGCGGGATGCGCCGCAGAGCGAGCCTCGTGCTGCTCGCCGCGGCCGTCTTCTGCGCCGCCCTGTCGCCGCTGCTGCGCTGGTACGCCTTCCCGCGGCTCGCGAAGATCCCGCCCAGCCAGTACCAGTCGGTCGTCATGGAGGCCAAGGACGCCGACCTGATCGACTACAACAAGATGGAGGCCAGGAAGGTCCCCAGGGTCAACATCGTGCAGACCCTGAAAGGCAACGTCGAACAGGCCAAGAAGGTCAAGGACGCCACCGGCCGCGACGTCGTCGTCTGGGACACCCTCAGCTACATCGTCGGCCCCGACGGCAAGATGGTCTCCCGGATCCCCGAGCGCTACGTCTTCGACGCCCACAGCCAGGAGCCCGTGCACGCCGGCGGCGAGAGCGTGGACGGCACCCCGGTGCGCCGCGACGGCATCGAGTACAAGTGGCCCTTCCTCACCGAGAAGCGCGACTACCAGTACTTCGACATGCAGACCCGCACCTCCGCGCCCATCCACTACCGGGGCACCCAGACCTTCCACGGCCTCAAGGTCTACTACTTCGAGCAGACCATCCCCTGGACCAAGGTCCCGCTGCCCAAGAAGATGCCGCTCGGCGTCACCCCGGAGGTCGTCAAACAGACGGGCCTGGAGCGCTGGTACAGCACCAAGCGGATGTTCTGGGTCGACCCGGTCACCGGGGCCCCGGTCAACGGCGAGGAACTCCATAAAGAGGAGATGCGCTGGACCGGGCATCCCGAGAAGAAGCCGATCACCGCCTTCGCCGGGCATGTGAAGATGCGGCCGGACTACGTCGAGTCCACCGTCAAGCTCGTCAAGTCCCAGCGGGTCCTCGTCCTGCTGCTCACCAGCTACCTCCCGTGGGGCCTCCTCGGACTGGGCGGCGTACTCCTCGCTCTCTCCCTCGTCCTCGAAGCCCGCTCCCGCCGCCCGGGCTCCGGCGCCGCCCCGGCCGAGAACCCGGCCCCGGACCCCGAACCCGTGCCCGTCTGATCAGCCCTGCGTGCCCGACCAGCGCCGCGCCTTCGACGAACGCCGCGCCTTCGATGAGCGCCGCGCACCTTCGGTCAGTGCCGGCCTTCGGTCAGCGCCGGGCGTTGGTGCGCCGCGTCGGCGCCGCGGCCGTCGGATCCTCGGGCCAGGGATGCCTGGGGTAGCGGCCGCGCAACTCGGCCCGCACAGAGCGGTATCCGTCCTTCCAGAAGGACGCCAGATCGGCGGTGACGGCCGCCGGGCGGCCGGCCGGCGACAGCAGATGTATGAGCAGGGGCACCCGGCCGCCCGCGATCCGCGGCGCCTCCTGCCAGCCGAAGAGCTCTTGCAGCTTCACCGCCAGCACCGGCTGATCGCCGCCGTAGTCCACACGGACCCGCGAACCGCTCGGCACCTCGATCCGTTCAGGGGCCAGCTCATCGAGGCGAGCGGCGTCCCCCGACGCCCAGGGCAGAAGCCGCGCGAGCGCCTTCCCGGCGTCCACCCGCTCCAAACCGGACCGCTTCTGCGCACGATCGAGTTCAAACCCCAACCAGTCGTCGATACGGTCCAACAGCGCCGCGTCGCTCACGTCCGGCCACGGCGCACCCAACTGGCGGTGCAGAAAGGCCAATCGACCGCGCAGCACGGTCCCGTCGGCCGTCCAGCGCAGCAGCCCCAGCCCCTCCCGCCGCAGCCCGTCCAGCAGCGCCGCCCGTACGCGCGCGGGGTCGGGAGCCGGCAACTGCCGCGCGCCCAGCTCGATCGCCCCCAGCCGCTCCACCCGGCGCGCCACGACATCCCGCCGCTCCTCGCTCCAGCCGACCTCCTCGCTCTCAGTCCGCAGAGCGGCAGCGGCGGTACGGGCCGTGTGCTCGTCGATCACGGCGGCCAGCCGCACCCGCGCGGACGCCGCGGCCACCGGCCGGTCGGCGACGGCGACCGCGAGCCACGCCGCGCTGCGCGTCCGCGACCCGTCGCCGAGCTCCGCGCCGGTCCCGGACGCCATCAGATACGCGCCCGCGCCCCGCGACCGGGCCACCCGCTCCGGGAACGCCAGGGCTGCCACGAGACCCGCGGCCATGTCATCGGTGACGAGGCCGGCGGCCGCGCCGGAGCCTGCCCTGTCGGTGGCGTCCGCGCGGACACCGGCGTCCGTACGCGCGTCGGCAGCCGTGCGCGCGCCCGCGTCGGTACCGGCGCTCGCGCCCCGCCTCGGCTGCGGGCTCGCAGCGCTGGGGCTCGCGCCTGCCACGCCTGTGACGCCCGCGACGCCTGTGTCAGTTGTGCCCACGCCCGTCGCGCCCGGGCCAGTTCCGCGGCCCTCCAGTGAGCGGCCTGCCGACGGCCTGTCGCGGAGTGCGCCTTCCAGGCGGCGTGCTTCCGTACGCCAACGTGCGCCGTAGCCGTCGCCGCCCCGGCGGGCGGCTCGCCAGGCGCCCGCCAGGTCGTCGCCGTACTCGCGGGGCGGCTCCTCGCTCAGCAGGGCCACGACCTCGGCGGCCCGGCGCGCGCCGACCTCCGGCGCACCGTCCAGCAGGGCCCGCGCGAGCCGCGGGTGCAGCCCCAGCCGGGCCATCCGGGCGCCCCGCCGCGTGGCGCGGCCGTCCGCTCCCACCGCGCCGATGGCGCTCAGCACCTCCCGGGCGGCGGCCAGCGCACCGGCCGGGGGCGGGTCGAGCAGGGCGAGACCCGACGCGTCCGGGGCGCCCCAGCAGGCGGCTTGCAGCGCGAACGCCGTCAGGTCCGCGACCGTGATCTCCGGGGCGGGGAAGCGCGGCAGCCGCGCGTCGTCGGCCTCCGCCCAGCAGCGGTAGACGGCGCCCGGCGCCTCCCGGCCCGCCCGCCCGGCCCGCTGGCGCGCGGCGGCGCGGGAGGCCCGTACGGTCGTGAGCGCGCTCAGCCCGCGCGCGTGGTCCGTGCGGGGCTCACGGGCGAGCCCGGCGTCCACCACGACCCGTACCCCCGGAACTGTGAGGCTCGACTCCGCGACCGAGGTCGCCAGCACCACGCGCCGTCCCGCTCCGCCCGCGAGAACCGCGTCCTGCACGGCGGCCGGGGCGCGGCCGTGCACCTGCAACACCTCGGCGCCGAGCGCCTCCGCGCCGCCCAGCAGACCGGCGACCCGGCCGATCTCGCCGACGCCCGGCAGGAAGCACAGGACGTCCCCGCCCCGTTCGCGCAGCGCCCGGCGCACCACCGCGGCGACGTGCTCCAGCAGGGCCGGGTCCACCCGCATCCCGTGCGGCGGCCGCACCGGCCGCGGCGGCGGCGCCCAGACGGTCTCCACGGGATGCGAGACGCCCTCGGCGGTCACGACGGGCGCGTCGCCGAGCAGCCGCGCCCAGCCCTCCGCGTCCGTCGTCGCGGAGGCCGCCACCAGGCGCAACTCGGGCCGGAGCGCGGCCCGTACGTCGAGCAGGAAGGCGGCGGTGGTGTCGGCGTCGAGGTGCCTTTCGTGGCACTCGTCGAGCACGACGGCGTCGACGCCCGCCAACTCCTGGTCGCGTTGCAGCCGTTGCAGCAGCACACCCGTCGTCACCACCTCGACGACGGTCCGCCGGCCCGCCTTGCGCTCGCCGCGCACGGTGAACCCGACCCGCTCGCCGACGTCCTCGCCCAGGAGCCACGCCATGCGGCGGGCGGCGGCACGGGCCGCGATCCGGCGCGGTTCGGCGACGATCACCCGGCGCGCGGGCCCGCCGCCGGTCAGCCCGGCGAGCACCAGCGGCACCAGGGTCGTCTTGCCGGTGCCGGGCGGCGCGCAGAGCACTGCCGCCCCGTGTCCGTCCAGGGCCTCGGTCAGGGCGGGAACGGCGGTGCGTACGGGCAGTCGGTCGAGTGCGTCAGCGCGGATGGTCACCGGTTCATCTTCGCAGCGGCCTCGCGCGGCGCGGGAAGCCTGTGGATAACCGCCGGGGCGGCCGCGGCCGTCGTCCGTGCAGCCGGTACGGCCGCCCGCCGGAACCGGATCAGTCGCGCTCGCAGATGAAAATGGCCGTCCCGGGGATGAGGTTTCCGCGCAGCGGGGACCAGCCGCCCCACTCCTGGCTGTTCCACGCCGGCCACTCCGGCTCGACCAGGTCGACCAGGCGGAAGCCGCCGGCCACCACGTCCCGTACCCGGTCGCCCAGGGTGCGGTGATGTTCCACGTAGACGGCGCGGCCGTTCTCGTCCTGCTCCACGTAGGGCGTGCGGTCGAAGTACGAGGCGGCGACGGAGAGCCCTTCGGGGCCCGGCTCGTCGGGGAACGCCCACCGGACGGGGTGGGTGACGGAGAAGACCCAGCAGCCTCCGGGCCGCAGCACCCGCCGCACCTCGCGCATCACGCGTATCGGGTCGGAGACGAACGGGACGGCCCCGTAGGCCGAGCACGCGAGGTCGAACGTCCCGTCGGGGAAGGGCAGGGCCCCGGCGTCGGCCTCTACCACGGGGAAGGGGGAGCCGATGCGCAGCGCGTGCTGCAACTGCCGGTGCGAGAGGTCGAGCGCGACCGGGCGCGCGCCCTGCGCGGCCAGCCAGCGGGAGCACTGGGCCGCCCCCGCCCCGATCTCCAGGACGTCCCGGTCCTTCAGTTCGGCGGCCGGGCCGAGCAGCGCGGCCTCGGCCTCGTCGAGGCCCTCCGGGCCCCACACGAAGCGGTCGTCGCCCAGGAACCCGCCGTGCTCCTGCTGGTACTCGTCGGCGTTCCGGTCCCACCAGCCGCGGTTGGCCCGGCTGCTCTCGCTCGTTCCGGCGGTGCGCCGGGTAGCCTCCGGCTCATGTTCTTGGATCATCGTGACGCCCGTCGTACCCTTCGTTCGGATCGATGACCGCGGAGCGCGGCACGACCCTTGTGGCCTCGCTGAACAGGGGTTGTGCCAGGTATGGGATGTTCTGTCCTGGGTGTGCGCCTTCGCGCATTGACCGTGCCCGGCTGCCCCCGTATGCTACAAGTTGCGCTGCGGGCCTGCGCGCCTCAGACGGAGCAGGTCGCGCTCGCACTTGTTGTATGTCCCCTCGGTTGCCGAGGCGCTTCCGGTTCTCCGGAAGGTGCGCTTCTAAGGCTGTCCGGCTTCGGCAGTGCGATACCGGCTCACGGCGTAGCAGTACCTACGACTCACTGTCCGTACCGGAGCCCTTTCCCACATGACGAGCAGCACCGAGACCACCGCCACCACCCCGCAGGTTGCGGTCAACGACATCGGTAACGAGGAAGCCTTCCTCGCCGCGATCGACGAGACGATCAAGTACTTCAACGACGGCGACATCGTCGACGGCGTCATCGTGAAGGTCGACCGGGACGAGGTCCTGCTCGACATCGGTTACAAGACCGAAGGCGTCATCCCTTCCCGCGAGCTCTCGATCAAGCACGACGTCGACCCGAACGAGGTCGTCAAGGTCGGCGATGAGATCGAGGCCCTGGTTCTCCAGAAGGAGGACAAGGAAGGTCGTCTCATCCTGTCCAAGAAGCGCGCTCAGTACGAGCGTGCCTGGGGCACGATCGAGAAGATCAAGGAAGAGGACGGGATCGTCACCGGTACCGTCATCGAGGTCGTCAAGGGTGGTCTCATCCTCGACATCGGCCTCCGTGGCTTCCTGCCGGCGTCTCTCGTCGAGATGCGCCGCGTCCGCGACCTCCAGCCCTACGTGGGCAAGGAGCTCGAAGCCAAGATCATCGAGCTGGACAAGAACCGCAACAACGTGGTCCTGTCCCGCCGTGCCTGGCTTGAGCAGACCCAGAGCGAGGTCCGTCAGACCTTCCTCACGACTCTGCAGAAGGGCCAGGTCCGCTCCGGCGTCGTCTCCTCGATCGTCAACTTCGGCGCGTTCGTGGACCTCGGCGGCGTCGACGGTCTCGTGCACGTCTCCGAGCTCTCCTGGAAGCACATCGACCACCCCTCCGAGGTTGTCGAGGTCGGCCAGGAAGTCACCGTCGAGGTTCTCGACGTGGACATGGACCGCGAGCGCGTGTCCCTGTCGCTCAAGGCGACGCAGGAAGACCCGTGGCAGCAGTTCGCCCGGACCCACCAGATCGGTCAGGTCGTCCCGGGTAAGGTCACCAAGCTCGTTCCGTTCGGTGCGTTCGTGCGCGTCGACGAGGGCATCGAGGGCCTGGTCCACATCTCCGAGCTGGCCGAGCGCCACGTGGAGATCCCGGAGCAGGTCGTCCAGGTCAACGACGAGATCTTCGTCAAGGTCATCGACATCGACCTGGAGCGCCGTCGCATCAGCCTCTCGCTGAAGCAGGCCAACGAGTCCTTCGGCTCCGACCCGTCCGTGGTCGAGTTCGACCCGACCCTGTACGGCATGGCCGCGTCCTACGACGACCAGGGCAACTACATCTACCCCGAGGGCTTCGACCCCGAGGCCAACGACTGGCTGGAGGGCTACGAGCAGCAGCGCGAGGCCTGGGAGACCCAGTACGCCGAGGCGCAGCAGCGCTTCGAGCAGCACCAGGCTCAGGTCATCAAGTCCCGCGAGGCCGACGAGCAGGCCGCGGCCGAGGGTGCCGCGGCTCCCGCCGCCGGTGCCAGCACGGGCGGCGGCAACGCCTCCGGTGGCGGCTCGTACTCCTCGGAGTCGGCGGACAACTCCGGCGCCCTGGCGTCGGACGAGGCCCTGGCCGCGCTCCGCGAGAAGCTGGCCGGTGGTCAGAGCTGACGCTCTGCCCCGCGGTCGGTCGTAGTAGCTGACTGAGTAAGGCCCGCTCCCCATTGGGGAGCGGGCCTTACTCATGCGCGGACAGCGTCCCGTGAGACTCAGCCGCCCGGGGTGACCTTGATGTTGGTCAGCCCCTTGCCGCCGGAGACGGTGTTGCTCTCGTACACGACGGTTTTGCAACTGCTCGCGTCGTAGTTGGTGACGTTGACGGCGAGCCGCGAGGAGCCCTTGGCGCCGGTCAGATCGGACTTGTTGCCGCGGAAGACGGTGCCGCAGCCCCAGCCGGACTGCTGGGTGTGGGTCTGGTAGCCGTCGTTGCTGGTGTGCGTGCCCGTGTTGTTCTCGACGAGCACGCCGTTGCCCTTCACATCGACCCAGGAGTCGTCGTAGTTGGCGTTGCTGAGCCCGCTGCCGTCGAAGGCGTTGCCGGATATCTTCGCCCCGGTGGTGCCTTCCTTGATGTCGACGTTCTCGCCGCGGACGTCCGGGCCGATGGTGTTGGACCGGATCTGTATGTTGTCGCTTCTGTCGGAGAGCCCGCCGGCCGAGCCGACGTAGACGCCCTCGCCCATGCCCTGGCCGTCCTTGCCGGTGTCGTAGATCTTCGAGTTCTCGATGACGCCGTCGCGACTGGACTTGCGGAAGTGCACGCCCTCCATGTCGAGGCCGTGGACGGTCACCGAGTCGATGGCGACGCCGTCCGCGCCGTCCATCATGATCCCCTTCTGGCCGCCGGTGACGGTGATGCCCTTGACCGTCCAGTACGAGGCCCCGTTGAGGTGGAGCCCGTAGCCGCCGCCGGCTGTGAGCACGGCCTTCGGTGAGCCGGTGAGCGTGATGCGCGAGGAGGCGGAGCCGTGGGCGGTGGTCTTGAAGTTGCCGTTGTACGTGCCGTCGGCGAGCTGGATCGTGTCGCCCGGCTTGGCGGCGGTGAGGGCGGATTTGAGCTGGGCCGCGGTGGAGACGGAGATGACGGACGAGGTGGAGGGGATGGCTCGGACGTAACTGGCGGCCGGGGCGCCATTCGCGGCCGATGCGGCGGCTCCGAGGCCGCCGACGGCGAGCAGAGCGGCGGTGGGGGCCGCCAGGAGCGGTCTGGCACGCATTCGAGATCCTTTCCTATATGTGAACAGTGAGTGTGCATATGAATCCGTGCGGCGGTTCGCGAACCTAGGGGCAGCCTGACGCGGCGTCAACCCACCGGGACGCATGCGTGATGCGAAGGATCAGGCCGCGCCCGTACCAGGGACTCCGCCTCAACTCCCAGGAGCGGCAAGCGGGAATGGCCGGCCTGGGTCCGGTGTTCTTCAAGACGGAAACACGAGGAGGAGCGGTCACTGTGCTGGAACCGCAGGGTTTGTACGAATGGGAGCCCAAGGGGCTCGCCGTAGCCGACCTGGCCCTCGCCCAGGACTCGGCGGGGCTGGTCATGCTCTACCACTTCGACGGCTACATCGACGCCGGCGAGACGGGTGAGCAGATCGTCGAGCGGCTCCTGGACGGGCTGCCGCATCAGGTCGTCGCCCGCTTCGACCACGACCGGCTCGTCGACTACCGGGCCCGCCGCCCGCTGCTCACCTTCCAGCGCAACCGCTGGACCGCGTACGAGACGCCCCGGATCGAGCTGCACCTGGTGCAGGACGCCACCGGCGCGCCCTTCCTGCTGCTGACCGGCCCCGAGCCGGACGTCGAGTGGGAGCGGTTCGCGGCGGCCGTGCGCGAGATGGTCGAGCGGCTGGGCGTACGGATGTCGGTCACCTTCCACGGCATCCCCATGGGCGTCCCCCATACGCGCCCCGTAGGCATCACGCCGCACGGCAACCGCACGGACCTCATGCCGGGCCACGCCGCCTTCTTCGACGAGGCGCAGGTCCCCGGCAGCGCGGCGGCCCTCATCGAGTACCGCCTCGCGGAGGCGGGCCACGACACGCTCGGCGTGGCGGCCCACGTCCCGCACTACGTGGCCCGCTCCTCCTACCCCGACGCCGCCCTCACCGCGCTCGAAGCGGTCACCGCCGCCACCGGGCTCGTCCTGCCGAGCGCCGCGCACTCGCTGCGCACCGAGGCGCTGCGCACGCAGGAGGAGATCGAGCGGCAGATCGGCGAGGGCGACGAGGAGCTCGTCGCGCTGGTACGGGGCCTTGAGCACCAGTACGACGCGGTGGCGGGCTCCGAGGCGCGCGGCAACCTCGTCGCGGAGCCCGTGGAGCTGCCCTCCGCCGACGAACTCGGCGCGGAGTTCGAGCGTTTCCTCGCCGACCGCGAGGGCGACGGGGGCCAGTGACCCCCAGCCGTATAGCGTGGGCCGCATGCTGAAGGTGGGCCTTACGGGCGGGATCGGCGCCGGCAAGAGCGAGGTGTCGCGGCTGCTCGCCTCCTACGGGGCGGTGGTCGTGGACGCCGACAAGATCGCACGCGAGGTGGTGGAGCCGGGCACGCCCGGACTGGCGGCCGTCGCCGCCGAGTTCGGGCCCGAGGTGCTCGCGGCCGACGGCTCCCTGGACCGGCCCGCGCTGGGCACAGTCGTCTTCGCCGACCCGGACCGGCTCGCGGCCCTCAACGCGATCATGCACCCCCTGGTGGGCGCCCGCTCCGCGGCGCTGGAGGCGGCGGCGGGCCCGGACGCCATCGTCGTCCACGACGTGCCGCTCCTCACGGAGAACGGCCTCGCGCCGCTCTACGAAGCCGTCGTCGTCATCGACGCCGCCCCCGACACCCAACTCGACCGGCTCGTACGGCTGCGCGGCATGACGCCGGACGACGCGCGGGCGCGCATGTCGGCCCAGGCGACGCGCGAGGAGCGGCTGGCGGTCGCGGATCTCGTCATCGACAACGACGGCCCGCTGGAGGCGCTGGAGCCGCAGGTCCGCGAGGTCTGGGCGAAGCTCGTGGAGCGCGCGGGGGCGTCGTCGGGGCCACGGCCGGAATAGGACGCGACCGCGCCGCGTTGGGACGGGCATACGCCGTGATCACGCACGCCCGCGGCCGACCCCGGCGTTCCGCATCCGGAACCCGGGCACGGGACCCGTACCGGGAAGCCGCGTCCGGGGCCCGTATCCAGGAAGGAGTACGGCACGTGCCCGAGCCGACGCCCGAGACCCACGTCATCGACTACCGCGCCGCGGAGCGGCTGCTGGCCGTCCACGACCCGCGCGGGGCCGTCAAGCTCCTCGACTCGGTCATCACCGCCCATCCCGAGAACACCGCGGCCCGCCTGCTGCGCGCCCGCGCCTTCTTCGACGCGGCTCAACTGCGCCCCGCCGAGCTGGAATTCCAGCTCGTTCTGGAGCGCGAACCGGACAACGCCTTCGCCCATTTCGCCCTGGCCCGCACCCTCCAGCGCGACGGCCGCGCCGCCGAGGCCACCCGCCACTTCCGCCTGGCGGCGGCCCTCGACCCCCGGCCGGAGTTCGTCGAGGCGGCCCGCTTCGACGAGGGGGCGGCCTGACACCCGGGCGAACGCCCTACGGGGCGGCCGTTTCCGGATGCCGCCCCCGTAGACACGTTCTTCCGTAGGGCCCTATGCGAGCGCGGACGCCAGCAGGGCGGCCGTTTTGGCGAGCAAGGGGTCGTCCGAGGGGCCGTCGGCCCGCTTCTTGGTGGACAGGACGGACAGTACGATCGGCGTTCGGTTCGGGGTCCAGGCGATGCCGACGTCGTTGGTGGTGCCGTAGTCGCCGGTGCCCGTCTTGTCCGCGAGGGTCCAGCCCTTGGGGAGGCCAGCGCGGAAGCGGTTCTCGCTGGTGGTGTTGGCGAGCAGCCAGGTGGTCAGCCGCTGCCGGTCGCGGGGCGCGAGAACGGTGCCGAGCACGAGCTTCGCGTACGTACGGCCGATGGCCTTCGGGCTGGTGGTGTCCGTCACGCGCCCGGGTTCGGAAGAGTTCAGCTCGGGCTCCCAGCGGTCGAGCCGGGTCGTCCGGTCGCCGACCGAGCGGCAGAAGCGCGTGACGGCCGCCGGGCCGCCGAGCTCGCGGAGCATGAGGTTCGCCGCGGTGTTGTCGCTGTAGTCGAGGGCAGCCGCGCACAGTTCGGCGACGGTCATGCCGTTCGCGAGGTGTTCGGGCGTGCTGGTGACGGGGGAGTAGCCCGAGTTCGCGACGTCCTGCTCGGTGTACCGGACGCGCTTGGCGAGGAACTCGCCGTCGCGGTCGAGGTCCCTGAGGATGGCGGCCGCGGCCATCGCCTTGAACGCCGAACAGAACGGAAAGAGCTCGTCCGCGCGGTACCGCACGCTCTTGCCCGTGACCGTATTGCGCGCGAACACCCCGAGCCGGGCGGAATGCTCCCGTTCCAGCTCGCTCAGCGCCCGTGAAACGCCGTCCTCCGTGCGCGGGGCGGCGGCATGGGCAGACCCGCCGGTGAGAACCGCGGTCCCCAGGGCCGCCCCCGCGCCGAGGGCGAGAACAGCACGGCGGCTCGGGCGCGTTCCGAAATTCTCCACGATGGAATTCTCCTCTGCCGGATGATCAACATCTGGAAGAGAAGACTGCCCGGCACGCCTCCCGGTTCCTCCTTAAGAGGAGCCGGGGCCGCTCCCAGGGGGCGGGTCGCTCCTAGGGTGGCGGGTTTCGCGGGCCGCTCCGTCGCCCGCGGCCGTCGCGCTTGACCGGTTCGTACGGCGGGACGTCCCGCCCCGGCTGGTAATGGGGCCCCTGGCGGATATGGCGCACCACCATGAACAGGTCCGCGCTCGTCACCGCGGAGAGCACCCCGCAGGCGATCGCCCACCCCGGACGGCCGAGTTCCGCGAAGACCACCGTCCCCGCGAGCGCCCACGCCAGCCCCCACACGGCCAGCCCGCACCTGAGCCTGAGCGGGCTGCGTGCCTGCACCGGTTCGCTGCCCGTACGCATCGCCACGCATCTCCTGCTACCAGAATCCACCCGATCCCGGCCCAGGCAAAGCACTCCCGCGCCCCGCGCCCGCGGGCCCCCTTCCCACCTGCGCGGTCGGGGTTCCCGGCGGCCAGTAGGGTCGGGGCCATGGACGGCCTCGACACCCTCGCCCACGCGCTCGGACAGCGCACCCCGGAGCAGCTCGCGGGCCTCCTCGCACGCCACCGCGAGCCCCTTTCGCACCGGCCCGCGCCCACCCGGCTGCGCCAACTGGCAGCCGCCCTGTGGTCGTACGAGACCGTCCACCACCTCGTCCTCCAGCTCGACCGGCCCCGGCTCCAGCTCCTCGCGGCCGTCTCCCGCGCCGGGCAGCGGCTCGCCGAGGAGAACGCGCCGCCCCGGCCGCCCGCGCCCCGCTCCGGGGCCGGCTTCGAGGCGCTGATGTCGCACAGCCTGTCCTTCCCGCAGCTCGCCGCCGAGCCCGTACCGGCCGAGACGGCGTACGAGGCGCTCGGCGCGGGCGGCCCCGGGGCCGCCCGGGAGGCCGCCGCCGCGGCGCTGCGAGCGCTGTACGAGGACGGGCTCGCCGCACCCGCCGAGGACGGCCGGATCGTCGTACCGCCACGCGTCCCGCAGCTCATCGGCGGCCTCGGCCTCGGAGACTTCGCCCCCGTCGCGCCGCGGCCCGCGCCCGCCGCCCTGACACGGACCGACCCGGCTCTCGTCGGCGCGGAGACGCAGGCCGCCGCGGCCACCCTCGCCTCGGCCATGGACCGGCTGCTCGCCGCGCTCGCCGCGCAGCCCGCCGCCCTGCGGAAGTCGGGCGGGCTGGCCGTCCGCGAGACCAAGCGCCTCGCCAAAGCGGCCGGCATCGGCGAAGACCGGGCCCGGCTGCTCCTCGACACCGCCGAGGCCGCCGGGCTGATCGCGCTCAGCCGGGACAGCGGCGGCACGACGGCGCTGCCCACCGCCGCGTACGACGACTGGCTGGCGCGGCCCGCGGGCGAGCGGCTGGCGCCCGTGCTGACGGCCTGGGCGGAGCTGCGCGCGATCCCCACGCTGGGTGCGCTGGGGGAGCCGCCGGCCGCGCTCGTACGCGGGCACGACCGGTATGCCGCTCCCCTGCGCAGGGCGCTGCTGGAGGCCCTCGCCGCGCTCCCCGAGGGGGTCGGTGTCGCCGTTCCCCCGCCGCCGCTGCCGGACGCTCAGGACGCGCTCCAGCCGCTGCACGGGCTCATCCAGGCCGCAGATTGGCACCGCCCGCTCGCCGTCGCCGGCCAGCCGATGGCGGCGGACCGGTCGGCGCACACCCTGAGCGAGGCGGCGTTCCTCGGCGTCGTCGCCCACGGCGCGCTCAGCCCGCTCGGCCGGGCGCTGCTCGCCGGCCCCGCCGGACTCCGCGCCGAACTGAGCCGCCTCCTGCCCCCGCCGCTCGAACACGCCCACTTCCAGGCCGACCTGACCGCCGTCGCCCCCGGCGCGCCCTCGGCCGGGCTCGCGGAACTCCTCGGCGCCTGCGCCGACCGCGAATCGGAGGGGCACGCCGTCACCTGGCGGTTCAGCGCCGATTCCGTACGGCGCGCCCTGGACGCGGGGCACGCCCCCGGCGCGCTGGTCGCCGACCTGACCGCCGCGTCCGCCTCGGGGGCGCTGCCGCAGCCCCTGACGTACCTGATCGGCGACACCGCCCGTACGCACGGCCGGGTACGGGTCGTGCGCACCGCCTGCTGCGTCCGCTCCGACGATGAGGCCCTGGTACGGGAGCTCGCCGCGCACCGCGAGCTGTGTGCCCTGGGGCTGCGCGCCATCGCTCCGACGGTCCTGGTCGCCGCCGAGCCTCCGGACGCCGTCCTGCGGGCCCTGCGGGCGGCCGGATACGCCCCCGTACTGGAGGCGGAGACCGGTACGACGGTCGTCGAACGCGCCGCCGCGCACCGCGCGAAGGCCCCGGCGCCGCTGCCCTCCGCCCGCAAGGCCGCCGAGCCGCTCGCCCTCGCCGAGCGGCTGCTGCGGGGCTGAGCCGGCCGGATTGTCAGTGCCCCTCCGTAGACTCGGGAACCGCTCGGACAACACGGGAAACGGCTCGGAGAGCACGGGAAACGGCGAGGTGGTGGGGCGGGTGAGGCTGGCGTCGGGGCGGCTTTCGGCCGCCGCGGACCCTCGTGGCCCCTTGGCGGGTGCCGCGGCCGGTCAGGCCGGTGCGGACGGTTCTCACGGCGCCTCCGACCGGGGCGCGCATGCCGGTCCGATGGCGCGCTGCGCCGCCGTCTTCCTGCCCGGCGAACCGCCGCGCGAGGGCGGCTTCGCCTTCTGGCGGCCGGACGGCGACGACCTTCCGGCCGCGGTGGCGGGGGAGCGCACCGAGCTGACCGTCGTGCGCCGGCGCGAAGACGGCGTAGAACGGCGCACGGTGCCCGCACTCGTGCTCCCCCTGGCGCAGGCCGTCCCCCTGCTGGCCCGCGCCCGCCACGACCCCTCGGCCCATCCCGCGGCCGCCTGCTGGGGCGCCGCGGTGCTGCACGGACTCCAGCTCGTGGCCCGCGGCAGGCTGCTGCCCGGGCTGACCGAGGCCGACGCGGACACTTGGCGGGCGGGGCCGCTGGACACCGAAGATCTCGCGCATCTGCGGGCAGTCGTCGCGGCCATGCCCGTCGAGGCGTACGCGGCGCCGCTGCCCGGCTCCGGGCCGCCGCGGCTCCCGGACCCCGACGGCCTCGTACGGGCGCTGCTGGACGCGGTCGCGGACACCCTGCCGCGGACGCCCGCGGCGCCCCTCGCGGCCGGTGAGCCGTACGCCGCGCGCACCGCGCACCAGCTGCCCGCGCTGCGCGAGTGGGCCGCGGAGGCCGCCGCCGGGACGGACGGCGGGGTGCGGATCTCGCTCCGCCTGGACCTGCGCGCGTACGACCTCTACGAAGAGGACGGCGCGCTCGCGGCGGCCGTGGTCCAGGTCCACAGCCTCACCGACCCCACCCTGCTCACGGACGCGGCCGCGCTGTGGGAAGGGCGCGCGGGGGAGCATTTCGGGGCGCGCGCCCGTATCGACACCGTTCTTTCGCTCCGGCGCGCCGCCCGCGTCTGGCCGCCGCTCGGCCGCCTCCTGGAGCGTCCCGTGCCCGACGTGCTGACGCTCGACGAGGACGAGCTGAACGAACTGCTCGGCATGGCCGCACACCGCCTGTCGGCGGCCGGGGTAGCCGTCCACTGGCCCAGGGAACTGGCCCGCGAGATGACCGCCCGCGCGGTCGTACGGATCGCCCCGGGCACCGCGTCCGACGAACCGAGCTTCTTCGACGCGGAACAGATCCTCGAATTCCGCTGGCAATTGGCGATCGGCGGCTCCCCGCTCACCGAACAGGAGATGGACGCGCTCGCCGAAGCGCACCGGCCCGTCGTCCGCCTCCGCGACCAGTGGGTGCTGGTCGACCCCGCGCTCGTACGCAAGGCCCGCAAGCGCGACCTGGGGCGGCTCGACCCCGCCGAAGCCCTCTCCATGGCGCTCACGGGCACCGCCGAGGTCGACGGCGAACAGATCGCGGCCGTCCCGGTCGGGGCGCTCGCCGTCCTGCGCGACCGGCTCACCGCCGAGGCCAAGCCCGCCGTCCAGCCGCCCGGGCTGCGCGCCACCCTCCGCGACTACCAGCTGCGCGGACTCGGGTGGCTCGACCGGATCACCTCGCTCGGCCTCGGCGGCTGCCTCGCCGACGACATGGGGCTCGGCAAGACGATCACCGTCATCGCCCTCCACCTGCACCGCGCGCCCGACGACCCCACGCTGGTGATCTGCCCGGCCTCCCTGCTCGGCAACTGGCAGCGCGAGATCGAACGCTTCGCGCCCGGCGTCCCCGTACGCCGCTTCCACGGCTCAGGCCGGACCCTGGACGACCTGGCCGGGGGCTTCGTGCTCACCACATACGGCACGATGCGCTCCAGCGCCGAGGAGCTCGCCGCACGCCCCTGGGGGCTGGTGGTGGCGGACGAGGCGCAGCACGTGAAGAACCCGTACGCGTCCACCGCCGTGGCGCTGCGCACGATCCCCTCCACCGCCCGGATCGCCCTCACCGGCACCCCCGTGGAGAACAACCTCTCCGAACTGTGGGCGCTCCTGGACTGGACCACCCCCGGGCTGCTGGGCTCCCTCAAGAACTTCCGGGCCCGCCACGCACGGGCCATCGAGAGCGGCGAGGGCGACGAACAGGCCCAGGAGGCCGTCGAGCGGCTGGCCCGCATCGTCGCGCCCTTCCTGCTGCGCCGGAAGAAATCCGATCCGGGCATCGCCCCCGAGCTGCCGCCCAAGACGGAGACCGACCAGCCGGTGGCGCTGCTGCGCGAACAGGCCGCCCTCTACGAGGCCGTCGTCAGAGAGACCCTCGTGAACATCGAGGGGGCCGAGGGCATGGCGCGGCGCGGCCTGGTGATGAAGCTGCTCACGGCGCTGAAGCAGGTCTGCAACCACCCCGCCCAGTATCTGAAGGAGGGCGGCGAGCGGCTGGCCGGCCGTTCGGGGAAGCTGGAACTGCTCGACGAACTGCTGGACACCATCCTCTCCGAGGGCGGATCGGTCCTGGTCTTCACGCAGTACGTGGAGATGGCCCGGCTGCTCTCCGCCCACCTGACGGCGCGCGGCGTGCCGTCCCAACTGCTGCACGGAGGCACCCCGGTCGGGCAGCGCGAACAGCTCGTGGACCGCTTCCAGTCCGGCGAGGTCCCCGTCTTCCTGCTGTCCCTGAAGGCGGCCGGCACGGGGCTCAACCTCACCCGCGCGAGCCATGTCGTGCACTACGACCGCTGGTGGAACCCGGCGGTCGAGGACCAGGCGACCGACCGCGCGTACCGCATCGGCCAGACCCAGCCCGTGCAGGTCCACCGCCTCGTCACCGAAGGCACGGTCGAGGACCGCGTCGCCGAGATGCTGGAGGCGAAGCGCGCGCTGGCCGACGCGGTCCTCAGCGGCGGCGAGTCGGCGCTGACCGAGCTGAGCGACGCGGAACTCGCCGAGCTGGTGACCCTGAGGAGGCCGCGATGACCTTCGCCGAGTCCTGGTGGGGCAACGCCTGGATCGAAGCCCTGGAGAGCGCGTCGCTCGACACCGGCCGGCTCTCCCGGGGTCGCGTCTACGCGCGCGGAGGCCACGTCCACGACATCACCGTCACGCCCGGCCGCATCGGGGCCCGCGTCGACGGCAGCCGCCCGCGCCCGTACCGCACCGGCATCGAACTGGGCGTCTTCTCCGACGCCGACTGGGACCGCTTCCTGAGCGCCGTGGCCGCCCAGCCGTCGCACCTCGCGGCCCTCCTCGACAAGGACATGCCGCACGCGCTCGTCGACGCCGCCGCCGAGGCCGGTGTGCGGCTGCTGCCGGGCCCCGGCGACCTGGTGCCGCGGTGCTCCTGCCCCGACCGGGGGCACCCCTGCAAACACGCGGCAGCCCTCTGCTACGAGGCCGCCCGGCTGCTGGACGCGGACCCGCTCGTCCTCTTGCTGATGCGGGGCCGCGACGAGCGCGCGCTCCTCGACGACCTCGCCCGCCGCAACGCGGCCCACGCCTCCCGTGAGTCACCGGCGGCACGCGCGGGCATCGACGCCCTTACCGCCCTCTCCGCCCCGCGGGGGACCGCCCTCGCGGCCCTCCCGGAGCCGCTCCCCGTCCCGCCGCGCCCCGGCATACCGCCGGCGCTCCCGCCCGCCGGCCGGCTGCCCGTGGACCCGGCGGCGCTCGACCTGCTGGCCACGGACGCGGCCGCCCGCGCCCACGCCTTCCTCACCACGGGCAGCGACCCGCACCCCGGCCTCACCCCCTGGCAGGACGCGGTCCGGCTCGCCGCCACCCGGCCCACCTCCGGACTGACCGCCACCACCCGCACCCTCTACCGGAGCCTCGCCGCCGGAACCGGCCGCACCCCGACGGACGTGGCCCGCGCGGTGGCCGCCTGGCGGCAGGGCGGACTGGAGGGCCTGACGCTCCTCGAAACCGCCTGGAACCCGCCGGCCGGCCCCTTCGACCGGGCCCGCCCCGCCCTGGCCGCCGCCGGCCTGCCGCCGCTGCGCCCCCGCCACAACCACCTCACCGACGACGCCCGCGGCCTCCAGCTCCGCTTCGGCCACGACGGCCGCTGGTACCCCTACGAGGCGGACCCTGGCCCCGACCCGGACTGGTGGCCGGCGGGCCCCGCTGAAGAGGACCCGGCGGACGCCCTGACAGCCCTGCGGCAGCGCGACGACCCGGCGGCGTCGCCGCACTGAACCCCGCGGGCCGAGGGACGCTCGCGGAAGACCGGCGGCCCGGCAGCGGGCCCGGGCCCCTCCCGTCGGGACCCGGCGTGCATCATGGGTCCGTGTGGTGGGAAGCGATCTCGTGGACGCGATTGACGCAAGCGCTTGTGGAGCGGATCGCGACGGCGGAAGCGGAGGACGGCAGCCCCTGGCTGCGGGTCGCCGTCGACGGCGCTCCCGCCGCCCGGCCCGCGGAGCTGGCGCGAGGCATGGCCGAGGAGCTGCGGGCCCGTGGGCGGCCGGTGGCCGTCATCGGGACCGGCGGATTCCTGCGGGCCGCCTCGCTGCGCTTCGAATACGGGCGCCAGGACGCCGACGCGTACTACGACCTGTGGCTCGACGCCGGCGCGCTCCACCGCGAGGTGTTCGCCCCGCTGGAGCCCGGCGGGAGCGGGCGGGTGCTGCCCGATCTCCGGGACCCCGTGACGGACCGGGCGACGCGGAGCCCGTACCTGACGGTGCCGCCCGGGGGTGTGGTGATCGTGCACGGCCCGCTCCTCCTCGGGCACTGGTTCCCCTTCGACCTCGCGGTGCACCTGCGGATGTCTCCCGCCGCGCTGGCGCGGCACACGGACGAGGCGGAAGCCTGGACCGTACCCGCGTTCGCGCGCTACGCGGACGAAGTGCGACCCGAGGACGCGGCCCAGGTGGTCGTACGGGCCGACGACCCGCGCCGTCCGGCGTGGAGCGGATTCACAGCAGGCGCTTGATCTCGCCGCGGACACGGTAGAAGCCGCCCGGAGCGGGGGCGAGCGCGTCCACCACGTAACGGACGCCGGGCTCGCGTATCTGGCGCGGGAACTGGACGTTCCACAAGGGTTCGTAGCCTCCGGAGACGACGTGCACCCGGAGCCGGCCGGCCTCCTCGACGCACTCGACGACGACGCCCGACGCCGGGGCGGCCGTCACGGTCGCCAGCGTGGTCGTCGGCGCGTAAGTGGGCAGCGCCTCGGCCGACTTGACGTCCACGGGGACCGGAACGGTGCCGGTCCGCGCGGCGGCGATCGCGGCCTCCGTCGCGTCGACGCACACCAGCGAGCCGTCCGTGGTGACCATGTAGAGCTTCTCGTCGAGGTACTGCATCGACAGCGCCGAACCGCCGCCGGTGCCCAGCTTCCACAGCCGGGTGCCGTCCGCCGCGAAGCAGTACACGGACGCGGCGGAGTCGCCCGCGAAGACGTACCGCCCGCCGGGGGCGGTGGCGCAGGAGTAGACCGTGGTGTCGCACGGGTAAGCGGCCTCCGTGCGGCCCGTCGCCTTCGACAGGCGCTGGACGACGTGGTGGCTGGTGCCCGCGTAGACCGCGTCGTCCTCCTGCCAGCCGAACAGCACCGCGCCGGTGGTCTTCGAGCGCCACAACTCGCCGCCGCCGTCGTGGGCGTACGCGGTCACGCCCTGGGTGTGGCCGTGGTAGACGGCCCGCTCGTCGCGGCGCACCATCCAGGCGTGCGCGCCGGCGCTCTTGCGCGACCACTGGTACTCGTCCTCGTGGTCGATGACCGTCAGACCGCCGTTCCGGTCCGCCACGTTGAGCACCCCCTCGTGGACGTCCAGCCAGAAGATGTCCACGTCCGCCGCGATCTGATAGGCGGCGAAGGGGAGCTTGGAGGACAGGTCGTAGACCGTGCCGTCGTCGCAGCCCGCGTAGATCCAGAAGTCGTCCGCCACCAGGCACTTGACGCCGTCCGGCAGCCGGTAGCGGGAGAGCACCTCGCCGTCGTGCGCGAGGGTGTAGACGTCGCCGGACTGGTTGCCCACCCAGCAGCGGTCCTGGTCGATGTGGATGCCGAACGCCGCGGAATCCGTACGGAACCGCCACAGCACCGGGGCCACGGCGCGCGCCGTCGACGGCGCGGAGCTGACCTGACGGCGCGTCACGGACCGGGCGGCGCGCCCGCCCTGCACGGCCGGCGCGTACCCCTTGCGGACCTTCTCGCCGATCTTCTTCGCCGCCGCGGCCCGCGCCTTCTCGGTGGTGGGGAAGGAGGACGTCTGCAACTGGCCCGCGGCGCCGATCCGTCCGTACCGGACGGAGACGGTGACCCCGTCCACGGTCACCTCATAGAACTTGTGCGCCCCGCCGCCGTCCTGTGACAGCTCCAGATACGTCCTGTCGCCCGACGCCTGTGTCACGGCATACCCCTCTCCCAGGGCGGCCACCAGCGGCCGACCTCTACTGCTGGAGAACGCTAGGGGCTGCCACTGACAATCGGCCGGGCGAGCGCGCCGGCGCCGCTCCGGGACCGCCTCAGAAGAGCGGCTCCGGCAGGACGCCCTCCAAGGCCAGCAGGGCGCGCTTGACCTCCAGGCCCCCGCCGAAACCGCCGAGGCCGCCGCCGCTCTCGATCACCCGGTGGCACGGGACGACGACCGGCAGCGGGTTGGCGCCCATCGCCGTCCCCACGGCGCGGGCGGCCCCGGGATCGCCGACGCGGTGGGCGAGGTCCTGGTAGCCGACGACCGTGCCGTACGGGACATGGGCGGCGAGCGCGCGCAGCACCCGGCGGTTGAAGCCGCCGGTGAGCGACCAGTCCAGCGGCACGGTGAACGCCCGCAGCCGTCCGTCGAAGTAGGCCCCGAGCTGGCTCTCCGCCTCCGCCAGCGGGTCGCGGGCCGCCCCCGCCGCCGCGGGCCCGGTGCCGAGGCGGCGGGTCAGCCGCTCCACGGCCTGCGACGCGTGCTCCTCGCGGGCGTCGAAGACGACGTTGAGCAGCCCCTCGGCCGTGGTGGCGATCCCCAGCGCGCCGATGGAGCTCTCCAGCGTCGCCCAGGACCAGGACCGGACCGCGGCGCTCTCGGCCGTACCGTGCTCCGGCGCCGATGCGGAGCCGTCGGGGCCCTCTGTGTCTGTCACACGAGCAGCGTAGGCCCTGCGGTCCCGCCCCCGCTGCGCGCCGGCTCAGGCCGCGGCCGGTACCCGGACGGGCGGCCCGGCGGCCCCTGGGGAACGCCGCGCCCCGTCGCCGAGGGCGTCGCGGATCTCCGCCGGCTTGTTGGTGATGAGGCCGTCCACGCCCATACGGGCCAGGGACCGCGCGGCGCAGGCGTCGTCGACGGTCCACGCGGAGAGCCGCAGGGGGCGGCCGTGCGGACCTCGGAGCGCGTGGACGGCGCGGAGGTAGCGCGCCGTGACGGCCTTGTGGTTGGGGTTGATCTGATCGGCGTACGCCGCGTACGAGCGGAGCTCGGCGGCCTTCGGGGCGCCGAGGAACCCGAGCGTCAGATCGGGGCGGAGCCGGTGGAGGGTCCGCAGCGAGGCCGCGTCGAAGCTCTGGAGGACCAGCCGGTGGGCCACGTGCCCCCGGTCGAGCCAGCCCCGGCGGCGCAGCTCCGACGTGATCCGGCGCTCGATTCCGGGGTAGAGCTCCGGCGCCTTGACCTCCATGAGGAGGTTCTGGCGGTTGCGCTCGACGCGGTCGAGGTAGCGGCCGAGGGTTGGTACGCGCTGTCCGGCGAACCGGCGGTCGAACCAGCTGCCCGCGTCGAGCCGCTCGATCTCGGCGAGCGTGAAGTCCGCCACCCGCCACGGCGACCGGTTCGGATAGCGCTGCTCGGCGTCGGTCGTCCGGCTGAGCGTGGTGTCGTGCAGGACGACCAGCGCGCCGTCCTTGGTCCGCTGGACGTCGTTCTCGACCCAGGTGATGCCGAGGCGGGCGGCGACGTCGACGGAGGCGAGGGTGTTCTCGGGCGCGCTGACGGGCGAGCCGCGGTGGCCGATGACGAGGGGTTCGGGCGAATGGGGGGTGGCGCGGGCGTCGGCGGGTCCGGTGAGCAGCGCGGACATGCCCAGAAGCGCACTGGCGACGGCGACGGCGGGGCGCAGTTGCATACGGTCTCCTCGCGGCGTCCGATCCGGGCCGGGAACGTCCCGGATGTGGCGTACAAGAAGATAAGTACGCGATGTTCGGCGAGCGCGCTCGGCATCGGCGGGCTTCGCGGATATTTCGCCTCTCGTCCGGCCGCGTGACGGGTTCCGGACTCCGGCAGCCGGGCCGTTGTCAGTGGTGGGTCGTACGGTGGTTCCATGCGGCCCGTATCCAAGATCGAACGCACCGTGGCGCCCTTCGAGGTCGTCAGCCCCTACCAGCCCAGCGGCGATCAGCCGACAGCCATCGCCGAGCTGGAGCGGCGCGTTCGCGCAGGTGAGAAAGATGTAGTGCTGCTCGGTGCGACCGGTACCGGCAAGTCGGCGACCACCGCGTGGATGATCGAGAAGTTGCAGCGGCCCACCCTGGTCATGGCGCCGAACAAGACCCTCGCGGCCCAGCTCGCCAACGAGTTCCGGGAGCTGCTGCCCAACAATGCGGTCGAATATTTCGTCTCGTACTACGACTACTACCAGCCCGAGGCGTACGTACCGCAGTCGGACACCTACATCGAGAAGGACTCCTCGATCAACGAGGAGGTGGAGCGGCTGCGCCACTCCGCGACGAACTCGCTGCTCACCCGCCGGGACGTGGTCGTGGTGGCCTCCGTCTCCTGCATCTACGGCCTGGGCACCCCGCAGGAGTACGTGGACCGCATGGTGCGGCTCAAGGTCGGCGAGGAGATCGACCGCGACCAGCTGCTGCGCCGGTTCGTGGAGATCCAGTACACCCGCAACGACGTGGCCTTCACCCGCGGCACCTTCCGCGTCCGGGGCGACACCATCGAGATCTTCCCGGTCTACGAGGAGCTCGCCGTCCGCATCGAGATGTTCGGGGACGAGATCGAGGCGCTCTCCACGCTCCACCCGCTCACCGGCGAGGTGATCTCCGACGACCAGGAGCTGTACGTCTTCCCGGCCAGCCACTACATCGCCGGTCCGGAGCGCATGGAGAAGGCCGTCGCGGGCATCGAGGCCGAGCTGGCGGAGACCCTCGCCAAGATGGAGAAGCAGGGCAAGCTGCTGGAGGCCCAGCGGCTGCGGATGCGCACGACGTACGACATCGAGATGATGCGCCAGATCGGCTCCTGCTCCGGCATCGAGAACTACTCGCTGCACATGGACGACCGCGAACCCGGTTCGCCGCCCAACACCCTCCTCGACTACTTCCCGGAGGACTTCCTCCTCGTCATCGACGAGTCGCACGTCACCGTCCCGCAGATCGGCGCGATGTACGAGGGCGACGCCTCCCGGAAGCGCACCCTCGTGGAGCACGGCTTCCGGCTGCCGTCCGCCATGGACAACCGGCCGCTCAAGTGGGAGGAGTTCGTCGAGCGGATCGACCAGACCGTCTACCTCTCCGCCACCCCCGGCAAGTACGAGCTCGCGCGCGGCGACGGCTTCGTCGAACAGATCATCCGTCCCACCGGCCTCGTCGACCCCGAGGTCGTCGTCAAGCCGACGGACGGGCAGATCGACGACCTGGTGCACGAGATCCGGACGCGCACGGAGAAGGACGAGCGCGTCCTGGTGACCACCCTCACCAAGAAGATGGCCGAGGACCTCACCGACTACTTCCTGGAGCTGGGCATCCAGGTGCGCTATCTGCACAGCGACGTCGACACCCTGCGCCGCATCGAGCTGCTGCGCGAGCTGCGGGCCGGCGAGTACGACGTGCTGGTCGGCATCAACCTGCTGCGCGAGGGGCTCGACCTTCCCGAGGTCTCCCTGGTCGCGATCCTCGACGCCGACAAGGAAGGGTTCCTGCGCTCCGGGACCTCGCTGATCCAGACCATCGGACGCGCGGCGCGCAACGTCTCCGGCCAGGTCCATATGTACGCGGACAAGGTCACCCCGGCGATGGAGAAGGCGATCGAGGAGACCAATCGCCGCCGGGAGAAGCAGATCGCGTACAACAAGGAGAAGGGGATCGACCCGCAGCCGCTGCGGAAGAAGATCGGCGACATCGTCGCGACCATCGCGCGCGAGGAGATCGACACCCAGGAGCTGCTGGGCACTGGCTACCGGCAGGGCGACAAGAGCAAGGGCAAGGCCCCGGTGCCCGCGGCGTCCGGCAAGTCCGGCAAGGCGGCGGGCGCCGGCAAGGGCGGCGCCCCGCTCACGGACCGCCCCGCCGCGGAGCTCGCCGAGATCATCGAGGAGATGACGGAGCGGATGCGGAGCGCGGCGGCCGAGCTGCAGTTCGAGGTCGCGGCCCGGCTGCGCGACGAGGTGGGGGAGCTGAAGAAGGAGCTGCGGCAGATGAGGGAGGCGGGCATCGCCTGACGGGCGGCCGTGACGCGCTGCGAGAACGCGGTGCGAGAACGTGGTGCGGGGGGTCGTCTCAAGGGCGTGTTGCAAGAACGCCACAAACCACGTCCGACCGATGGCACCGGGAGCGCCAGTGCATAGGGTTTTCCCAGGAGGCCGCGCCGACCGCGCGGCCACGGGTGACACTCGGTACATCGAGAAGGGGACAGCGCGTGACGGTCAACTTGGCCAAGGGCCAGGGCATCAGCCTGAAGAAGGCCGACGGGGGCACCCTGACCGCGGTGCGGATGGGGCTGGGCTGGCAGGCAGCTCCCCGCCGCGGCCTGTTCGGCTCGCGCACGAAGGAGATCGACCTGGACGCGTCGGCGGTGCTGTTCGCCGAGGGGGAGCCGGTCGACGAAGTGTTCTTCCGCCACCTCGTCAGCAATGACGGTTCGGTCCAGCACACCGGCGACAACCTGGTCGGCGGCGCCGGACAGGGCGGCGACGACGAGGCGATACTCGTCGATCTGCAGCGGGTTCCGGTGCACATCGACCAGATCGTGTTCACGGTGAACTCGTTCACCGGCCAGACCTTCGCCGAGGTGAAGAACGCCTTCTGCCGGCTGGTGGACGAGACCAACGGCCAGGAGCTGGCCCGCTACACCCTCGACGGCGGCGGCGCGTACACCGCGCAGATCATGGCGAAGGTGCACCGGTCCGGCGGCGGCTGGCAGATGACGGCGATCGGCGTGCCGGCCAACGGCCGCACCTTCCAGGATCTGATGCCGGCGATCCTGCCCAGCCTGTAAGCGGTGGGAACGGGCCGGGGCGGGGGCTCCGGCCGGGGCCCGGCGGAGGCGAACCGCCGGGCCGGCGGGCATGGCCGTGCGCGACGGGCACGGCCGCGAACGACATAGCGAGGGGGCGCGCCGATGACGGCCGAACTGGTCCGGGGCCAGAACCATCCACTGCCTCAGACCCGTTTGGAGATCCGGGTCTCGGCGGGCGGCCCGGTCGTGGCCGGGGCCGTTCTCGGCGACGAGCGGGGGCGGGTCACGGACGCCGCGTGGGTGGCGCACCCCGCCGCACCGCACCTCCCCGGCCTCGAAGTGTCCCAGCAGGCCGCCGCCGACCACCGGCTGGCCGTGGATCTGGACGCGCTCCCCGCAGCCGCCCACCGGGTCAGCGTGCTGCTCGCGCTGCCGTCCGGCGCGGGCGGCCCGGCGCGCTTCGGCGCGATGGCCGCGCCGTTCGTCGCCGTCACCGGCCTCGACGGCACCGAGGTCGCCGGCTACACCATCACCGACCTGGACTCCGAGTCCGCGGTCGTCGCGCTGGAGCTCTATCGCAGGCAGGGCGCGTGGAAGGTACGGGCCGTGGGCCAGGGGTACGCGGGCGGGCTGGCCGCGATGCTGCACGATCAGGGGCTCCCGGGCGCCGCCGAGCTGGCCGCCGCCATCGAGGCGGCGGTGGACCAGGGGGCGGCCCGTTCGATCACCCCGCCGCCGCGGTCCTCGCGGGACCAGGGCAGAGGCAGGGACCAGGGCAGAGGCAGGGACCAGGACAGGGGCGGGCACCAGGACCGAGGCGGGGACAAGGACGAGCGGGCGCGGCGCCCGGGCGGCAAGAACGAGTCCCCCGAGGCGGCCGGGCCCGGTTCCGGTCCGGTCGACTACCGGCATCCCGGGCGCCGGTCCGCGAAACCGCCCCAGTCCCCGCCGCCCGGCCGGTCCTCCGCGCCGCCGCTCGCCCCGCCGCACGCCGTAGCGGACGAACGCGCCGGCGGGGAGGAACGGGCCGATACGTCCGCAGCGGGGCCCGCAGCCGGGCCCGTGGCGGGTGATGCCAGCGGCTGGACGATGGACGAGCGGCTCTACAACCAAGTCTGGGGCATGTTCGAGGACCTGGCCCGTACGGTCGCGGCGTACCGCGGCGCGGTGGACTTCGCGGAGTCGCGGATGGAGCGGGAGATCGACGGCGTCCTCTCGGACCCGCGCACCCGCGTCGGCCCGGCCGCCGACGCCGCCCGCGAGGCGGCGCGCGGCAAGCAGGCCGGGCTCGTGGCGCAGGCCCGCGCCGTCCTCGACCGCGACCTCGGCCGGCTCGCCGCCGAGTCCGACGTCGTCGAGCACGCGCTGCCGCCCGCCTACGCCCGGTGGGACAGCCCCGTCTGGCAGGGCTACCAGGTGCCGTTCGAGGCCCCGATGGCTCTGCGCCTCGGCGATCTGCGCCTGCCGGAACGCGATGACCTGCGCATCCCCATGCTGATGCGGCTGCCGCTGGAGCGCGGGCTGTGGATCGACAGCGGCCGTACGGGCGCCCCGGAGGCGGCGCTGATGGCGTCGGCCGAGGTGCGCAAAGCGGCCATGGACACCGCGGTGGCGCACGCCGCGCGGCTGCTCGCGGTCCATCCCGTCGGCGACTTCGCGGTGCAGGTGATCGACCCGGCCGGGGCGGCGGGCGCCTCGCTCGCCCCGCTGCTGCG
Source organism: Streptomyces sp. NPDC050610 (assembly GCF_040654875.1). Classification (NCBI taxonomy): domain Bacteria; kingdom Bacillati; phylum Actinomycetota; class Actinomycetes; order Kitasatosporales; family Streptomycetaceae; genus Streptomyces; species Streptomyces sp. NPDC050610. The sequence continues at coordinate 44,269 of NZ_JBFAIV010000021.1, read as the reverse complement.
GTCGGGCGCGCTCCGGGAGCCCCCGGCGGCCGGTGCACGGGGGGTGTCCGCGACGCTGACGAAGCTCACGCAGCGGGTCGATCTGGTGCAGATGGCGGTCCGCAGCGGCGCCGTGGACTCGCTGCCGCGCGATCTCGACACCGCTGAACAGCTGCTGATCGTCAACGACTTCCCGCACGGCTTCGACGACCGGGCCGTCAACCAGCTGCGCTACCTCGCGGACGAGGGGCCGTCGGTGGGCGTCCATCTGATGATGGTGGCCGACCGGCAGGACGCCCGGGAGTACGGGCCGGTGCTCGATCCGCTGTGGCGGGCGCTGCTGCGCCTCACGCCGGTCCCCGACGACCACCTCGCCGACCCCTGGGTCGGGCACGCCTGGACGTACGATCCGCCGGCTGTGCCGCCGGGGAGCGAGGTGCTGGTTCAGGTGATCCGGCAGGTTGGCCAGGCATTGCAGGCCCACCGCCGCTGACCTGCTGATTTGCCTTTTCCTTTACCTGTTCTTGGCTGTTCCTGTACTCTCTGGGGTGTGGAGGTCACGGCTGGCGTGTCGACGGACCGGGGCCTCCGGCAGCGACGACGCTGTGAGTGCCGTACGACTCTGCCGGAGGAGCCGCAGTGGATGTTTCCCTGAACGTGTGGGTGCTGACGATCGTCGGGCTGTGCGCCCTGATCGCCGCCGACTTCTTCATCGGCGGCCGCAAACCGCACGCGGTCTCCATCAAGGAGGCCGCCGTCTGGACGGTCGTCTGGGTCGCCCTCGCGGCGGTCTTCGGGCTCGGCCTCTTCCTCTTCGGCGGCGGTCAGCCGTCGGGCGAGTTCTTCGCCGGGTACATCACCGAGAAGTCGCTGAGCGTCGACAACCTCTTCGTCTTCGTGCTGATCATGGCCAAGTTCGCGGTACCGCCGATCTACCAGCAGCGGGTGCTGATGGTCGGCGTGCTCATCGCGCTCGTCCTGCGGGCGATCTTCATCGGCGCGGGCGCCGCGATCATCGCCAATTTCTCCTGGATCTTCTACCTCTTCGGCGCGTTCCTGATCTGGACGGCCTGGAAGCTGATCCAGGACGCGCGGAGCGACGAAGAGGACGAGGAGTTCGAGGAGAACCGCCTGCTCAAGGCGGTCGAGCGGCGCGTTCCCTCCACCAGCGCGTACCACGGCACCAAGCTGTTCATCGCCGAGAACGGCAAGCGGCTGATGACGCCGATGCTGGTCGTCATGCTGGCGATCGGCACCACCGACATCCTCTTCGCCCTCGACTCCATCCCGGCGATCTTCGGCCTCACCCAGGACCCGTACATCGTCTTCACCGCCAACGCGTTCGCCCTCATGGGCCTGCGCCAGCTGTACTTCCTCATCGGCGGCCTGCTGAAGAAGCTGGTCCACCTCTCGTACGGCCTGTCGGTCATCCTCGGCTTCATCGGGGTGAAGCTGATCCTGCACGCGCTGCACGAATCCGGTCTGAACGTCCCCGAGATCAGCATCCCCGTCTCGCTCGGCGTCATCTGCGCGGTCCTGATCGTCACCACGATCACCAGCCTGCGGGCCTCGAAGAAGCAGGCCCAGGCGGAGGCGGCGGAGCGCAAGGACAGCCTCGGAGTCTGACCGGCCCGGGCCGGGCGGGTGCCGGATCGTTACGCCTCCTCCGGAGCGGGGCCGTCCGGCCGCCGCGCCACTACCGTGGTGCGCGGCGGCCCGCAGTCGGCGCCGCTTGTTCCGAGGGGGGACCCATGCACCACCGCATAGCAGCCACCGTCTTGGCGACGGGCACGGCCGCGGCGACTCTGTTCGCCGCGTCGCCGGCGTCCGCCGCGTCCGTCGCGCCCTCCGTGCACATCACGGAGATCTACTACAACAGCCCCGGCAAGGACACCCGTTCCAACTCCAGCCTCAACGCCGAATGGGTGCGGATCAAGAACTCGACGAGCCGCGCCGTGAACCTGAGGAACTGGACGCTGACGGACGCCTCCCGTCACCAGTACAAGTTCGGCTCCTACACCCTGGGCGCCGGGAAGTCGGTGAAGGTGCGCACCGGCCGGGGCGGCGACACCGCGGCCAACCGCTACCAGGACCGCCGGGCCTACGTCTGGAACAACGACCGGGACACGGCGACGCTGCGCAAGTCGAACGGGTCGAAGGCCGACTCCTGCTCGTACAGCAACTCCCGCCGCGCCTCGGTCCTCTGCTGAGAGGGCGTCACCAGCCGCGCTCGCGCCACTCCGCGAGGTGCGGACGCTCGGCGCCGAGGGTGGTGTCGCCGCCGTGGCCGGGGTAGACCCAGGTCTCGTCGGGGAGCGCGGCCATCAGCTTGTGCTCGACGTCGTCGAGCAGCCGGCCGAAGGCTTCGGGGTCGCCCCAGGTGTTGCCGACGCCGCCGGGGAAGAGGCAGTCGCCCGTGAACAGGTGCGGGTGGCCGTGCGGGTCGTCGTAGACCAGGGCGATGCTGCCCGGCGTGTGCCCCACGAGGTGGCGGGCGGTCAGCTCGACCTGGCCCACCCGGATCGTGTCGCCGTCCTCGACGGGCACGTCGGTCGGCACCGGGATGCCCTCGGCGTCGTGGCGCCCGGCGTAGGTGCGGGCGCCGGTGGCGTCCACCACCTCGCGCAGCGCTCCCCAGTGGTCGCCGTGCCGGTGGGTGGTGACCACCGAGGCGATGCCGCTGTCGCCGATCAGGTTCAGCAGGGTCGCCGGCTCCGCGGCGGCGTCGATCAGCAACTGCTCGTCCGTCGCGCGGCAGCGCAGCAGATAGGCGTTGTTGTCCATCGGGCCGACCGCGACCTTCGAGATCATCAGCTCGGTCAGCTCGTGCACGTCCGCCGGTCCGCCGACCTTCACCGCTCCGCTGTACGTCATGTCGTCAACCCTATAGCGGCGGGAGCGCGGGCAGCAGGCCGCCGGAGGAAGCGCCCCGGACCGTGAGCCCGGCCCCGTCCGCGCGGCCGACGAGCCAGCCGAGCAGCTCGGCGGGGGAGCCCGTGACGGTGGTGACGTCGCCGTCCTCGCGGCCCGTGCGCCGGCTGCTCCCGTCGGGGGTTTCCAGCCGCAGCGCGGGCACCCCGGCGCGGCCCGCGAGCTTCACGTCGCTCATGAAGGCGATCTCCCGCGCGACGAAGGAGTCCGGCAGGTCGTCCAGCCCGTAGCCGATGCCGAGGTCCACGTGGTGCAGCTCGACCTCCACGAGGCGGCGGAACGGCAGCATGGCCGCCCGCTCCATGACGCCGTTGCGCATCTCCACGACGTACTCCCAGCGCTCCTCGGGCACGGCCGTCGCGGCCTCGTCGAGGCGGGCGGCGCTGGCGCGGAGGTCGTCGAGGTGGGCTGCCAGCGGGCGCGCGCAGTCGCGCTCGATGTCGGCGTCGCGGGCCTCGGTGCTGAGGTACATCGGCGTCTTGACGTCCGTACGGGCCCAGGTGAGGAGGTTGGTGATGGCGTCGGCGTTGCGGGCGACGTGCGCGAACACATGGCCCCGGGTCCAGCCGGGGAGCAGCGACGGGGCGGCGGCTCCCGCGTCGTCCAGGGCGCCGGCCCCGGCGAGGAGGCGTTCGGTGGCGGCCTGTACGGCGGCGGTGTCGGATGCGAAATCGCTCATGATCGGCACCCTAGCGGCGGCCACCCATTCGGGTGAAGGTGGTCGGCAGCGGCCGTGAATCGAATGTGCGTGCTATAGGCTCGGGGGAGGCACGAGAAACGACATCCGAGCGACGCCCCCATACCCTGGGTCCGGGGTGCGGCGCACCCCGCAGCTCTCAAGAAAGGTGCCTACCGGCGTGGCCGACCGTCTCATCGTCCGTGGCGCTCGCGAGCACAACCTCAAGAACGTCTCGCTCGACCTCCCCCGTGACTCCCTCATTGTCTTCACCGGGCTTTCGGGGTCGGGCAAGTCCTCCCTCGCGTTCGACACGATCTTCGCCGAGGGGCAGCGTCGCTACGTCGAGTCGCTCTCCTCCTACGCCCGCCAGTTCCTGGGCCAGATGGACAAGCCCGATGTGGACTTCATCGAGGGGCTCTCCCCGGCGGTGTCCATCGATCAGAAGTCGACCTCGCGCAACCCGCGCTCCACGGTCGGCACGATCACGGAGGTCTACGACTACCTCCGGCTCCTCTTCGCCCGCATCGGCAAGCCGCACTGCCCCGAGTGCGGCCGCCCGATCTCCCGGCAGTCGCCGCAGGCCATCGTGGACAAGGTGCTGGAGCTGCCCGAGGGCAGCCGCTTCCAGGTGCTGTCCCCGCTGGTGCGCGAGCGCAAGGGCGAGTTCGTCGATCTCTTCTCCGACCTCCAGACCAAGGGCTACAGCAGGGCCCGGGTGGACGGCCAGACGATCCAGCTCGCCGAGCCGCCCAAGCTCAAGAAGCAGGAGAAGCACACCATCGAGGTGGTCATCGACCGCCTGACGGTGAAGGACAGCGCCAAGCGGCGGCTCACCGACTCGGTCGAGACCGCGCTCGGGCTCTCCGGCGGCATGGTGATCCTCGACTTCGTGGATCTCGCCGAGGACGACCCCGAGCGCGAGCGGATGTACTCCGAGCACCTCTACTGCCCGTACGACGACCTGTCCTTCGAGGAGCTGGAGCCGCGCTCCTTCTCCTTCAACTCGCCCTTCGGCGCCTGCCCGGACTGCACCGGTATCGGCACCCGCATGGAGGTCGACCCCGAGCTGATCATCCCCGACGAGGACAAGACCCTCGAAGAGGGCGCCATCAACCCCTGGTCGCACGGGCACACCAAGGACTACTTCAACCGGCTGGTCGGCGCGCTCGCCGCCGAGCTCGGCTTCCGGATGGACATCCCCTGGGCCGGTCTGCCCCAGCGCGCCAAGAAGGCCCTGCTGAACGGCCACAAGACCCAGATCGAGGTCCGCTACCGCAACCGCTACGGCCGGGAGCGCGCCTACACGACCGCCTTCGAGGGCGCCGTGCCGTTCGTGAAGCGGCGGCACTCCGAGGCGGAGAGCGACTCCAGCCGTGAGCGCTTCGAGGGCTACATGCGCGAGGTGCCGTGCCCCACCTGCGACGGGACGCGCCTCAAGCCGATCGTCCTCGCCGTCACGGTGCAGCAGAAGTCGATCGCGGAGGTCTCCGCGATGTCGATCAGCGAGTGCGCGGACTTCCTGCGGGGCATGAAGCTCAACGCCCGCGAGAAGAAGATCGCCGAGCGCGTGCTCAAGGAGGTCAACGAACGGCTGCGGTTCCTCGTCGACGTCGGCCTCGACTATCTGTCGCTGAACCGGGCGGCGGGCACCCTCTCCGGCGGCGAGGCGCAGCGCATCCGGCTCGCCACGCAGATCGGCTCCGGCCTGGTCGGCGTGCTGTACGTGCTGGACGAGCCGTCCATCGGGCTGCACCAGCGCGACAACCACCGGCTCATCGAGACCCTCGTGCGCCTGCGCGACATGGGCAACACCCTGATCGTCGTCGAGCACGACGAGGACACCATCAAGGTCGCCGACTGGGTGGTCGACATCGGTCCGGGCGCGGGCGAGCACGGCGGCAAGGTCGTGCACAGCGGTTCGCTGAAGGAGTTGCTGCGCAACAAGGACTCCGTCACCGGGCAGTACCTGGCCGGCAAGCGGGCCATCGCCACCCCGGACGTCCGGCGGCCGCTGGACGTGGAGCGGCAGCTCACGGTGCACGGCGCACGCGAGAACAACCTGCGCGACATCGACGTGTCCTTCCCCCTCGGGCTGCTGACCGCCGTCACCGGAGTCTCCGGCTCCGGCAAGTCGACGCTGGTCAACGACATCCTCTATACCCACCTGGCCCGCGAGCTGAACGGCGCCAAGTCCGTGCCCGGCCGGCACACCCGGGTGGACGGCGACGACCTCGTCGACAAGGTCGTGCACGTCGACCAGTCGCCCATCGGCCGTACGCCGCGCTCCAACCCGGCCACGTACACGGGCGTCTTCGACCATGTGCGCAGGCTCTTCGCCGAGACGATGGAGGCCAAGGTCCGCGGCTATCTGCCGGGGCGCTTCTCCTTCAACGTCAAGGGCGGCCGCTGCGAGAACTGCTCCGGCGACGGCACCATCAAGATCGAGATGAACTTCCTGCCGGACGTGTACGTGCCGTGCGAGGTCTGCCACGGCGCGCGCTACAACCGGGAGACCCTGGAGGTGCACTACAAGGGCAAGTCCATCGCCGAGGTGCTGGACATGCCCATCGAGGAGGCGCTCGACTTCTTCGAGTCGGTGCCGACGATCTCGCGCCACTTGCGCACGCTCCATGAGGTCGGCCTCGGCTATGTGCGGCTGGGGCAGTCCGCCCCGACGCTGTCGGGCGGCGAGGCGCAGCGCGTCAAGCTCGCCAGCGAGCTCCAGAAGCGGTCGACCGGCCGTACGGTCTACGTCCTGGACGAGCCCACCACCGGGCTGCACTTCGAGGACATCAGCAAGTTGATCAAGGTGCTGTCCGGGCTGGTCGACAAGGGCAACACCGTCATCGTCATCGAGCACAACCTCGATGTGATCAAGACGGCGGACTGGGTCGTCGACATGGGCCCCGAGGGCGGCAGCGGCGGCGGACTGGTCATCGCCGAGGGCACCCCTGAAGAGGTCGCGGCGGTTCCGGCCAGCCACACCGGCAAGTTCCTGCGCGACCTCCTGGGCGACCGGGTGAGCGACGCGGCGCCGCCCGCGACGCGGAAGGCGGCGAAGAAGGCGCCCGCGAAGAAGAAGACGGTGGCCGCGGCCGCCGCCGGCAAGGCGGGGGCGAAGACGGCCACCGCCAAGACGGCCACGGCACAGAAGACCGCCGCGAAGAAGACCGCCGCGAAGAAGGCCACGAAGGCGCGTCGCGCCTGACCGGCCGGTGAGCGGCGGCTGTGACCGACCGCGCCGCGTGCCGCCTGCCGCCCGCCGCCGGATGTCCTCGGACGTCCGGCGGCAGGCTGGTACGGGTGGGCGGCCGGGATACGGTCCCGGGCCGGGTGATCGGGTAGCCGGGTGCGGGCTGAGGACGGGCGCGGGTCTGGATCTGTTCCTGGGCCTGGGCCTGATACGGGTTACGGGCCGATCGGTGCGGCTCCTGGGTCCCTGCGAGTCAGGCCGCGCCGGTCGTGAATTCGTAGAGGTCGTACGCGACCATGGCCAGCCGTCCGGGGCCGCCCCGGTAGCCGAGCGCCGAGCCCAAGGGGCTCGTCACCTCCTGGTAGCCGATGACGTTCAGCGCGTCAGGGGCGGCCGTGCCCATCCACAGCGCGCCCTCCTCCGTCGACGCGAACCAGCACGGCCCGTCCGCGTACGCGCCCCAGGTGGTGCTGAAGTTGAAGGCCTGCGGGCGCTGAGGGTCGACCAGGAGATTGGCCTTGCCCCGGAGGATGGGCTTCCAGGTCTGCTCGGACACCGTGAAGTACCAGAGGTTGTGGTCCTGGGGCCCCACCGAGCAGTTCGCCACCAGCAGCGAACCGCCGTGCACGGAGAGGCTGTTGATGCCGCGCTGGGCCTCGGGGTTGAAGACCGTCTGCGACATGATCCGGCCGGACGGCACCTGGACAACGCAGACGTAGCCGTCCTCGGAGCCGGTCACCACATAGGCGGTGCCGGCCGCGTCGGACAGGACCTCGGTCGCCTGGATGTCGTGCAGCCCCCAGGGATTGACCGGATGCGGATTCCGTACGTCCACGCTCCGCGCGAACCTCAGGCGGCGCCGCGCCGGATCGTAGTTCCACAGGGAGACATGGCCCGTGGAGTGCCCGACCACCAAGGTGCCCGGCGAACCGGCGCGGACCCCCTGCCCGCTGGTGGCGACGCCCAGCGCCGGATCGTAGGGGACGGTCCCGGCCGGGCACAGGTCGCTCCAGTCGCCGCGCGGCGAGTGCCACAGGGCGAGGGAGCGGTCGTCGTTCGAGCTCGCGATCGTCCGGCCGGGCAAGGGGGCGACCATCTGCACGCCCTGGAAGGCGGGGCTGTTGACCGCCACATTGATGCGCGGCCCGGCGACCGCCGACTCGGTGAAGCGGAAGACGCTCATCGAGCCGTCCCAGCGGCCGACGGCGAACTGGTCGTCGTCCAGCCACGCGAGCCGCTGCGCCATCTCGTACGTCGCGCCGCTGGAGGTGATCGGCAGTGCCGCCGCCGGGGTCGGCCGGGGCGGCAGGGCCACCCCGCGGTCGGCGAGTTCACGGCGGGACCGGAGTACCGGAGGCACCGATCGCGGATCAGACATGACAGCCGCCTTCCCGTACGCGTCGCGTATGCGCCGCCTCTCGTACGACTATCTACCCGCACATGCCGCTCCTGTACGCCCCGGACGACACTCCAGGGGCGTCAGGTGTCAGACGACCGTGCCCCGGTGCGGGGCCCGGCGCGGCGTGGAACGCGCGGCAGCCTCAGACGAGCTCCGACGCGTAAGGGGGCTGCGCTCCGGCGCGGGAGCAGGTGACGGCCGCCGCCCGGGCGGCGAACCCCAGGATGTCGCGCCACTGCTCGGCGTCCAGTGAAGCGATCTCGGCGGGCGAGAGCGCGCCGTGCTCCGCGAGCCGGTGGAGCAGGGCCGCGTTCACGGTGTCGCCCGCGCCGATCGTGTCCACGACGTCGACCCGTTCGCCGGGCACCGCGTACTCGTCGCCGGCCCGGGTCCGTACGCTCAGCCCGTCGCCGCCCCTGGTCAGGACGGCGGCGGCGGGGCCGGCGGCCAGCCAGTCGGTCAGCGCGGCGTCGACGTCCGAGCCGTCCGCCAGCCATTCGGCGTCCTCGACCGACAGTTTGAGCAGCGTCACATGCGGCAGCCAGGAGCGGAAGCGGGCGCGGTAGGCGGCGGCGTTCGGGATCAGCCCGGCCCGGATGTTGGGGTCGAGCGCGGTGAAGACACCGCGTTCCGCCTCGCGCTTCAGCAGCGCCTCGTACGCGCTCGCGCCCGGCTCCAGGACCAGGGAGCAGGTGCCCAGCGACAGCGCGCGGGTCCCCTCCGGGAGCGCGGCGGGGAGTTCGAAGAGCCGGTCCGCCGTGCCCTCGACGTAGAAGCCGTAGCCCGCCGAACCGTCGGCGTCGATGCTGGCCACGGCGAGCGTCGTCGGCTCCGGGCCGCGCTGCACCGGGGCCGCGTCCACGCCGGCGGCCCGCAGCTCCGCCAGCAGCGCTTCGCCGAAGGCGTCCGTCGAGACCCGTGAGCAGAAGGCGGCCGGCGATCCGAGCCGGCCGAGCGCCATCGCGGTGTTGTACGGGCCGCCGCCGCGCTGGGGGAGCAGCGCGGGCAGCGCTCCGTCCGCCTGGGCGCTGCCGGGCACGAGGTCGATGAGGGCTTCTCCGGCGACGACGATCACGAGGGCGTTCCTTTCCCGATCCCTATCCCTGAGCCGGGTTCTCCCGGCGCCGCGGGCGCGCGGCGCGGTCGGGCGGCCGGGCCGCCCGACCCACTGCCGTGGCCCCGGCGAATCCCATCACACCTGCGGCGCGAGCGGGCCTGGTGAGCCCTGCTTTTTCTGCGGTTTCTCCTGGCCGGCCGGGGTTCTGCGGGGTGGGGCGACCGAAGCGGAATGATCTGTGACGGTATCGTCGGGGAGCCAGCGAACCGCCTCAGCCGCCCCTGTGGAGCACTCATGAGCAGCCAGCCGCCCGCCCGCCGAACCGTGCTGCGGGGAGTCGCCCTGGCCGGGGCCGCCGGGCTCGGAGCGGCGGCCTGTTCGGGCGGCGGGTCCGGGGGGAAGCCGCCGGCCACCCCCACGGCGCCGGTCGACCTCGGCGCGGCCTCCGCGGTGCCGGTGGGCGGCGCGAAGCTCTACCGCGAGAAGCGCGTCGTCGTGGCGCAGCCTGCCAAGGGCCAGTACAAGGCGTTCAGCGCGGTCTGCACGCACGCGGGCTGCGTCGTCGACAAGATCGAGGACGGGAAGATCAACTGCCCGTGCCACGGCAGCCAGTTCGACGCCGAGACCGGGAAGGTGCTGCGCGGCCCGGCGGGCGCGCCGCTGCCGGCCGTGCCGGTCAAGGCGGAGGGCGGCAAGCTCGTGGCGGGGCCGGACGCCTGAACGTCCGCCGCCGGAGTGGCCGCCACCGGGGTCCGGAGCGGACCGCCGGAGCGGACCGCCGGAGCGGACCGCCGGAGCGGACCGCTGGGGCGGGGCCGCAGGTCGTAGGGGCGTAATTCCCGATCGGCGGTCGAGCCCGGGTGCGCATATCGGCGCGCAAATAATCAGTTTTTTCCATAGTTTTGACTCGATACGCTCGGATCGGCAGCCGGTTGTGCCCGAACGGACCGGGCGTCGCCGACGCCGCGCCGGCACAGCGGGTGCGCCGCCCGGTACCGAGAAAGGACTCCCATGAGCGGGACGACCCAGCACGCCCCCGAACTCCGTCCGCTGCGCGACCGGGTGACCGCTCCGTCGTCCCTCGCGCTGCCCTCGGCCGGCGAAGGCCTCACCTGGCGGCCCGCCACACCCGCCGACATTGGCCTGATCGTCGACCTGAAGCGGGCCGCGGGCGAGGTCGACCACCCGCGCTGGCTGGTGACGAGGGACGAGCTGGAGGAGGAGTTCAAGGGGGAGAGCTTCGACCCCGAGCACGACACGGCGATCGCCCTGGACGCCGCCGGGCGGGCCGTCGCCTACGGCTCGGCCGCTGCCCCGTCGAGCCCCGAGACGATCGTATGGGTCAGCCTCGACGGCGAGGTGGTCCCGGACCGCCGCGGCGAAGGCATCGGCAGCGCGCTGCTGGCGTGGCAGGAGGCCCGCGGGCTTCAGCACTTCGCGGCCTGCGACTCCGTCCTGCCCGGATGGCTCGCCTCCGGTGCGAACGACAACGACGCCGCCACGATCCGGCTCCTCGAAGCGCACGGCTATGACCGCGCCCGGTGGTGGCTGGAGCTGGAACGCGACCTGGCCGAACCCGTCGCCGAGGTGCCGACCGCGCCAGGGGTACGGCTGGTGCCCTACGGGCCGCAGTGGCAGGAGCGGTCCAGGGACGCCTACAACGACGCCTTCCGGGACCACTGGGGCTCCCAGCCGGCGACCGCCGCCGAGTGGGCCGCCAGCGACCGCCTCGAAGCGTCCCGCCCGGACCTGTCCGTACTCGCCGTCACCTCTGCCGCCCCGGACACTCCCGATACACCTGGTGCTCCTGGCGCCACAGGTGCCCCCGATACACCTGGTGCTCCTGACGTCGCCGGTGCCCCCGACGCCGAGCGCGTCGTCGGCTTCTGCTTCGTCGATGTGGCCAAGGACGAATGGCCGCTGCGCGGGTTCCCGTTCGGTTACGTCACGGCCGTCGGCGTACGGCGGGACGCCCGGGGCCAGGGGCTGGCGCGTACGCTGCTCGCCCACGCGCTGCGGTCGCTGCGCGCCGAGGGGCTGGACAAGGCCGTACTCGACGTCGACGCCGAGAACCCCTCCGGCGCCCTCGGCCTGTACCAGAGCCTCGGCTTCACCGTCGGCGACCGCGCGGTCAGCCTCGTCAAGCGCTTCTGACCTCCCCAGCCGCCCGCGGGGCGCCCCCGCCGTCCGGCCGCGACGACGGGAGAGCCTCGGTGGGCGGGGTCGCCGCACCTCGTGCCCGCCCGTACGGCCCTCAGGTCCAGTCCCAGCCGATGCCCAGGATTCCCGGCCGTACGCTCTGCTCGACCAGATGCACCCCGCGATGCCGCCCGGCGAGCGTCAGATCCTGCACCCGGCCGCGCGGCGCGCCGGCCGCGGCCTGGGCGAAGCGCCGGCAGCGCACCGGGAGGGCCGCCGCGTCGAAGCGCACCTGGAGTACGTACTGGGCGCCCGCGAACCCGAACCCGCGTACGTACTCGGTGCTCGGCCCGCCGGTGCCGTCCTCGAAGCCGTAGGCGAAGACATAGGTGTCACCGGCCCGCAGCCGCGTGTCGAAGAGCAGTTCGCAGGCGACCACGCCTGTCTCCGCGTGCCACCGCACGCGCCCCAGCCGGCAGTTTTCCGCCGCCCGCACCGCCACCTTGCCGGGGTCGCAGCCGGGGTCCCCGTGGTGGATGGCCACGTAGCGGTCCACGCCGTCCCGGTGCGCGCGCACCACATGGTGCGAGTCCCGGCCTTGCAACTCGCGCCGGTCGCCTATACGGACCCGCTCCATGTGGCAGAGGGTGTGCAGACCGCCGTCCGAGGGGGCTTCGAGTTCGGTGAGGAGCCGCTCCAGGGGGCGCGGTTCGTCCACCAGCGAGCGGTACGTACGGCCGGCCGGGCGCTCGTGGTCCGCGGGGCGTACGGAGGGTTCCAGCAGCCGGGTCAGGGCCTGCGCGGGCAGCTCCAGGATGTCCTCCAGGGCCCGTATCGCCCGCAGCGACTCCGGGCGCATCGGTCGGCGGGCCCCCTGCTGCCAGTAACTGAGGCTCGTCACCCCGACCTTGATGCCGCGTTGCGCGAGCCGGTGCTGGACCCGGTGCAGCGCCAGCCCGCGGGCGGTCAGTGCGGTGCGGAGGGCGAGGTCGAAGGGCCCGGTGCGCAGCGTCCGCGCGAGTTCGGCCTCGGTCGGCTTCGTCCGTGAGGTGATGTGCACGGTTCCCGCACCCCTCTGTGAATTTTCACAACCAGTGTGGCAGGTCTCATCGTCTGGGACCGCTGTGTTCCTGGCTGACAGATGTGCTCTGTTCACATCGGGTTCCCGCCGTTCACACCTCCGCCTCACCCGCATTGAATCCTGTTGACCGACCCCCGACAACACACGGATGCTCCTCACCAGCGTCCGGACGCGCTCCTCCACACCAACCCCCCCCAGCTCGGGAGGAACGCAATGACCCGTGCACCCGCACCCTCGCAGCAGAGCCGCGCACGCGGCAGACGGCTGCCGATAGCCGGCTTCATAGCCTCGGCGCTGCTGGCCGGAACCGCCGTGACGACGGCGACCGCCGCGACCGCCACGGCCGCGCCCGCCGGCAGCGCCGCACCGGCCGCCGCATCAGCCGCCGCACCCGCCGCGGCGTCGCTCCAGGCCGCGAGCGGCCAGAGCGCCGGCCTCAAGCCCGTGCCCGGCGCCAAGAAGCTCAACATCACCATGCAGGCCCAGCAGAAGGACAACTGGTGCTGGGCCGCCTCCGGCGACACCATCGCCACGTTCTTCGGCCGGAACTACAGCCAGAATCAGTTCTGCAACGCGGCCTTCAACCGCCGCCAGGGCACCGACTGCCCCAACAACCAGGCCAACCTCGCCAACGTGCAGACCGCGCTGCGCTGGGCGGGCATCAACTCCGGCAATTATGTGACCGGATGGCTGCGCTACCCGACCGTGCAGAATGAGATCAGCGCCGGGCGGCCGATCGAGACCCGCATCGAATGGTCCTCCGGCGGCGGGCACATGCATGTGCTGTACGGCTACGACAACTCCCGCGACAACCAGGTCTCCTGGGGCGACCCGTGGCCCTCCAACAACCGCTACAACTGGGCCTCGCACGACTGGTATGTCAGCAATCAAGAATTCTCCTGGACCCACTCGCTCTACGGGATCGGAGCGTGAGGTCATGACCGCGACGAACCGCACCAACGCGACGAGCCGTACTGACGACGCGGCGAGCCGAAGCGACCGGACGGACCGTACGGACGCGACCAGCCGCACCAAGAAGAACGCGGTCCGCGCGGCCGCCGCCAGTGGCGCGCTCGCCGGCGTGCTCCTGGGCTTCGTCCCTGCGGCCCAGGCCGCAGGGACGCCGGCCCCGCCGAACGCCCCCGCCGCCTCCGCGGTCGCCGAGGCCCATCAGGCGGCTACCGCCCCCGCCACGCTCGACACGCTCTCCCGCTTCTTTGCCCGCGACAGCGCGGCCGGCGGCGCGGTGGCCAAGGCGAAGGCGGCCCCCAAGGTCGAGGGCGCGACGGTGCCGGTCTACACGCTCGCGCCGGAGTTCGTGGCGGGCAAGGCGAAGGCCCCCGTGGCGAAGCTCGACTTCCTCGCCACCGGGGCCGTCTCCGCCGACGGGCGGAAGGCGTCGGTGTGGGCCGTCAGGCAAGGCGGCTCGTACAAGGTGGTCAACATCGCCACCGGCGACGACGAGACGCGCTACGCCGCGGCCGGGGCCAAGAAGGCGAGCGGCGGGACCGTCTTCCGCGAGCCGCAGATCGACGCCTGGTACGTGCAGCGCGGCGACCGGGTACTGCCGCTGGACGCCGACGCCGAGCGCGCCGTGGGCGCGAAGGGGATCAGCGTCGAGGCGTACCAGGCGCGGGTGCACAAGGCGTACGGCGACAAGCTGCCGGGCTCCGCGTACGCCAAGAAGGGCCTGGCGGGCGGCTACGGCGCCGACTCCTCCGACAAGTCCGACTCCGGCAGGTCCGAATCCGCTACGGCCGACTCCGCGAAGGTTGGGGCGCCGGCAGTGGCGCAGGCCGCGTCGGTGGGGCACGGCAACGACGGCCTGCTGACCGCGACCTCGCTCGCGACGGGCGGGGCGGCCGTGGTGGCGCTCGGCCTGTCCGTGATGGCGGCCAGGCGGCGGCGACGCGCCTGACGATCGGACCGGCCCCGGCAAGAACGATTCGCCGGGGCCGGTGCGGACGGGCCGCGGATCGGTTCGCGGCCCCTGGACGGACGGCCTGAACCGCGGATCGGTTCGCGGCCCCTGGACGGACGGCCTGAACCGCGAATCGGCCCGCGGTCCCGGCCGGGCCGGATCGGCTCCCTCCCGGAGGCTCCGGTCGGCCCGTCCTCGATCAGCGGCCCCGGCGGCAAGCGCCTCCCCGCCGCCGGGGCTCCTCCGGGGCTGTGTTTCCGGGGGTCCCGGGGGGCCCGGAGGCCCGGGACCCCGGGGGCTCTGAAGCCCGTCCGATGCCCGCCCGAAGTTCCGTCCGAAGCCTCGCCCGCCGCCCCGAGCGAGCGGGCTCCCGGCCCGGAGCCGGCACCGCTCGGCGACGGAACTGTCACCGGCCGCAAGTAGGGTGTCTGGCATGGCCGACCCCAGCAGCTACCGACCCAAGCCGGGACAGATCCCCGACTCGCCCGGGGTCTACAAATTCCGTGACGAGCACGGCCGGGTGATCTACGTAGGGAAGGCGAAGAGCCTCCGTCAGCGGCTCTCCTCGTACTTCCAGGATCTCGCCGGGCTGCACCCGCGTACCCGGACCATGGTCACCACGGCCGCCTCCGCCGAGTGGACCGTCGTGTCCACCGAGGTCGAGGCGCTCCAGCTGGAGTACTCGTGGATCAAGGAGTTCGACCCGCGGTTCAACGTCAAGTACCGCGACGACAAGAGCTATCCTTCCCTCGCCGTCACCCTCAACGAGGAGTTCCCGCGGGTCCAGGTGATGCGCGGTCCCAAGAAGAAGGGCGTGCGCTACTTCGGGCCGTACGGGCACGCGTGGGCGATCCGCGAGACCGTCGACCTGATGCTCCGGGTCTTCCCGGTACGGACCTGCTCCGCCGGGGTGTTCAAGCGCTCCGCCCAGATCGGCCGGCCCTGCCTGCTCGGCTACATCGGCAAGTGCTCCGCGCCCTGCGTCGGCCGGGTCACCCCCGAGGAGCACCGTGAACTGGCCGAGGAGTTCTGTGACTTCATGGCCGGGCGCACCGGTACGTACATCCGCCGGCTCGAAGCGGGGATGCGCGAGGCCGCCGAGGACATGGAGTACGAGAAGGCGGCCCGGCTCCGCGACGACATAGAGGCGCTCAAGCGCGCCATGGAGAAGAACGCCGTCGTCCTCGCCGACGCCACCGACGCCGACCTGATCGCCGTCGCCGAGGACGAGCTCGAAGCCGCCGTGCAGATCTTCCACGTGCGCGGCGGCCGGGTCCGCGGGCAGCGCGGCTGGGTCACCGACAAGGTCGAGGCCGTCGACACCGCGGGCCTCGTCGAACACGCCCTCCAGCAGCTCTACGGCGAGGAGAAGGGGGACGCGGTCCCCAAGGAGGTCCTCGTCCCCGCCCTCCCGGACCCGGTCGAGCCCGTCGCGCAGTGGCTCACCGAGCGCCGCGGCTCCGGCGTCAGCCTGCGCATCCCGCAGCGCGGCGACAAGAAGGACCTGATGGCCACGGTGCAGCGGAACGCCCAGCAGTCGCTCGTGCTGCACAAGACCAAGCGCGCCTCCGACCTGACCACCCGCTCCCGCGCCCTGGAGGAGATCGCGGAGGCGATCGGCCTGGATTCCGCGCCGCTGCGCATCGAGTGCTTCGACATCTCGCACCTCCAGGGCGACGACGTGGTGGCCTCCATGGTCGTCTTCGAGGACGGGCTGGCCCGCAAGAGCGAGTACCGCCGCTTCCAGATCAAGACGTTCGAGGGCCAGGACGACGTCCGGTCCATGCACGAGATCATCGGGCGCCGCTTCCGCCGCTACCTCCAGGAGAAGCAGAAGACGGGGGAGTGGGCGGACGAGCCGGACGCGGCAGCGGCGCTGGACACCGCGGCCCTCACGGACGCCGCGGCCATGGCGAGCTCGGCGGTTTCTTCCGACTCAGGCTCAGGGGCCTCGTCCGCCCTGCCGGCCTCACCCGGCCCGGCGGCTTCTTCCAGCCCGGCGGCCTCTTCCGGCCCCATGGTCTCGTCCGACTCGTCCGACTCGTCCGACTCGTCCGACTCGGCAGCGCCGACAACCCCGTATGGCCCGGCGACCTCTCCCACCCCGGCTGCCCCGCCCGCCCCAACAACCTCCCCCGACCCGCTGGAATCCGGCCCCCTCGACGACGACGGCCGGCCCAAGCGGTTCGCGTACCCGCCGCAGCTCGTCGTGGTCGACGGCGGGCAGCCGCAGGTCGCCGCGGCCAAGCGGGCCCTGGACGAGCTGGGCGTCGACGATGTCGCCGTCTGCGGGCTCGCGAAGCGGCTCGAAGAGGTCTGGCTGCCGGACGAGGACGATCCGGTCGTCCTGCCGCGCACCAGCGAGGGGCTCTACCTCCTCCAGCGCGTCCGCGACGAGGCGCATCGTTTCGCCATCACCTATCAGCGCAGCAAGCGCGCCAAGGGCATGAAGGCCGGTCCGCTGGACGCCGTGGCCGGCCTCGGGGACACCCGCAAGCAGGCGCTGATCAAGCACTTCGGGTCCGTCAAGCGGCTGCGCGCCGCGACGGTCGAACAGATCTGCGAGGTGCCCGGCATCGGCCGCAAGACCGCCGAGACGGTCGCCGCGGCCCTCGCCAAGGCGGCTCCGGCCGCCCCTGCGGTGAACACCGCGACAGGAGAGATCATTGAGGATGAGGAGGCGGCGCCCGCCGCGTCCTCACCGGAACGGGGGCACGAGGCATGAACGAGACCCATGGAGACGGAGCACAGGTGAGTACGGCTACGACGGCGGAGCCGGGCGGCGAGACGGCGGCCATCCCCGAGCTGGTGATCATCTCCGGCATGTCGGGGGCGGGCCGCAGCACCGCCGCGAAGTGCCTGGAGGACCTCGGCTGGTTCGTCGTCGACAACCTGCCGCCCGCCCTGATCCCCACCATGGTGGACCTCGGCGCCCGCTCGCAGGGCAATGTGGCCCGTATCGCCGTGGTCGTGGACGTACGAGGCCGGCGCTTCTTCGACAACCTCCGCGAATCGCTCGCCGCGCTGGCGGCCAAGCACGTCAAGCGGCGGGTGATCTTCCTGGAGGCGTCCGACGAGGCCCTGGTCCGCCGCTTCGAGTCGGTCCGCCGGCCGCACCCGCTCCAGGGCCCGGGCCGCATCGTCGACGGCATCGCGGCCGAGCGCGACCTGCTGCGCGAGCTGCGCGGCGACGCCGACCTGGTCATCGACACCTCCAGCCTCAACGTCCACGAACTGCGCGCCAAGATGGACGCCCAGTTCGCGGGCGAGGAGGAGCCGGAGCTGCGGGCGACCGTCATGTCGTTCGGCTACAAGTACGGGCTCCCGGTCGACGCCGACCTCGTGGTGGACTGCCGCTTCCTGCCGAACCCGCACTGGGTCCCGGAGCTGCGGCCCTTCACCGGCCTCAACGAGGAGGTCTCGGGCTATGTCTTCAACCAGCCCGGCGCCAAGGAGTTCCTCGACCGGTACGCGGAGCTGCTCCAGCTCATCGCCGCCGGCTACCGCCGCGAGGGCAAGCGCTACGTGACCATCGCCGTCGGCTGCACGGGAGGCAAGCACCGCAGCGTCGCCATGTCCGAGCGGCTCGCCCAGCGCCTGGTCTCGGAAGGCGTCGAGACCGTCGTCGTCCACCGGGACATGGGGCGCGAATGACGGACCGCACGTTGCGCATGCGGCGCGTACGCAGGTTCGTGCCGGGCAGCCGTACGCGCCGGGGCCCGCGGGGCGCCCAGCCGAAGGTCGTCGCCCTCGGCGGCGGCCACGGACTGTCCGCCTCGCTCACCGCGCTGCGCCGGATCACCGGCGACCTGACCGCCGTCGTCACCGTCGCCGACGACGGCGGCTCCAGCGGCCGGCTGCGCGACGAGCTCGGCGTGCTGCCCCCCGGCGACCTGCGCAAGGCGCTGGCCGCGCTCTGCGGCGACGACGACTGGGGCCAGACCTGGGCTCGGGTGATCCAGCACCGCTTCACCAGCGAGGGCGAGCTGCACGAGCACGCCGTCGGCAATCTGCTGATCGTCGCCCTCTGGGAGCAGCTCGGCGATCATGTGAGCGCCCTGGACCTGGTCGGCAAGCTGCTCGGGGCGCACGGCCGGGTGCTGCCGATGTCGGCGGTGCCGCTGGAGCTCCAGGCGCTCGTACGAGGCCACGACGCGGACCGGCCGGACGAGCTGTCGACCGTCCGGGGGCAGGCCACCGTGGCGCTCACCCCCGGCGAGGTGCAGTCGGTGCACGTGGTGCCGGAGGACCCGCCGGCGGTGCCGGAGGCCGTGGCGGCGGTGCTCGACGCCGACTGGGTGGTGCTCGGCCCCGGCTCCTGGTTCTCCTCCGTCATCCCGCATCTGCTCGTCCCCGAACTGCTCGAAGCGCTCCAGGAGACCAAGGCGCGCCGGGTCCTCTCGTTGAATCTGGCTCCGCAACCCGGTGAAACAGATGGCTTCTCCCCGCAGCGTCATTTGGAGGTTTTGGCCCGACACGCCCCTAAACTCGCCCTGGACGTGGTGTTGGCCGACGAGGCCGCCGTGCCCGACCGGGAAAGCCTCACCGAAGCCGCCAAGCGGCTCGGCGGCACGGTCGAGCTGGCGCCCGTGGCCGCGCTCGACGGTTCCCCGAAGCACGACCCGGAGCTGTTGGCCGCCGCGTACGACCGTATTTTTCGGATGCATGGAAGGATCGGCCCATGGCGATGACGGCAGCGGTGAAGGACGAAATCTCCCGGCTTCCCGTCACCCGGACCTGCTGCCGGAAAGCGGAGGTCTCGGCGATCCTGCGGTTCGCGGGCGGGCTGCACCTGGTGAGCGGCCGCATCGTGATCGAGGCGGAGCTGGACACCGGGATCGCGGCGCGGCGGCTGCGCAAGGACATCCTGGAGATCTTCGGCCACGCCTCCGACCTGGTGGTGATGGCCCCCGGCGGGCTGCGGCGCGGCAGCAGATACGTGGTGCGGGTAGTGGCGGGCGGTGACCAGCTGGCGCGGCAGACCGGCCTGGTCGACGGCCGCGGCCGGCCGATCCGCGGACTGCCCCCGCAGGTCGTCTCGGGCGCCACCTGCGACGCGGAGGCCGCCTGGCGCGGCGCGTTCCTCGCGCACGGCTCGCTCACCGAGCCCGGCCGCTCCTCGTCGCTGGAGGTCACCTGCCCGGGCCCGGAGGCCGCGCTCGCGCTGGTCGGCGCCGCCCGCCGGCTCCAGATCGCGGCCAAGGCGCGCGAGGTGCGCGGCGTGGACCGGGTGGTCGTACGGGACGGGGACGCGATCGGCGCGCTGCTGACCCGGCTCGGCGCGCACGAGTCGGTGCTGGCGTGGGAGGAGCGCCGGATGCGGCGCGAGGTGCGGGCCACCGCCAACCGGCTCGCCAACTTCGACGACGCCAATCTGCGCCGCTCGGCGCGGGCCGCGGTCGCCGCGGGGGCGCGGGTGCAGCGGGCGCTGGAGATCCTCGGCGAGGAGGTGCCGGAGCACCTCGCCGCGGCCGGCCGGCTGCGCATGGAGCACAAGCAGGCGTCGCTGGAGGAGCTGGGCGCGCTGGCCGACCCGGCGCTGACCAAGGACGCGGTGGCGGGCCGTATCCGTCGGCTGCTGGCGATGGCCGACAAGCGCGCGCAGGACCTGGGGATTCCGGGCACGGAGTCGAATCTCACCGAGGAGCTGGCCGACGACCTGGCCGAGGGGCTGGTCGGCTGACCGGCCCGGATCGACCCAGCCGCCCCCGGCGTCCGAAAAGAACGGATGCCGGGGGCGGCGCCGTGTCCGCCCCGGACGAGTCATTGACATGATCATGAAGTGTGGCAAGCCTGTCGTCTGCGTACAGACGCGACAGACAACGGCAAGGGGGGCACATGAGACGCAAGGCGAGAGCGCTTCTCGCAGTGACATCGCTGTTATTCGGCGGACTGGCCGCAGCACCCTTCGCACAGGCACAGGCACAGGCACAGGCACAGGCACAGGACCGGGCGGGCGGGGACGGACTGTCCGTATGGGCCGCCGACGTGGGCCGCGCGCAGCTGCCGACGCTGCTGCGGGCAGGCGTGGACGGGCAGGAGCTCGGCAGGCGAATACCGGACAAGGGCACCGCCCCGGTCGAGCTGTACCTCACCGGCGGCCAGGCCGCGACCCTCCGCGGCCAGGGCGTCCGCCTCGCCGAGAAGAAGATCTCCAAGCGGACGACGGAGCGGCTCAAGGCCGCCGGGGACGGCGTCTTCCGCCCGTACAGCGGCAAGAACGGACTTCAGCAGGAGATCGTCGAGACCGGGCAGGCCCATCCGGACATCACCAAGGTCGTCAGCATCGGCAAGACGCTGAACGGCCAGGACATCCTCGCGCTCAAGCTCAGCAAGGGCGCGAAGAAGATCCCCGACGGCGAGAAGCCCTCGACGCTGTACGCCTCCAACCAGCACGCCCGCGAGTGGATCACGCCCGAGATGACCCGCCGGCTGCTCCACTACTACCTCGACAACTACGGCAGGAACGAGCAGATCACCAAGCTCGTGGACCGGTCCGAGCTGTGGTTCGTGCTCTCCGCCAACCCGGACGGCTACGACTACACGTTCAAGGACCCCGCCAACCGGCTCTGGCGCAAGAACCTGCGGGACAACAACGGCGACGGCAAGATCACGGCCGGCGACGGCGTCGACCTCAACCGCAACTTCTCCTATAAATGGGGCTACGACAACGAGGGTTCGTCGCCCCGCCCGGCGAGCGAGACCTACCGCGGCAAGAGCCCCTCCTCCGAGCCGGAGACCCAGGCCCTCGACGCGTTCGAGAAGCGCATCGGCTTCAAGTACGCCGTCAACTACCACTCCGCGGCCGAACTCATCCTCTACGGCGTCGGCTGGCAGGTCGCCACGCCGACCCCGGACGACGTGATCTACCGGTCCCTGGCCGGCACGCCGGAGAACCCCGCGATCCCCGGCTACCACCCGCAGGTCTCCTCCGAGCTGTACACCACCAACGGCGAGGCCGACGGCCACGCGGCCAACGTCAACGGGGTCATGATGTTCACCCCGGAGATGTCGACCTGCCAGACCGCCTCCGCCGTCGACCCCGACGACCCCTGGAACCCGGCCGACTGCCAGTCCGTCTTCAACTTCCCGGACGACGAGAAACTGATCCAGCGGGAGTTCGCCAAGAACATCCCCTTCGCCCTCTCGGTCGCCGAGAGCTCCCTCCACCCCGACCGGCCGGCCTCCTCGGTGGGCATCCCCGCGCCCGACTTCAGCCCCGACACCTTCGCCATCTCCTACGCGCGCGGCGAGGGCCAGCAGGTCGCCGTCACCGCCCGCAAGAGCCTCCGCGACAAGCGGCTCAACTACCGCGTGGACGGCGGCCGTACGCACACCGAACCGCTGAAGGCGTGGACGGGCGGCGAACGGTACGGAGGCGACGACAACCTCCGCTTCGACCAGTACCGGGCCCAGGTGGAGGACGCCGCGGTCGGCTCCAAGGTGCAGGTCTGGTTCACCGGCCGCACCCGCGACGGGGCGAGCACGTCCAGCAAGCCCTTCACCTACACGGTCGCCGAACGGCCCCGCGCCGACACCCTGATCCTCGCCGACGAGGGCGGCGCCGGCCCCGCCCGCCACCTCGCCGCCTACACCAAGGCCCTCGCGGACAACGGCCGCAAGGCCGCCGTCTGGGACGTCGCCGAACAGGGCGCGCCGCACGCCCTCGGCGTGCTCGGCCACTTCCGGACCGTGCTCTGGTACACCGGCGCGAACCGCCCCGGCGGCCCGACCCTGCTCGCCGTGCGCGACTTCATCAACGAAGGCGGCAAGGTCGTCACCAGCGGCGAGCTGGCCGGCGGCAGCTCGCGCGTCGGCCCGGCCGACACCGACGACTTCAGCCAGTACTACCTGGGCGCGTACGGCCGTACGTCCCTCAAGGCGCCCACGAAGTTCACCGGCGCGGGCGGCCTCAAGGACGTCGCCGCGAACCTCGCGGACGCCCCCGGCAACCCCCTTGACGCGGCCGGCTCGTACGCCGTCACCTCCGACTCCCTGCCGCCGGCCCAATTCCCGCAGTTCACCGGCGCCGCCGCCGGGGACTACCAGGGCCCGCGCCCGCCCTCCCAGCCGTACGAGGGCGACTGGATGGCGACCGCTCAGCACCAGGACAGCGCCTATACGCGGCTGGCCCGCACCGTCGACCTGACCGGCGCGAGCGCCGCGGACAAGCCGGGCCTCGCCCTCCAGCTCAGCTACGACACCGAAAAGGGCTATGACAACGCGGTCGTCGAGGCGCACACGGTGGGCCAGGACGACTGGACCACGCTGCCCGACGCGAACGGCGGCACCACCACCGACGTCCCCGCCGAGTGCGGGCAGGGCTACTACATCAACCTGCACCCCTGGCTCACCCACTACCTGACCCTGGGCGACGGCAGCTGCCAGCCGCGCGGCACCTCGGGGGCGTGGCACCGCTTCACCGGCTCCTCGGCGGGCTGGCAGCCGGCCTCCTTCGACCTGAGCGCCTACGCGGGCAAGAAGGTCGAGCTGGCCGTTTCGTACGTCACCGACCCCAACACCGGAGGGCGCGGGGTCTTCGTCGACAGCACCAAGATCGTCATCGGCGGCGCCGCACAGCCCACCGAGGGGTTCGAGACCGCCCTCGCCCCCTGGACCGTGCCCGGACCGCCGCCCGGCAGCCCGGCGAGCGCCTCCGACTGGACCCGCTCCAAGGAGCTCTTCCACTCCTCGGCGGCCGTCACCACCCGCGACACCGTCCTGCTGGGCTTCGGCCTGGAACACGTGCCGGGAGCGGCCGAGCGGGCCAAGCTCCTGGGCGGCGCGCTGCGGGCCGTCCGCGGCTGACCGAGCGTGACCGGGAGCGCCGGCCCGCACCCCGCGACAAGGGGTGCGGGCCAGCGCTGCCAATGTCACGTACGTCCCTTGTTAGAGGTAGGGTCGGACTAGGTCGGGGACATCCCATACAGCTCGCCGGCGTCCAGACCGGCAAACCAACGAGGAGATCGGTTCGTGACGATCCGCGTAGGCATCAACGGCTTTGGCCGTATCGGTCGTAACTACTTCCGCGCCCTGCTGGAGCAGGGTGCGGACATCGAGATCGTCGGTGTCAACGACCTGACCGACAACGCCACCCTGGTTCACCTGCTGAAGTACGACACCATCCTGGGTCGCCTGAAGCACGAGGTCAGCCACACCGACGACACCATCACGGTCGGCAGCCAGACCTTCAAGACGATGGCCGAGCGCGACCCGGCCGCCCTCCCGTGGGGCGAGCTCGGCGCCGACATCGTCATCGAGTCCACCGGCATCTTCACCAAGAAGGCCGACGCCGCCAAGCACCTCGCCGCCGGCGCCAAGAAGGTCCTGATCTCCGCGCCCGCCAAGGACGAGGACATCACGATCGTGATGGGCGTCAACCAGGACAAGTACGACGCGGCCAACCACCACGTCATCTCGAACGCCTCCTGCACCACCAACTGCGTGGCGCCGATGGCCAAGGTTCTCCTGGAGAACTTCGGCATCGTCAAGGGCATGATGACCACGGTCCACGCGTACACGAACGACCAGCGCATCCTGGACTTCCCGCACAAGGACCTGCGCCGCGCCCGCGCCGCCGCCGAGAACATCATCCCGACCACCACCGGTGCCGCCAAGGCCACCGCCCTGGTGATCCCGGAGCTCGCCGGCAAGCTGGACGGCATCGCCATGCGCGTCCCGGTCCCCACCGGCTCGGTCACCGACCTGGTCATCGAGCTGGAGCGGGAAGCCTCCAAGGACGAGGTCAACGCCGCGTTCCAGAAGGCCGCCGAAGGCCAGCTCAAGGGCATCCTGGAGTACACCGAGGACCCGATCGTCTCCTCGGACATCGTCAACTGGCCGGCCTCCTGCACGTTCGACTCCTCCCTGACCATGGTCCAGGGCAAGAGCGTCAAGGTCATCGGCTGGTACGACAACGAGTGGGGCTACTCCAACCGCCTGGTGGACCTGACCACCTACGTCGGCGGGCAGCTCTGACCGTTGCCTGACCCGGGCACCGAGATGTGAAGGACAGGGCTCGTGCGGCGCGATGACGCGCCGTCCGGGCCCTGTCTCATGACTGACTACGACGGAGTCACCATGAAGACGATCGACGAACTCATCCAGGACGGGGTCGAAGGGAAGCGGATCTTCGTCCGCGCCGACCTCAACGTGCCGCTGGACGGCACCGCCATCACCGACGACGGACGCATCCGCGCCGTCGTCCCGACGGTCAGCGCGCTCGCCGAGGCGGGCGCCAAGGTGATCGTCGCCTCACACCTGGGCCGCCCGAAGGGCGCCCCGGACCCGCGGTTCTCCCTCGCGCCGGCCGCGGCGCGACTGGGCGAACTGCTCGGCAAGAACGTCTCGTTCGCCACCGACACGGTCGGCGACAGCGCGAAGGCCACCGTAGCCGCAACGGCGAACGGCGAGGTCACGCTGCTGGAGAACCTCCGTTTCAACGCGGGCGAGACGAGCAAGGACGACGCCGAGCGCGGCGCGTTCGCCGACCGGCTCGCGGAACTCGCGGACCTGTACGTGGGCGACGGCTTCGGTGCGGTGCACCGCAAGCACGCCTCCGTGTTCGACCTCCCGGCCCGGCTGCCGCACGCCGCCGGCTACCTCATCGCCACCGAGGTCGGCGTCCTGAAGAAGCTGACCGCCGAGGTCGAGCGGCCCTACGCCGTCGTCCTGGGCGGCGCGAAGGTCTCCGACAAGCTCGGGGTCATCGAGCACCTGCTGGAGAAGGCCGACCGCATCCTGATCGGCGGCGGCATGGCGTACACCTTCCTCAAGGCCCAGGGCCACGAGGTCGGCATCTCGCTGCTCCAGGAGGACCAGATCCCGAAGGTCCAGGGCTACCTGAAGCGCGCCGAGGAGCGCGGCGTGGAGTTCGTGCTCCCCGTCGACGTCCTGGTCGCCGGTGAGTTCCCGGACCTGGAGACCAAGGCTCCGGCCAACCCCACGACGGTCGCCGCGGACGCCATCCCGGCCGACCAGGAGGGTCTGGACATCGGTCCCGAGACCCGCAAGCTGTACGCCTCGAAGCTCGCCGACACGGCCACCGTCTTCTGGAACGGGCCGATGGGCGTCTTCGAGCACCCCGACTACGCCGAGGGCACCAAAGCCGTCGCACAGGCGCTGCTGGACAGCCCGGCGTTCACCGTCGTCGGCGGCGGCGACTCGGCCGCGGCCGTGCGCCTGCTGGGCTTCGACGAGAACGCCTTCGGCCATATCTCGACCGGCGGCGGCGCGAGCCTCGAATACCTCGAAGGCAAGACGCTCCCCGGCCTCGCCGCACTGGAGGACTGAATCACCGTGAGTGACCGCACCCCGCTGATGGCGGGCAACTGGAAGATGAACCTCAACCACCTTGAGGCCATCGCGCACGTCCAGAAGCTCGCCTTCGCCCTCGCCGACAAGGACTACGAGTCCGTCGAGGTCGCCGTGCTGACGCCGTTCACCGACCTCCGGTCGGTGCAGACGCTGGTCGACGGCGACAAGCTCAAGATCAAGTACGGCGCCCAGGACCTGTCGGCGCACGCCTCCGGCGCGTACACCGGTGAGATCTCCGGCGCGATGCTCGCCAAGCTGAAGTGCACGTACGTCGCGATCGGGCACTCCGAACGCCGCCAGTACCACGGCGAGAACGAAGAGGTCTGCAACGCCAAGGTCAAGGCCGCCTACCTCAACGGCCTCACCCCGATCCTGTGCGTCGGCGAGGGCCTGGACGTCCGCAAGGCCGGCAACCAGGTGTCGCACACCCTCGCGCAGCTCGACGGCGCCCTCGCGGACGTCCCGGCCGAGCAGGCCGAGTCCATCGTGATCGCCTACGAGCCGGTCTGGGCGATCGGCACCGGCGAGGTCGCCACCCCCGAGGACGCGCAGGAAGTCTGCGGCGCCATCCGCGGGCGGCTCGCCGAGCTCTACGGCCAGGAGCTGGCCGACAAGGTCCGCATCCAGTACGGCGGCTCCGTGAAGTCCGGCAACGTCGCGGCGATCATGGCGCAGCCGGACGTCGACGGCGCCCTGGTGGGCGGCGCGGCGCTGGACGTGGACGAGTTCGTCAAGATCGTCAGGTTCCGCGACCAGTAGCAGCGGGCGGCGGCTACGGCTGCTATGACGATGGGGCCCACCCGTCGTACCCTGTCGGGGCCGGGACCGGCGTATACGCGCCGCCCGGCCCTGCGCCGTTTTCAGTGTTCCTTAGCGGTTCTGGCGTTTTCAGTCCGAGAGTGTTCAGTCCGAGAGAGTTGGTCCAGCCGTGGTCTTGGGGTTCTCGATCGCCCTCATCGTCTTCAGCCTGCTGATGATGATGCTGGTGCTCATGCACAAGGGGAAGGGCGGCGGCCTCTCCGACATGTTCGGCGGCGGCATGCAGTCCTCCGTCGGGGGTTCCTCGGTCGCCGAGCGCAACCTCGACCGGATCACCATCGTCGTCGGCGTGCTGTGGTTCGTCTGCATCATTGTGCTCGGCCTGCTGATGAAGCTCGACAGCTGACGTACCGTCGTATGCGCGGCCTATCATGGGCCTTGCGTCCCGGGGACGGGCGGTAACTCCGGCCACTGGACGCGCGTTGGGCCTTACGTAGACTGGGGCGCCCGCAGCGGAGCTGCTCATTTGACGCTTCGCGGCACCATCACGCAGGGAGTTACGACCGTGGCAAGTGGCAACGCGATCCGAGGAAGTCGGGTCGGAGCGGGGCCGATGGGGGAGGCCGAGCGAGGCGAGTCCGCGCCGCGCCTCCGCATCTCCTTCTGGTGCTCGAACGGGCACGAGACGCAGCCGAGCTTCGCCAGCGACGCGCAGATTCCCGACACTTGGGACTGCCCGCGCTGTGGTTTCCCCGCAGGCAAGGAGCGGGACAATCCGCCGGACCCGCCGCGTACCGAGCCGTACAAGACGCACCTCGCGTACGTGCGCGAGCGGCGCAGCGACGCGGACGGCGAGGCGATCCTCGCCGAGGCGCTCGCCAAGCTCCGCGGCGAGATCTGAGCGAGTCCGACCGGACGAGAGCGACGGCAGGAAGCACGGCTCCTGACCAACACGGCCCGGCCGCGCACCCTTTGAGGGTGCGCGGCCGGGCCGTTGTCAGTGGTCGCCGCTACGGTTTCGTCAATGGCCGGAGCGGGTGCGGGAAACGGGGGAGCTGTGACGGCGGTTGACGAGAGAGTGGTCCGTCCGGGTGTCGGAGGGGGCTTCAAGCGGCTGTGGTCGGCGGCCGTGATCTCCCGCGTCGGAGACGCGCTGCGCTCCGCCGCACTGCCCCTGCTCGCCGTCTCGTTGACCGATTCGCCGGTGCTCGTCTCGCTGGTCACCGCCGCCGGATTCCTGCCGTGGCTGCTGTTCGGACTGCTCGGCGGCGCCGTCGCGGACCGGGTCGACCAGCGGCGGGCCATGTGGGCGGTGGACGTGGTCCGCGCCCTGCTCATGGCGGCCTTCGGCGCCGCCGTGGCCTGCGGGGCGGCGACGATCGGCCTGCTCATCGCGGTCGCCTTCGCGCTCACGACCCTCCAGACGCTCTTCGACAACGCGGCCACGGCCCTGCTGCCCGCCGTCGTGGACGAAGCGGCGCTGGGCACCGCGAACGCGCGGCTGATGACCGGCCAGCAGATAGCCGGCTCGTTCGTCGGGGCGCCGCTGGTCCCGGTGCTCCTCGGCATCGGCCTCGCCATGCCGTACGCCGCCGACGCGGGCACGTACCTCCTCGCGGCCGTCCTCGTGGCCGGGCTGCGGGCGGACCCGCCGCGGCGGCCGGCCCGCGCCGCCGGGCGCACCCTGCGGCGCGAGATAGCCGACGGCATACGGGCGCTCTGGCGCGACCGGCTGCTGCGCTGGCTGTGCGCGTCCACCACCCTGTGCAACGTCGGCGTCGGCGCGCTCATCGCCATGCTCCCGCTGCTGGTCAAGGGGTGGCTGGACGCCGGCGACGCGGGCTACGCGGCGGCCGTCGCGGCCTATGGCATCGGCGGGGTGGCGGGCGGCCTGGCCGCCGGGCGGATCACGGGACGGCTCGGGCCGGCCCGGAGCCTGTTCCTCGGCGGCGGGCTCCAGGCCGGCTGCCTGGCCGTGCTCGGAACCGCCCGCTTCCTGCCGGCCGCGATCGCCGCCATGGCGGTCTTCGGCTTCGTCGGCATGCTCTGGAACGTCACCCAGGTGACCCTGATGCAGCGCCGCAGCCCCGCCGGGATGCTCGGCCGCACCAGCGCCGCGTTCCGCACGCTCGGCGTGGCGGGCGCGCCCTTCGGCGCGCTCGCCGGGGGAGCGGTGGCCGCCGCCTGGGGGCTGAACACGCCGATGCTGCTCGCGGCGGCGCTCTTCGTCCTCGCGGTCCTCGCGCTCTCACCCGCCCTCAAGGAGGCGGACAGCGGAATGGCGGCGGACCGCGGGCAGACGTCTCATACCGGAGTCTGATCAATTAGGTTGGAAGGCGGCGGGACAGGTACGAGAAGAAGTGGGCTGATGTCCGAGATGAACGCAGACGGCCGCAGCAGGCTCGACCAGATGCCTCAGTGGAACGCGCTGGCCAAGCACCGGGACGAGCTGGGGGAGGTGCACCTGCGGGACCTCTTCGCGGACGACCCCGGGCGCGGCGAGCGCTACGGCCTCCAGGTGGGCGACCTGTACCTGGACTACTCCAAGCACCTCGTCACCGACGAGACGCTCCGCCTGCTGCGCGAGCTGGCGGCCGCGGCCGGAGTGAGCGAGCTGCGGGACGCGATGTTCCGCGGCGAGAAGATCAACACCACCGAGGACCGCGCCGTCCTCCACACCGCGCTGCGCGCCCCCGAGTCCGCGGTCATCGAGGTGGACGGCCAGAACGTGGTCCCCGCCGTGCACGCGGTGCTCACCAAGATGCAGGTCTTCGCCGACCGGGTGCGCTCGGGCGACTGGAAGGGCCACACCGGCAAGCCGATCAAGACCGTCGTCAACATCGGCATCGGCGGCTCCGACCTCGGCCCGGCGATGGCCTACGAGGCGCTGCGCGCCTTCACCGCCCGCGACCTCCAGTTCCGCTTCGTCTCGAACGTGGACGGCGCGGACCTGCACGAGGCAGTGCGGGACCTCGACCCGGCCGAGACGCTGTTCATCATCGCCTCGAAGACCTTCACCACCATCGAGACCATCACCAACGCCACCTCCGCCCGCGACTGGCTCCTGAACGGCCTCGGAGCCGGCCAGGACGCCGTCGCCAAGCACTTCGTGGCGCTGTCGACCAACGCCGAGAAGGTCTCGGAGTTCGGCATCGACGTGGCCAACATGTTCGAGTTCTGGGACTGGGTCGGCGGGCGCTACTCGTACGACTCGGCGATCGGCCTGTCCCTGATGATCGCCATCGGGCCGGACCGATTCCGGGAGATGCTGGCGGGCTTCCACCTCGTCGACGAGCACTTCCGCTGCGCCCCGCCCGAGGAGAACGTCCCGCTGCTGCTGGGCCTGCTGGGCGTCTGGTACGGCGGCTTCCACGACGCGCAGTCGCACGCGGTCCTGCCCTACAGCCACTACCTGTCGAAGTTCACGGCCTACCTCCAGCAGCTGGACATGGAGTCCAACGGCAAGTCCGTGGACCGCGACGGCGAGCCGGTGAACTGGCAGACCGGGCCCGTCGTCTGGGGCACGCCCGGCACCAACGGCCAGCACGCGTACTACCAGCTGCTGCACCAGGGCACCAAGCTGATCCCCGCCGACCTCATCGGCTTCGCCGAGCCGGTGGACGATCTGCTGCCGGGCCTGGTGGCCCAGCACGACCTGCTGATGGCGAACCTGTTCGCGCAGGGGCAGGCGCTCGCCTTCGGCAAGACGCCGGAGGAGGTCGCGGCGGAAGGGGTGCCGGCCGAGCTGGTCCCGCACAAGACGTTCAAGGGGAACCGGCCCACCACCACGATCCTCGCGAAGGAACTCAGCCCGTCGGTGCTCGGGCAGCTGATCGCGCTCTACGAGCACAAGGTGTTCGTGCAGGGAGCCATCTGGAACATCGACTCCTTCGACCAGTGGGGCGTCGAGCTGGGCAAGGTGCTCGCGAAGCGGATCGAGCCCGCGCTCAGTGAGGGCGCCGAGGTTTCCGGGCTGGACGAGTCCACCGCCGCGCTGGTCGCGCGTTACCGTTCGCTGCGGGGGCGCTGAGGTTCTCCGCCACGCCGGGCCCCGGTCACCTTCGCGGTGACCGGGGCTCGGTGCGTATGTACGGCTCACAGATCGGGGCTCCGCCCCGGGCCCCGGTCCTCAATCGCCGGACGGGCTGGATGTGGTGCCCATCGATCTCCTCCCGGCCAACGCTGGGAGGTGGCCGTGGCCGTAACGATCGATCGCCGGACGGGCTGGTTTCCCAGCTGTGAGGAGATCGATGAGTCGTCCCGTCCCGCCCTACGCCGAAGCCGGCGGGTACAGCGAGCGGGGGAGGTCCGCCGCCGCTGCTCGGTCCAGGAGCCAGAGGGTGCGGGTGCGGCCGTAGGCGCCGGCTGCCGGGGCCTGGACTTCGCCCGCGCCCGAGAGGGCGATCGTCACCGCCCGCGCCTTGTCCTCGCCCGCCGCCAGCAGCCAGACCTCGCGGGCCGCGCGGATCGCGGGGAGCGTCAGGGAGACGCGGTTGGGCGGGGGCTTGGGCGCGCCGCGTACGCCGACGACCATGCGCTCGCTCTCCCGTACGCCCGGCTGCTCGGGGAAGAGCGACGCGACGTGCGTATCCGGGCCGACGCCCAGCAGCAGCACGTCGAAGGACGGCACCGGGCCGTGGTCCTCGGGCCCGGCGGCCGCGGCCAGCTCGGCCGCGTAGGCCTCCGCCGCCGCGTCCGGGTCGTTGCCGTACGGGCCGTGGGACGCCGGCATCTCGTGCACGCGGGCCGGGTCGAGGTCCACCGCGTCCAGCAGCGCCTCGCGGGCCTGGGTGACGTTGCGCTCCGGGTCCCCGTCCGGCAGGAACCGCTCGTCGCCCCACCACAGGTCGAGCCGTGAGAAGTCCACGGCGTCCCGGGCGGGCGCCGCGGCGAGGGCCGCGAGCAGCCCGTTGCCGTTGCGCCCGCCGGTCAGCACGACCGAGGCGGAGCCCCGGGCGGCCTGCGCGTCCACGATCTTCGTGATCAGCCGGGCCGCCGCGGCCTGCGCCATCAGCTCCTTGTCCCGGTGCACGACGATCTGCGGGGCGCTCACTTGGACGTCGCCTTCTTCGGAGCGCCCTTGGCCGGAGCGCTCTTCTTCGCGGCCGCCGGAGCGTCCTTCTTCGGCGCCTCGTCAGCGGACCCGCCGGGGGCCGGCGTCTCCGCCGGCTTGTCCGCGCTGGTCAGCTGCTTGACGCCCAGCGTCACCGTCGCCCGGTAGATGTCGTCCGGGTCGAGCCGTCGCAGCTCCTCGGCGATCAGGTCGGCGGTCTCCCGCCGCTTGAGCGCCACGTGCCGGTCCGGCTGGCCGGGCATGGCCAGCTCGGCCAGCGCGCCGTCCGCGCGGTCGAGGCAGATGACGCCGTCCGCCGTGGTCAGCCGGACCGCGGTGAGCCCGGGACCCTCCGAGACCTTCCGCTCGACCGGCACCTTCAGCCGATCGGCGAGCCACAGCGCGAGCAGCTCGCTGCTCGGGTTGTACGCCTCGCCCTCCACGACCGCGGAACTGATCGCGGAGTGCTTCTGGTCCAGCGCCGCGGCCAGCATGCTGCGCCACGGCGTGATCCGGGTCCAGGCGAGGTCGGTGTCGCCGGGCGCGTACGCCTCGGCGCGCACCCCGAGCGCGGTCACCGGGTCCTCCTCGGCGGCGGCGTCGGTGATCCGGCGCTGGGCCAGCTTGCCGAGCGGGTCCGCGGCCGGGTTGTCCGGCGCGTCCTCGGGCCACCAGACCACCACGGGGGCGTCCGGCAGCAGCAGCGGGAGGACGACCGACTCGGCGTGGTTGGCCAGTTCGCCGTGCATGCGCAGGACGACGGTCTCACCGGTGCCGGAGTCGGAGCCGACCCGGATCTCGGCGTCCAGCCGGGCCATCTTGCGGTCGCGCGGGGAGCGGCCGGGCCGCTTGATGACGGCCACGATGCGAGAGGGGTGCTCCCGCGACGCGTCGCCGGCGGCCTTGAGCGCGTCGTAGGCGCTGCCCTCGTCGGTGACGATGACCAGGGTGAGGACCATTCCCACGGCGGGGGTGCCGATGGAGTGCCGGGCCTCGATGAGACCCGCGTTGATACGGGACGAGGTGGTGTCCGTCAGATCGATTCTCATGGCCGGCGCCAGCTCCTGCCGTCTCGTGCGAGCATCTCGTCCGCCTCTGCCGGCCCCCAGGTGCCCGACGCGTACTGCGCGGGCTTGCCGTGCTTGTCCCAGTACTCCTCGATCGGGTCGAGGATGTTCCAGGACAGCTCGACCTCCTGGTGCCGGGGGAAGAGGTTGGCGTCGCCGAGCAGCACATCGAGGATGAGCCGCTCGTACGCCTCCGGGCTGGACTCGGTGAAGGACTCGCCGTAGGCGAAGTCCATGGTGACGTCCCGGACCTCCATCGAGGTGCCGGGCACCTTGGAGCCGAATCGCACGGTGACGCCCTCGTCCGGCTGCACCCGGATGACCAGGGCGTTCTGCCCCAGCTCCTCGGTGGACCCGGCCTCGAAGGGCAGGTACGGCGCGCGCTTGAAGACCACCGCGATCTCCGTGACGCGGCGTCCCAGGCGCTTGCCGGTGCGCAGGTAGAAGGGGACGCCCGCCCAGCGGCGGTTGTTGATCTCCAGCTTGATGGCCGCGAAGGTGTCGGTCTTCGACTTGGGGTCGATGCCCTCTTCTTCGAGGTAGCCGGACACCTCTTCGCCGCCCTGCCAGGCGTGCGCGTACTGGCCGCGTACGGTGTGCGCGCCGAGGTCCTTGGGCAGCTCGACCGCGCCCAGCACCTTGAGCTTCTCCGCGACCAGCGCCTTCGGGTGGAAGGAGCCGGGCTCCTCCATCGCGGTGAGCGCGAGGAGCTGGAGCAGGTGGTTCTGGATGACGTCGCGGGCCGCGCCGATGCCGTCGTAGTAGCCGGCCCGGCCGCCGATGCCGATGTCCTCGGCCATGGTGATCTGCACGTGGTCGACGTAGGACCGGTTCCAGATCGGCTCGAACATCGTGTTGGCGAACCGCAGCGCCAGGATGTTCTGGACCGTCTCCTTGCCCAGGTAGTGGTCGATCCGGAAGACCTCGTTGGGCGGGAAGACGTCGTGCACGATCTGGTTGAGCTCTTGCGCGCTCTTGAGGTCGTGGCCGAACGGCTTCTCGATCACCGCGCGCCGCCAGGAGTCGCCCGGTCCCTCGGACAGCCCGTGCTTCTTGAGCTGTTCGACGACGTTGGGGAAGAACTTCGGCGGTACGGAGAGGTAGAAGGCGAAGTTGCCGCCGGTGCCGCGGGCCTTGTCGAGCTCGTCGATGGTGGCCTTGAGGGTCTTGAACGCCTCGTCGTCGTCGAAGACGCCCGGGACGAACCGGAAGCCCTCGGCGAGCTGCTGCCACACCTCTTCGCGGAAGGGGGTGCGCGCGTGTTCCTTGACGGCGTCGTGGACGACCTGGGCGAAGTCTTCGTTCTCCCAGTCGCGCCGGGCGAAGCCGACGAGTGAGAAGCCCGGCGGCAGCAGGCCGCGGTTGGCGAGGTCGTACACCGCGGGCATCAGCTTTTTGCGGGACAAATCGCCCGTGACGCCAAAGATGACCAGGCCCGACGGCCCCGCGATACGCGGGAGCCGCCGGTCCTGTGCGTCACGCAGCGGGTTGACTCCGCTTGCGGATACAGGGGACAAGGTCACGCCTCCGAAGGGGACAGACGCTTGAGCTCGGCCTCGGTGGACTTCAGGAGGTCGACCCAGGCCGCCTCGAACTTGTCGACGCCCTCGTCCTCCAGGAGCTGCACGACATCGTCGTAGGAGACCCCGGCGGCGGCGAGGTCGTCGATCTGGCTCTGCGCCTCGTCGTACGTGCCGCGCACCGTGTCACCGGTGATCTCGCCGTGGTCGGCGGTCGCCTCCAGGGTGGCCTCCGGCATGGTGTTCACCGTGTTCGGGGCGACCAGGTCGACCACGTACAGGGTGTCCTTGTAGGCCGGGTCCTTGACGCCGGTCGAGGCCCACAGCGGACGCTGCCGGTTGGCGCCGGCCGACTCCAGCGCGGTCCACCGGTCGGAGGAGAAGACCTCCTCGTACGCCTGGTAGGCGAGGCGGGCGTTGGCCAGCGCGGCCTTGCCCTTCAGTGCCTTGGCGTCGCCGCCGAGGGCGTCGAGGCGCTTGTCGATCTCGGTGTCCACGCGGGACACGAAGAAGGACGCCACCGAGTGGATCTTGGAGATGTCCAGGCCCGCGGCCTTGGCCTTCTCCAGACCGGCCAGGTAGGCGTCCATGACCGCGCGGTAGCGCTCCAGCGAGAAGATCAGCGTGACGTTGACGCTGATGCCCAGGCCGATCGTCTCGGTGATCGCCGGGAGCCCCGCCTTGGTGGCCGGGATCTTGATCAGGGTGTTGGGGCGGTCCACCAGCCAGGCGAGCTGCTTGGCCTCGGCGACCGTGGCCCCGGTGTTGTGCGCCAGCCGCGGGTCGACCTCGATGGAGACCCGGCCGTCCTGGCCGTCCGTCGCGTCGAAGACCGGCCGCAGGATGTCGGCGGCGTCGCGGACGTCCGCCGTCGTGATCATGCGGATGGCTTCCTCGACGGTGACCTTGCGGGCCGCGAGGTCGGCGAGCTGCTGCTCGTAACCGTCGCCCGAGGAGATCGCCTTCTGGAAGATCGACGGGTTGGTGGTGACGCCGACGACGTGGCTCTGGTCGATCAGCTCGGCCAGGTTGCCGGACGTGATGCGCTTGCGCGACAGGTCGTCCAGCCAGATCGCGACGCCTTCGTCGGAGAGGCGCTTGAGTGCGTCCGTCATGGAAATTGCATCTCCTACTTGTCGTATACGGGCGTCAGCGGCCGGCGGCGGCGAGCGACTCGCGGGCCGCGGCGATGACAGCCTCGGATGTCAGGCCGAACTCGCGGTAGAGCACCTTGTAGTCGGCGGAGGCGCCGTAGTGCTCCAGCGAGACGATCCGGCCGGCGTCGCCGACGAAGCGGTGCCACGTCAGGCCGATCCCGGCCTCGACCGCGACGCGCGCCTTCACGTCCGGCAGCAGCACGCCGTCGCGGTACGCCTGATCCTGCTCCTCGAACCACTCGACGGACGGCATCGACACCACCCGGGTGGGAACGCCCTCGGCCTGGAGCGCCTCGCGGGCCTCGACGGCCAGCTGGACCTCGGAGCCGGTGCCGATCAGGATGACCTGCGGCCGGCCGCCCTCGGCCTCGAAGAGGGTGTAACCGCCCTTGGCGGCGTCCTCGTTCGCCTCGTACGTCGGCACGTTCTGCCGGGTGAGGGCGAGGCCGTGCGGCGCGGGCTTGGCGTTGTGGCGGCGCATGATCTCGCGCCAGGCGGTGGCCGTCTCGTTGGCGTCGGCCGGACGGACCATGTTCAGGCCCGGAATCGCGCGCAGCGCGGACATGTGCTCGACCGGCTGGTGGGTCGGGCCGTCCTCGCCGAGGCCGATGGAGTCGTGCGTCCACACGTACGTGACCGGCAGCCGCATCAGCGCGGCGAGCCGCACGGCGGGGCGCATGTAGTCGGAGAACACCAGGAAGGTGCCGCCGTAGATGCGGGTGTTGCCGTGCAGCGCGATGCCGTTCATGGTCGAGCCCATGGCGTGCTCGCGGATGCCCCAGTGCACCGTACGGCCGTACGGGCTGGCCTCCGGCAGCGGGTTGCCCGCCGGGAGGAACGAGGACGAGGCGTCGATCGTGGTGTTGTTCGAGCCGGCCAGGTCGGCGGAGCCGCCCCACAGCTCGGGGACCACGTCGCCCAGCGCCTTCAGGACCTCGCCGGACGCCTTGCGGGTCGCGACGGCCTTGCCGGCCGGGAAGGACGGCAGCGCCTTCTCCCAGCCGTCGGGCAGCTCGGCCGCGTTGATCCGGTCGAACTCGGCGGCGCGCTTCGGGTTGGCGGCGCGCCACTCCTCGAACCGCTTGTTCCAGGCGGCGTGCGCGTCGCGGCCGCGGTCGACGACCTCGCGGGCGTGGGCGAAGACCTCGTCCTCGACCTGGAAGGTCTGCTCCGGGTCGAAGCCCAGCACCTTCTTGGTCGCGGCGACCTCTTCGTCGCCGAGCGCCGCGCCGTGCGCGGCGCCGGTGTTCTGCGCGTTCGGGGCCGGCCAGGCGATGATCGTGCGGGCCCCGATGATCGAGGGGCGCTCGGTCTCGGCCTGCGCCGCCTTCAGCGCCTTGTAGAGGGCCTTGACGTCGAAGTCGCCGTTGGCGGACTGCTCGACGCGCTGTACGTGCCAGCCGTACGCCTCGTACCGCTTCAGCACGTCCTCGGAGAGCGCCGTCTCGGTGTCGCCCTCGATCGAGATGTGGTTGTCGTCGTAGATCGCGACGATGTTGCCGAGCTTCTGGTGGCCGGCCAGTGAGCTGGCCTCGGCCGAGATGCCCTCTTCGACGTCGCCGTCGGAGACGATCGCCCAGATGGTGTGGTCGAAGGGGGAGGCGCCGGCGGCGGCGTCCGGGTCGAACAGGCCGCGCTCGTAGCGGGCGGCCATCGCCATGCCCACCGCGTTGGCGATGCCCTGGCCCAGCGGGCCCGTGGTGGTCTCCACGCCGCGGGTGTGGCCGTGCTCGGGGTGGCCGGGGGTCTTGCTGCCCCAGGTGCGGAACGACTTGAGGTCGTCCAGCTCCAGGCCGTACCCCGCCAGGTACAACTGGATGTAGAGGGTGAGGCTGGTGTGACCCGGGGAGAGGACGAACCGGTCACGGCCGGTCCAGTCGGCGTCGCTCGGGTCGTGCCGCATCAGCTTCTGGAACAGCAGGTACGCGGCGGGCGCGAGGCTCATGGCCGTGCCGGGATGGCCGTTGCCGACCTTCTGCACGGAATCCATGGCCAGGACGCGGACGGTATCTACGGCCCGCTGGTCCAGATCGGTCCAGTCGAGGTCTGTGGTGGTCGGCTTGGTGCTCACCCTGCGTCAGGGCTCCTCTCCACATGTCGAGTGCCGCGGGACGGTGTGTCAGCCGGGCGCTGTCGAGCCTACCCCCGCCGGAACGTGCGCCTTTTCGACGTGCGGTCGGTTGCCTGACCCGACGTCTGCGGCAACCGAACGCGCGGCTCGGTCATTCCCGGCGCCCAGGTGCGGCCGTGTATCCAGGGTGCCCGCGAAGCCCGCGCCCCGCCTCCTGAGCGGGGCCGTTCCTCCGAAGCGGGACGTCGTCCAACACGGGCCCACCCCCGCGAAGGCCGAGGTATCCGCTACGTCTAGAGTGGCGTGGTACGCGCAAGTCTTTACCGGGCCATCACGCCCGGTGCTTGCTGGGTCTTATCGCGGCGTCCGCCGCTGAAGTCACTGAACCAGGGGTGTGCGTGACGGCCGTCGAATCCCGTCCTGCGGGGGTGCTCGCTACGAGCCCTAGCCACCGGCCGTTCGGGGCCCGTGTCAAAGGGTTCGTAGCTCTCACCAAGCCACGGATCATCGAACTGCTGCTCATCACCACAGTGCCGGTGATGTTCCTCGCCGAACAGGGCGTGCCCAACCTGTGGCTGGTGCTGGCCACCTGCTTCGGCGGCTACCTGTCCGCGGGCGGCGCCAACGCGCTGAACATGTACATCGACCGCGACATCGACGCGATGATGGACCGGACCTCCCAGCGCCCGCTGGTGACCGGCCTGATCTCGCCGCGCGAGGGCCTGGTCTTCGGGCTCGTCCTCGCGGTCGTCTCGACGCTGTGGTTCGGACTCCTCGTCAACTGGCTGTCCGCCGCGCTGTCGCTGGGCGCGCTCCTCTTCTACGTCGTCCTCTACACGATGGTCCTCAAGCGGCGCACGTCGCAGAACATCGTGTGGGGCGGCATCGCGGGCTGCATGCCGGTCTTCATCGGCTGGTCCTCGGTCACCAACTCGGTCTCCTGGGCCGCCGTGGTCCTCTTCCTCGTCATGTTCTTCTGGACGCCGCCGCACTACTGGCCGCTGTCGATGAAGGTCAAGGAGGACTACGCGCGGGTTGGCGTGCCGATGCTGCCCGTCATCGCCTCCAACACGGTGGTCGCCCGGCAGATCGTCATCTACAGCTGGGTGATGGTCGCCGTGTCGCTGACGCTGTGGCCGCTCGGGTACACCGGCTGGTTCTACCCGGCCGTGGCCGTCGTGACCGGCGGCTGGTGGCTCAAGGAGGCGCACGGGCTGCTGGCCCGCGCCAAGGCCGGGGTCACGGGCGCCAAGCTCAAGGAGATGCGGCTCTTCCACTGGTCCATCACCTACGTGTCGCTGCTCTTCGTGGCGGTCGCGGTGGACCCCTTCCTGCGCTGACGCGCGACTCTGGAACTCCCGGGCGGGACCGGTGGCCAAGGCCACCGGTCCCGCCCGTCGCCATTTCCCTTACCCGTCGGTAGCATCCTGGCCATGGCAGACACCCAGCAGGCCGACCCGCAGCAGGCCGAAGAGAACGCGCCCGACACCGCGCCCGACAAGGCCCAGCGCCGGACGGCCGGGCACGCCAAGCGCCTCGCGAAGCAGATGAAGGCGTTCGCCGAGCACCACGGCGGCAGCGCCGAGGGCCAGCTCGCGCACATCGGCCGCGGCGTCACCAGGGTCGCCCTCGTCGGCGCCGACGGCGAATGGGGCAACCTCGTCGCCCCCTCCCACGAGAGCGCCCGCGACGCCGCCGAGCTCGCGGGCATCGGCCTCCAGGACGACTTCGACGGCGACCTCGCCGCCAAGGTCCGCACCGGCCCGTACGAGTGGAGCCGCATGGCGGGCATCCAAGTCGGCGGCCCCGGCAATCCCACCGCCGATAACTGACGCGCCCCTCGGCCGTTAGACCCACCGGAGAGCGGCCCCGCGGCCCCCACGGCCGCCCCGGCGCTCGGGCGAGGAGGAGCGGATGGACGGCATGCCGTCGCTCGTCGATCAGTACAGCCATGGCGCGGTCCACGGCGAACTCGGCCTCGGCACCTTCGAGGCCCACCTCGCCGAGGCCGCCGGAGCCGCCGGCCCCGCGCCGCCGGGCACCACCTACTACGACGGCTGGGCCGGCCTCGCCGTGCGCCGCTGGTGCCCGCCGCTGCTCGGCCTGGAACCGCACTGCCCGCCCGTCCGCTACCTCGCCAGACGGCGCGAACTCGGCGCGTACCAGGCCGGCCGCGCACTGCTGCGCGGGTCGGGCATCGGCACCTATCTGCTGGACACCGGCGCGCCCGGCGAACTGACGTCGGCCCCGGAACTGGCGGACGCCGCCGAGGGCCGCGCTCACGAGGTCGTACGCCTGGAATCCCTCGCCGAACAGGTCGCGGACACCTCAGGGTCCGCCGACTCCTTCTCCGCCTACACCGCGGAGGCGCTGTACGCGGCAGCCCAGCACGCGACCGCCTTCGCCCTGGGCGTCGACGTCTGCGAGGACGAGCCGCCCGGCGCGGACCGCGTGCGCCGCACCGCCGACCGCTGGCTGGCCACCCGCCGGACCGGCTCCTGGCCGCGGGACCCCGCGCTCGTCGGCCATCTGCTGTGGAGCGCCGTCGCCACCGGCCTGCCCGTACAACTGCACTGCCAGGACCCGCGGCGGCTGACCGGATTCCTGCGCGCCACCACCGGCCTCGGCACCGACCTGGTGCTGCTGCCCGGCCTCCGGCACCACCGGCGGGCCGCGCAGCTCGCCGCGGTCTTCCCGCACGTGTACGCGGATACGGGGCCCCGGCCCCAGGAGACGCTGGGGGAGGCCCCGTTCGGCAAGCTGCTGTTCTCCACGGGCGCGCGGGCGCTCGCCGAGCTCTACGTGGTGGGCGCGCGGCGGTTCGTGTCGGCCATGGACCGGCTCGTCGCCGAATGGGTCGCCGACGGCGTCTGCGGGCGGGCCGACGCGCGGCGGATCGCCTCGCTCGTCGCGGCCGGCACCGCCCGGCGGATCTACCGGCTGGACGCGGCCGGGGCGGCGGGCTGAACGGCTTCGTGCTCGCCCGAGGGCTGCTCGCCGGAAGGCTGCTCGCCCGAGGGCGCGGGCAGCATCGGTGCTTCGGCGCGCTCGCGCAGCGACAGGAAGACCCGCAGCACCGCGATCCACACCAGGCAGGACCCGAACATGTGCACCCCGACGAGCAGCTCGGGCGTGTCGGTGAAGTACTGCACATAGCCGATGGCGCCCTGCGCCAGCAGCACCACGAACATCTCCAGCACCTTGCGGCGCGGCTCCGCGGGGGACTTCACGGCCCGCAGCGTGAACCACAGCGCCACCGTCAGCCCGACGACGATGAAGACGAAGTCCACGTGCAGCTGGGTGACCTCGCGCCAGTCCAGCGGGATGCGCCGCACGTCCTTGGACGCGTCGCCGGCGTGCTTGCCCGCGCCGCTGACCACGGTGCCGATGACGATCAGCGCGGCGCTCGCCGCGACGAGC
The DNA here is from genome assembly GCF_040654875.1 of Streptomyces sp. NPDC050610. Taxonomy (NCBI): domain Bacteria; kingdom Bacillati; phylum Actinomycetota; class Actinomycetes; order Kitasatosporales; family Streptomycetaceae; genus Streptomyces; species Streptomyces sp. NPDC050610. The sequence goes on along the minus strand of NZ_JBFAIV010000021.1, from coordinate 3,527 downwards.
ACCCAGGACAGCTGCCGCACCGGCCGGCCGACGAGGTCGCGCGGCTCGGCGTCCCCCTCGCGGGAGCGCTGCCAGGTGATCACCGCGACCGTCAGCAGACCGGAGGCCAGCAGGAAGTGCGAGCTGACGATGTACGGGTTCAGGCCGGTCAGCACCGTGACGCCGCCGACGACCGCGTTGCCCATCACGAGCCAGAACTGCGCCCAGCCGAGCCGGGTGAGGCCGCGGCGGCGGGGGGCGAGGGCCCGCGAGGCGATGATGAACAGGCCGACGACCCCGCAGAGCACATACGTCAGCATGCGGTTGCTGAACTCGATGATGCCGTTGATGCCCATCGCCCCGGTGGGCGTCAGGCTCTCTTCGGTGCAGGTCGGCCAGGTCGGGCAGCCGAGCCCGGACTGGGTCAGCCGCACCGCGCCGCCGGTGACGACGATGATCACGGCCATCACGACGGTGGCCAGCGCGGCTCCGCGCACGAAGCGCGCGGAGGGCTGCCAGCGGTCGGCGATGAGCTGGAGGGGGTTCAGCGTATTCGGCACGCGCTCATCGTAATCAGGTGCTTGTGCATCTTTTCACTTGGGGGCCGAGTCGGTGTTCCGGGGCTCTTCCGCGGGCTCTCGCACAGGGTCCGGACGGTGTCGCACGGACGCCGCCGGGGTCACTCCCAGCGGAACCAGCGGGCGGCGGCGCCCAGGCCGAGCACGGCCCATACGGCGAGGATGCCGAGGTCGCCCCACGGCATCCCCGCGCCGTGCTGGAGCACGTCGCGCAGGCCGTCGGAGAGCGCCGAGATCGGCAGCAGTTCCAGGACGCTCCGCGCCGCGCCGGGGAACTTGTCCAGCGGCACGATCACGCCGCCGCCGACCAGCAGCAGCAGAAAGACCAGGTTCGCGGCGGCCAGCGTCGCCTCCGCCTTCAGCGTGCCCGCCATCAGCAGGCCGAGACCGGAGAACGCGGCGGTTCCGAGCACCAGGAGCAGGAGTACGGCCAGCGGATTGCCGTGCGGGGACCAGCCCAGGGCGAAGGCGATCACCGCCAGCAGCACCACCTGGAGGGCCTCGGTGACCAGCACCGCACACGTCTTGGCGGTCATCAGCGCCCAGCGTGGCAGCGGCGACGCGCCGAGCCGCTTCAGGACGCCGTAGCGGCGTTCGAAGCCGGTCGCGATGGCCTGGCCGGTGAACGCCGTGGACATCACGGCGAGGGCCAGCACGCCGGGGGCGAGGAAGTCGACGGACTTCCCGCCGCCGGTATCGATGATGTCGACGGCGCTGAAGAGGACCAGCAGCAGAGCCGGGATGATGATGGTCAGCAGCAGCTGTTCGCCGTTGCGCAGCAGCATCCGGGTCTCCAGGGCGGCCTGCGCCCGGATCATCCGAGGGAGCGGCGCCGCGCCGGGATTCGGGGTGAACGTGCCCGTAGCGCTCATGCGCGCAGCTCCTTGCCGGTCAGCTCCAGGCTGTCGTCTTCCGGGGGGCGACCCCCGTGCCCCCGGCCGGGGGTGTCGTACGCCGTCATGCCCGCAGCTCCTTGCCGGTCAGCTCCAAGAAGACGTCTTCCAGGGTGTGCCGCTCGACCGAGATCCGGTCGGGCATGACGCCGTTCTGCGCGCACCAGCTCGTCACGGTGGCCAGCAGCTGCGGGTCGACCTCGCCGGAGACGCGGTACGTGCCGGGGGTCAGCTCGACGGCCGCCGACTGGGCGGGGAGCGCCTTCAGCAGCGAGACGAGGTCCAGTCCGGGGCGGCCGCCGAAGCGCAGGGTGTTCTCCGCGCCGCCCTTGCACAGCTGCTCGGGGCTGCCCTGGGCTATGACCTTGCCGCCGTCCACGATCGCGACGTCGTCCGCGAGCTGCTCGGCCTCGTCCATGTGGTGGGTGGTGAGTACGACGGTGACGCCGTCGGCGCGCAGCTCGCGCACGAGTTCCCAGGTGGCGTGGCGTGCCTGCGGGTCGAGACCCGCGGTCGGCTCGTCCAGGAAGACGAGTTCGGGGCGGCCCACGACGGCCATCGCGAGGGAGAGCCGCTGCTGCTGCCCGCCGGACAGCCGCCGGTAGGAGGTGCGGCCGCAGGCGGCCAGCCCCAGCCGCTCGATGAGCGCGTCGACGTCCACGGGGTGCGCGTGCAGGGAGGCGGTGTGGCGCAGCATCTCTTCTGCGCGCGCTCCCGGATAAACCCCGCCGCTCTGGAGCATCACCCCGATGCGCGGACGGAGCGCGGCGGACTCGGCCACGGGGTCGAGTCCCAGTACGCGGACCGTTCCGGCGTCGGGCCGGCGGTATCCCTCGCAGGTCTCGATGGTGGTGGTCTTGCCCGCCCCGTTGGGGCCGAGCACGGCCGTCAGGGTCCCGCGCGCCACGGACAGGTTCAGCCCGTTCACCGCGGTTTTCGCGCCGTACCGCTTGACCAGGCCGACGACCTCGACGGCGGGCTCGTTTCGCATGCCGGGAAGTCTACGAACCGGCGGCGGCCGGCGGTGGCCCGGGGCGGAAACAGGCCCGGATTAGGTGACCCTAAGTGATCGAGACCACCGTCGGGCCGGTCGGGCAGGGCTTGTCGTGGTCCAGGGAATTACGCAACAATAGCGTTGTGAAAAACGTGAGCGAGGCTCAGACGGGACCCGCGGCCACTCCGGCCACAGGGCCCGGCGGCGCTGCGCCCGCGCCCGTCCTCGACGAGCAGCGCGGCACGCGCAATCGCGTCGTCCGTTCCATCCTCGACCACGGCCCGTCCACTACGGCCGAGGTCGCCCTGCGGCTCCAGCTGACCCAGGCGGCGGTCCGCCGCCACCTCGACACCCTCGTCGCCGAGGGCGTCGTGGAGCCCCGTGAGAAGCGCGTCTACGGCGCGCGCACCCGCGGGCGCCCCGCCAAGGTCTTCGCGCTCACCGAGTGCGGCCGGGACGCCTTCGACCAGGCATACGACAAGCTCGCCTCGGACGCCCTGCGCTGGATCGCGCAAGCCGCGGGCGGCGGCGAGATGGGCGAGGCGGCGGTAGCCGCGTTCGCCCGGGCCCGGCTCGCGGCTCAGGCCGAGGGGTATCGGGACGCCGTCGAGGCCGCCGAGCCCCGCGGGCGCGCTGAGGCGCTGGCCAAGGCATTGACCGCAGACGGGTACGCTGCTACGGCGCGCAGCGCACCGGTCGGCGAACAGCTCTGCCAGCACCACTGCCCGGTCGCCCATGTCGCCGAGCAGTTCCCGCAGCTGTGCGAGGCGGAGACCGAGGTCTTCTCCCACCTGCTCGGGACTCACGTGCAGCGTCTGGCCACCATCGCCCACGGCGACGGGGTGTGCACGACGTTCATTCCGCGCAGCGGGACAGAGCCCGCTCCACAAACCACCACAGCATCCACCAGCACGGCCGGGAGGAACCCCGCATGACGCTCCCTACGGAGACTGCTCACCCCGAGCTTGAGGGTCTGGGCACGTATGAATACGGCTGGGCCGATTCCGATGTGGCCGGTGCCGCGGCCAAGCGCGGGCTGTCCGAAGAGGTCGTCCGCGATATCTCGGCGAAGAAGAACGAGCC
>NZ_JBFAIV010000020.1:0-157560 GCF_040654875.1 Streptomyces sp. NPDC050610 | reverse complement strand
GGAGGGAACGATCCGCGAGACCAGGCCCGCCCGTTCGGCCTCGGCCGCGTCCATCGTCCGGCCGGTGCTTCAACGGGCCTCGCCTCGTTGAAGCAGCCGCCCCTCCCCCAGGGCGTCAGCCCCCGTATCAGCCCCCGTAAAGGGAGTTGCTGGTTCCGTGGGCGCCGCCGCGGCTGCCACGGGCGTCCGCGGCCAGGGTCATGAGCCCGGCGAACATCTTCTCGGGGTCGACCGCGGTGGCGTTCTCGGGGGCGGCGACCTTGGCGGCGCCGTCGCCGAACGTCATCCGCAGCGGCACCTCGCCCTTGACCTTCGCCTTCTCCGCGAGGGGCGCGAGGTCCATGGAGGCGGCGGAGAGCTTGCCGTTCTTGATGGCGAAGTCGACGGAGACCTCGGCGTCCGGGATCTCCTTGAAGTCCTCTTCCTTGGGCATGTTGCCGGCGCCGCCGGGCGACATCTCGTCGGCGAACGGCCGCAGCTTGTCGAAGACGCTCTTGACGACCGTACGGAACGGAGCGGTGGCGAGCACGTGGTCGGCGCCGTCGCGCTTGCCGCCGTCCTTGATCTTGACCTCGTGGTTCACGACGCCCTTGATCTCGTCAAGGATCTTCTTCTGCGTCTTCTCGCTGAGTGTGGGCTCGGCGGACGGCTTCTCGCCGCCCTTGGCCTTCGACTGCTTCTCGGCGGCCTTCTTCATCGCCTTGGTGTCGACCTTGACCCACTCGCCGTCGAGGATCTTGTCAGCGAATTCGAGGCCCTTGGGGAGCGTCGCGTGCATCTCCTCCTTGGTCGGCGCCGGCGAACCGGTCATCTTCGCGAACGCCTTCACGTCGACGCGGTAGTACACCGTGTCCCCGATGAAGCGGCCTTCCACCAGATCGCCCTCGGCGCCCGAGATCTTCATCAGGGAACCGGTGACATCCCCCTCCTCCGTGTCCTCCAGGGCCTTCTTCGACTCCGCGGAGAAGGTGACCTTCAGCTTCGACATCGCCTTGGCCATGGCCGGCGGAATCGGTTCGTCGCTGCCCTTGGACATCGCGACCAGCTGGTCCGGGGCGGCGTCGAGGCCCATCTCGACCGAGAGCGAGTGCTGCTTGCCCAGCGAGTCGAAGGCGTTCGACAGCTGCTTCTCGGGGGACAGGTTCTGCTCCGTACCGCAGGCGACGGCGCCGGCGGTGAGAGCTGCGACGCAGCCGATGGCGGACACGGTCTTGCGTATGGCGGTGATGACGAACTCCCTCGTATCTGGCGCGGGGCGGTTTTTCGACCCCACGTTGATGATCACCAGAGGTGACTCCTGAGTGGCAGAGAAGGTTGCACCGCGTACGGTCGGAATTATGCGCATTGTCATCGCTGGTGGACATGGTCAGATCGCACTCCGACTCGAACGCCTGCTCGCGGATCGGGGGGACGAGGTCGCGGGCATCATCCGCAGGCCCGAACAGGCGGGGGATCTGCTCGCCGCGGGCGCGGAACCGGTCGTCTGCGACCTGGAGTCCGCGCCCGTCGAGGACGTCACCCGACACCTGGAGGGCGCGGACGCCGCCGTCTTCGCGGCGGGCGCGGGCCCGGGCAGCGGCGCGGACCGCAAGGACTCCGTGGACCGCGGCGCGGCCGCCCTCTTCGCCGACGCCGCCGAGCGCGCGGGCGTACGCCGCTTCCTGATCGTCTCCTCCATGGGCGCCTCCGACAGCCCGCCGCCCGGCACCGACCCCGTCTTCGCCGCCTACCTCCGCGCCAAGGGCGCCGCGGACGACGACGTACGGGCCCGCTTCGGCCTCGACTGGACCGTCCTGCGGCCCGGCAGGCTGACCGACGACGCGGGCACCGGCCTGGTGACCCTCGCCGAATCCACCGGGCGCTCCGACGTCACCCGCGACGACGTGGCGGCGACACTGGCCGCCCTGCTGGACGCGTCGGCCACGGCGGGGCGCACGCTGGAGCTGATCGGGGGCGACACGCCGGTGACGGAGGCGGTCGAGGCGGTGGCCGGGGGCTGACCCCGGCGGGGGCGCGGCTCTTCCGAGGAGCGCCTATAGCCCACACGAAAAAGCCCCTGTCCTGCGAAAACGCAGGACAGGGGCTGTTCCTTTGCCTGTGGCGGCGCCAGGGTTCGAACCTGGGTAGGCTGAGCCGGCAGATTTACAGTCTGCTCCCTTTGGCCACTCGGGCACACCGCCAAGGGTTGCTGCCGTACGAACGCTGGTTCGCAGCGCTCTGTGGCAACGACGTAAACCATACCCGATGACCAGGGGTGGTCCGCCACTCGATTCGGCACCGCCGGATCGGGCACGGGTGACTAGGCTGGCAGGGCGGTCCGCGGGCCGTACCACCTGATGGATCTACGTACGAGGAGCCAACTCAATATGGCCGACTCCAGTTTCGACATCGTCTCGAAGGTCGAGCGGCAGGAGGTCGACAACGCCCTCAACCAGGCGGCGAAGGAGATCTCGCAGCGTTACGACTTCAAGGGCGTCGGCGCTTCGATCGACTGGTCCGGCGAGAAGGTCGAGATGCGCGCCAACTCCGAGGAGCGGGTGAAGGCGGTCCTCGACATCTTCGAGACCAAGCTGGTCAAGCGGGGCATCTCGCTGAAGTCGCTGGACGCGGGAGAGCCGCAGGCATCCGGCAAGGAGTACAAGATCTTCGCCTCGGTCGAGGAGGGGATCACGCAGGAGAACGCGAAGAAGGTCGCCAAGATCATCCGCGACGAGGGCCCCAAGGGCGTCAAGGCGCAGGTGCAGGGCGACGAGCTGCGGGTGACCTCGAAGAGCAGGGACGACCTCCAGTCCGTCCAGCAGCTGCTCAAGGGCAAGGACCTGGACTTCGCGATCCAGTTCGTGAACTACCGCTGACCCGTCGACCGGCCCGGCCCTGTCGCCCCGGCCGGTACGGGCGCGGTGGAGCGGAGTGGACACGGCACAGCGAGGGCACAGCGAGGGCACAGCACCGAGGACGGCCTCGGTCGCCGCCCTCGCTGTGCCTTTTCTGTCGGGTCCGGTTCTCTCGGGGCCGGCTCTGTCGGGACCGGTTCTGTCCGGTTCTCTCGGGGTCCGGTTCTTTTGGGGCCCCGCAGGTTCCGTCAGGCGGGGGCCGGGACGGGCAGGCCGAGGTGGGCGCGGTACCAGGGGGCGGTGGCGGCGAAGGTCTCGGTGAAGGGCGGGCCCGGGGTCAGGGCCAGGTCCTGCCAGATGCCAGAGCTGTCGAACCAGTGGTCGACGCCGAAGACGGACAGGGAGTGCAGGTCCTTCGGGGAGCCGGCCAGGCGGGCGCGCGCCTGTTCGTAGTCGAGGTCCGCACGCGCGTCGGGCAGGCCCAGGTGGGTGGCGAGCGCGTCGGTCAGCTCCACGCCAGAGACCGGGTCGGGGTGGTTGACGGCGTGGGCGCCCGGTATCGGATAAGGGGTCAGGGCGGCGGCTAGGACGGCCCTGGCCAGGGCGTCGACGTGGATGACGGAGTGCTGTACGCGGCCGCCGGACACGTCGGCGCGGAGCGCGGTGTGCATGCTCAGCAGGGCGGGGACGACCCAGCGGTCCCCCGGTCCGTACACGAGGTGCGGGCGGAGTACGGTGCCGCCCGCGGCGAGGACGGCGCGTTCGGCGTCGGCGCGGCTGCGGCTGGTGGCCGAGGCCGGGGCGATGGGCAGCCGCGCGCTGTCCGCTCGTGAGAACGGGCCGCGGCCGTGCACCGCGGCCGTGCTCAGGCAGACGACGCGCCGTACGCCCGCCCGTACGGCTTCCTCGACCAGCGCCTCGGTGCCTCGGCCGTTGACCTGTTGGCTCTCCGCCGCATCGGTGCCGATGCGCGAGGCGCAGTGGACGACGGTGTCGATGCCCTCGCAGGCCCCGCGCAGCGTGGCCGGGTCCGCGAGGTCGGCGCGCCAGTGTTCGGCCCGGTCGCGGGCGCCGGGCGGGCGCCTCGTGAGCAGGCGTACGCGCAGGCCGGGCACGGACAGGGCCGACTCGGCCACGCGGCTGCCGATGAATCCGTGCGCGCCGGTGATCAGGAGGCCGCGGCCGGGCGTGGCGGTGGGTGTCAGAATGCGCTTCGTGGCGGGCGTCACGACGCGCCTCGTGGCGGGTTGCTCGGTCTGGGTTCTTCGCATCTCTCTCTTGTCTCCCCTGTCTGCCGTGTCTGCCGTGTCTGCCGTGGCTGCCGTGGCTCGCTTGCGGACCCAGGCGTGCGGCGGGACGCAGCGTAGAGAGCGGTGCCGGGGCGGCGGGCGGACTTCTCGATCTTTTTGTACGGTCCTCTTTACGAGCGGGCCGCGACAGCGGGCGCTGCGGCCTGCGCGGGCTCGGCGATCTCACCCGAGTGGGGCCGGTCGCGTACGGGCTCCGTGGTGAGCCGGGGCAGGAGCAGGGACCAGAAGGCGGTGAGGGACGGGGCGGAGAGCCATCTGCGGTCGTAGCGTCCCAGGAGTTCGAAACCGGTGGTGGCCGCCACGATCGCCTGGCCCGCCTCGCGGGCGCTGACCGCGTGTGTGAGAGCGCCCTCCGCGTCGGCGCGTTCGAGCATGCGGGCGACGAACCGTTCCCACTGCGCGTACGGGCCCTCGGCCGGGGGCCGGATCCGCTCGCAGCAGAGGCGGAAGCCCGCCCGTACGACCACGTCCTCGCGCAGCAGCGCGGCGAGTGCGTGGGTGGCGTCGACCAGGCGCTGGAGGGCCGGCGGGGCGCCGGTCAGGGCCTGGTCGGTGATCGCGCGCAGGGTCGTGCCGGCTTCCTTCTCCACCGCCTTGGCCAGCCCCGCCTTGTTGGTGAAGTGGAAGTGCAGCGCTCCCTTGCTGACGCCCGCGCGGTCGCTGATGCCGGTGAGGCCCGACGGTGTGAACCCTTCCTGGTCGAACGTTTCGGCGGCCGCCCGGAGCAGCGCCTGCCGTGTGCGCACCGCCCGTTCCTGCTGGACCATCTCTTCTCCTGACGTCGGCCCCGTGGAGGGAAGGCTAGCAAAAAACAAACCGCTCACCAGGTTTCTTTTCGGCCGCAGACTGGAACACATCGAGGGGGCTTCGAGATGGTGGGGTGGCGGAGACCACTTGGATGTGCGGGCATTTTGTCGGCCTCTGGCGGCCGTCGCCGCTCACTCCCCAACGGCAAACACCCGTTAAAAACAAACCGGGCAGTTTGATTGTTACTGAACTCCGCACTACCGTCGGAGACATGACCGCCGCAGCGGTGGCCGTGCGGTGGCCTTACCGAAGGCGAAGGTAGGAGCTGCGATGCTGTACGTAGACGACAGTCCCCACACGCAAGACCGGCGCACCCTGGCACGCGAAGTGCACGACCGCATCGGCAGCGGCCTGTGCCTGGCCCTGCGTCAGCTGGAGCTGCTGGAGGCCGACTCCGCGCCGATGGGCGAGCGCCCGGCCCGCCGCCTGGACGCGGCCCGCACCGCGTTGCTGACCACTCTCACCACCACCCGCGCGCTCGCCAGCGGCCTGCGCGGTCCGGCCGTCGCCGACGGCTCGCTGGAATCCGCCCTGCGCTCCTTCGTACGGTCCATGCGCATCCCCGGCCCCCTCGACGCCCACGTACGCGTACAGGTGCTCGGCGACGCCACGCGGCTGCCGCCCGCCACCGTCGACGAACTCTTCTTCATCGTCCGGGAGTCGCTGCGCAACGCCCTCGCCCACGCGCACGCCGGCCAGGTGACGGCCGTCCTGCGGCTCACCCCGTACGCGGCCCACGCCACCGTCTCCGACGACGGCCGGGGGTTCGACCTCGCCGCCACGCTCGCCGGCGGCCGGACCAACGGACTGCTCGCCATGGCCGAACGCGCCCAGGCGCTGGGTGGTTCGGCCGAAGTCGCCACCGCGCCCGGCGAGGGCACCACCGTGTCCGTCCGCATCCCCGTCCGAGAGCGGAGCGACCGCCATGACCTCGTCTGAACTCATTACCTCGTCCGAGCCCATGACCTCGTCCGAGCCCATGACCTCGTCTGATCCCGCGGCCCCACTTGAGCCCATGACCTCGCCCGAGCCCGCGGCCTCACCTGAGCCCATGACCACACCTGCGCCCACTGCCGGCCGGCCGATCCGCATCCTCGTCGCCGACGACCATGTGCTGTTACGCGAGGCGCTGTGCGATCTTCTGCGCGCCGAGGCCGACTTCGAGGTCTGCGCCGAGGCCGGTGACGGCGAGGAGGTACTGCGACTGGCCGCCCGGCACCGGCCCGACGCCGTCCTCCTCGACATCGAGATGCCCCGCAACGAGGACCCCGCCGCCACCGTCCGCAAACTGCTCCAGCACCAGCCGGAGCTGCGCGTCGTCGTCCTGTCCATGCACGACGACGCGCGGCTGATCCAGGACCTCCTCGCCGAGGGCGCCAGCGGCTACCTGCACAAGGGCTCCGACCGCGAGACGCTCGCCGCAGCCCTCCGGTCCCGGTCCGACCTCGGCCGCCGCGTGGTGACGATCTCGGTGTCCGACCGCACCCTGCGCGCGAACGAGACGGCGGAGGCCGGCCCGGCCGCACGGCTGTCGCCGCGCGAACGCGAGGTTCTCGACCTGGTGGCCGCCGCCCTGAGCAACCGGCAGATCGGCGCGCGGCTCGGCATCACCGAAGGCACCATCAAGCGCCACCTGCGCAACATCTTCGACAAACTCGACGCCGTTTCCCGCCTGGACGCCGTGAACAAGGCGCTGGGCAGCGCAGCGGCCCGGCCATGGGCGGCCCGCTCCGGGGGCGGGCCCGGCCCCTCATCGATCCCCTTGCCGGGCGCGGGGGCCTCGCCCGTCTCCGGCCCCGCTTCGGTGGGCGCCGCACACCCGGCCCCGGTCCTCGCCCGGCGCCACAGCCCGGCCGTGGCCGTACGTCGTACGGACCCGTCGGCCTATCCCCCGTCGCGCTTCCCCGCGAGCGCGACGGCTCGGCACGGCGGCGAGGCGCGGCGCCAGTACGTGGCGAGGGAGAGGGAGGGGGAGAGGGAGAGGTGAGCTTGTGCCGGCTTGGCGGCGGGCTGCTGGTCGCGGATCGGCTTCCACCTACGGGCCTCGGCGCGCGCTTTGGCGGACTCCGCCCTGCGCGACTACAGCAGGCTGTGGAGGCACCGGGACGGCAGCCCCGGGATGCTGCCCGGATCTGGCCGGAACGGTTGCAGTCTGCGGTTCAGCCCGCCGAACGGGCCCGGCTGCGGGTGAGGAGGCCACAGCCGCCGGTCAGCAGTTGCCGTCCTGGTCGGCGAACCACCGGCGGGCGGCTTCCAGCCCTGCCTCGTTCATGGCCGGGCCGTCGATGCCTGTGAGGTCTCCGCGGGCGATCCGGTCGGCGAAGTACACGGCTTGGCCGGCCCAGCGGTAGTCCAGCAGAGGGGGCAGTGCCCTCTCGACCTCGCCGTGGGTCAGCGCGCCTCCCGCCACATAGGCGTCGATCAGCGGCCGCATGGAGTCCGCTCCGCGGTACATCACCAGCGCCGCCAGATCGTACGCCCGCGGCAGTACGCCCGCCCCGCTCCAGTCGATCATCCCGCAGACGCCGCTGACCGGATCGAGGCGGAAGACGTCCGGAGCCGGGTCCCCGTGCACCGGCCCCCAGGTCAGCGTCTCCAGGTGGACGCCGTCCAGCCGGGACATGACCTTGGTGATCACGGGCCTGAGCCAGGGGCGTACGTCCAGGTGCTCCGACGGGAGGTGCAGACGTGCGGGTGCGGTGCCCTCGCCCGTCTTCCTATCGATACCGAGCGCGTGATGGGCTCGGGCCAAAGTGGCCCCCATCAGCTCCAGTTCGGTGTGCGATGCGCCGGTCAGCCCGCGGCCTTCGACCCAGCTCAGCAGGGCCACCGCTTGGTGGGCGAAGGGCACGACGGACAGCCCGCCGACCGTCGCCACCGGGGCCCCCGCCCGTATGCCCGCTCGCTCCAGTCGCTTCGCCACGTCGAGGCCGAAGACGAACGCGTCCCTGGCCTCCGGCGGTACCGCCTTCACTACCCAACGAGCGCTCCCGGCGCGCGCTTCCCACGTCAGGGAGTTGATACCGCCTGCAAGCGGCGTGATCTCATCCGCGGGGAGCGCCCAGTGCTCTGCGAGCAGCCGGGCGACGGGCTGAAGGTCGAGCGGCGCCGAATCGGCATCGGCGGCGTGGTCGGGCACGGGCACGGCATAGCGGTCAGCCATCGTGGGGGTCCTCCGCGCGGGCTTGGGCCGTCCGAGGGTATGCCAATGGTCGTCAACTCGCTTGTTTTTACGATCGGTTGAAATTTTCGGGTTGTCTGCGCAGGCCGTCCGCCGATCTGGTAGTCGAACTGGATGCGGTGCGTGCCGTCGGCGGCACAGGAAGGCTTTCGTGAGCCGCATGACGCCGATGACGGTGGTCTCCACCGGCTCGCGCCCGACGAGAGGACCATGCGCGCAGGCCGCCCGCCGAGCGGCGGCCGGGGCGGGCCGCCGCTGAACGCGGCCTGCCCCGGGGCGGCCGGTTCGGGCGGCGGCCCCGCGCGTCAGCCGCAGAGTTCGGCGGAGACCGTGGACTCGAATACGGTCTCGCCGTTCTGCTCCGCGCGGACCCGTACCTGGGCGTCCTTGCCGCGGCGGATCGGTGTGCGGGTCGCGGTGACCCAGCAGGGCGCCGCCAGTTCCACGTACCTGTAGTACTTGCTGTCGACGGCGACCGGCAGCACTTGGGCCGGGGACAGTGCCTGCGCGGCCTGGCGGGCGGCTTCCAGCAGGGCCATGCCGGGTACGTGGTCCACGGGGTGGTCGAAGAGGACCGGGTGGCCTCGGTCGATGCGCAGTTGCCAGCTCCCGTACGCCCAGTCGCCGTTGAGCCCGTCGGCTCCGACGGGTCTCTCCTCTCCGGGTGTTCCGAGGACCACGTCGCGCGGGTCGCGCCGGCCGACTTGGCCGGGCGGCACGGGGGCGGGCCGGGGCGGGAGTTCGTCGGGCGGAGTCGCGTACGGACCGCGCAGCCGCCGGTAGACGGCCGGCGACATGATCTGGAGCGGCATCCGGCCGGTGCCCATGAGCCTGCCGTCCCGCAGCAGGGTCGCGTCCAGGCACATGGCGGCCAGGTGTCTGCCGCGCCGCTGGACGTCGCGGCACTCGATGCGCAGCTCGACGTCGGCGGGGCCGGGGCCGACCGCCAGCGGTCTCGGCGCCGTCTGGAAGTCGAGCGCGCTCATCAGGGAGGGGTGGCCGGCCGGGACGCCGTAGAACTCGTGCCCGAGCAGTACGGACGCCTGCCGTACGGTCTCGGCGACGAGCAGCGGATCGTGCCAGGCGCGGGCCACCGGACCGTAGAAGCTGTGCCCCCGGGGCCACTGGGCCGCGAGGCGGAACGAGTCCTCGCCCAGCTGCCGCCAGTCGGTGAGCAGGACCTCGGCGACCGCGGCGCGGTGCACGAGGTGGCGGGGGGCCGTACGGGCGTAGCTCAACGCGGTGTGTTCGGTGCCCTGTTGCGGCACGGACGCGGGAAGAACATCGATCAGAGACACTCGCCGTCGCCCTTCGTAGGGGGTTGGTCGTAGCTTCCGACGTGAGTAAAATACGGACCACCCGGTTTTATTCTCAAGCAAGATCACCACATTTACCCCGCTCTTTACTCTGCGCCCCAGGGGATACGGGCATCGAACGGGACGAACCGAGCTGGAGGCCCTCATGGCGAAGCAGGAGCGCGCGGTACGGACGCGGCGCAAGGTGCTGGAGGCCGCCGCCACGGTCTTCGACGAGCACGGGTACGCCGCTGCCAACATCTCGGAGATCCTCAAGGCGGCCGGCGTGACCAAGGGGGCTCTTTACTTCCACTTCTCCTCGAAGGAAGAGCTCGCCCGCGGAGTGATGGCCTCCCAGATGGAGGAGACCTCCGTCCCCGAATCGGGCTCCCCGCTCCAGGACATCATCGACCTCACCCAGCAACTGGCCGTTCGGCTGCGGATGGGCCACGACCCGTTGCTGCGCGCGAGCATCCGGCTCACCATCGAGCACGGCTCCTTCGACGCCAGGGACACCGCCCCCTACGACTGGTGGCTGGAGACCTTCACCCGCCGCTTCATCCTCGCCATGGGCGCCGACGAACTCCGCGCGGGAACCGTCCCCGAGGACGCCGCGGCCACGGTCGTCGGCTCCTTCTCCGGCATCCAGCTTCTCTCCCACGTCACCACCGACCGCGAGGACATCACCCGCCGCATCACCACCTGGTGGCAGCAGCTGCTGCCGGGCCTGGCCGCGCCCGACGCCCTCCCCCGGCTGCGCCCGGAGGGCTCGGCACCGCTCCCGCAGGAGTGACGCCCGGCATTACGAGGAGGAGTGAGGCCCGGGGATACGAGCAGGAGCGACACCCGGCGCTACGAGCAGGAGCGACACCCGGCGCTACGAGCTACGGCGGACTCCCCGAAGGTGGCAGTCCGGAACGCCGTTCGGCACATACGCCCACCTCGTACGGGCCGCTAGGGTCCCCCGAAGAGCGCCCTCATCAGGGCGCCCGGAAGGCCGGTGAGCCGACGGACGCGTGACCTGGCACCGCGCGACGCCGCCCGTGCCACGGGGGCGTAGGCGTACGCGTCTCGTGCCCACGTGCACGCGTGCGTACGTACGTGCGCACTCGTCATCGCGCATCGCGCAGCGCACAGCGCGGGGGCGGCACCGCGCCATCCATCCACCGTCTGTTGGGGGTAGCGGTAAATGATGGCCAGTCACATACATTTCTCGGTGCTCGGCACGCTGCGGATGACCGTGAACGGCACCGTCCACGTCCCACGCGGCCCGAAGGTCAACAAGCTGCTGGCCCTCCTTCTGCTGCGGGCCGGGCAGGTCGTCGAAACCGGCACGCTCGTCGACGAGTTGTGGGCCGAGCAACCGCCGCGCGGGGCCGTCAGCACGGTGCGTACGCACATCTACCACCTGCGCCGCCAGCTCGCGGAGTGCCTCGGCGCACCGGTCGGCCCGCTGCTGGCCACCCGCCCGCCCGGCTATCTGACACAGCTCGGACCCGACCAACTGGACGCCACCCTCTTCACCCGGCTCACCGCCGAGGGCCGCGCCCTGCTGGCGCGGGGCCTGCCCGCCGAGGCGGCCGCGGCGTGCCGCGCGGGGCTCCGGCTGTGGGAGGGCCGCGCGCTGTCCGGGGTGCACGCCGGACAGCATCTGGAGGTTCATCTCCAGCGACTCGACGAACTGCGCGTCCAGGCGGTGGGGACGCGCGTCGAGGCCGAGATGCGGCTCGGCATGCATGCCGAACTCATCCCGGAGCTACGGTCGTTGGTGGCCGCCTATCCGTACCACGAGCGGTTCCACGCCTGTCTCATCGAGGCGCTGCGCCTGTCGGGCAGGCGCCGTGAGGCGCTCGACGCGTACGACGACCTGCGCAGGGTCCTCACCGACGAGCTGGGGCTGGGGCCGTCGGCGCATCCGCACGCCCTGCTGCGGAGCATCCTCACCGATACGCCGCCGGGGACAGGGGCTGGGGCTGGGACAGAGGCAAAGGCAGGATCGGGGGCGTATGCGGGGCCCGCCCCCGGCCGTACGCCCGCTCTCGTCGGGGCCCCGGCCACGGGGGCTCAGACACCCATGCCGATACCGCCGCCGACCGGCAGCACCGTGCCGGTGATGTAACCCGCCTCCTCGCTCGCCAGGAAGCGGACGGCGGCCGCGACCTCGTTCACCGTTCCCGGCCGGCCGAGCGGCGTCATCTTCATGGTGTCCCGCATCCGGCGGTCCGACAGCAGCTTGGTCATGTCGGTGTCGATGATGCCGGGGGCCACCAGGTTGACGGTGATGTCCCGCGCGCCCAACTCCCAAGCCAGTGACCGGGCCAGGCCGACCAGCGCCGTCTTGGTGGCGGCGTAGTTGGTCTGCCCCGGCGCGCCGAGGAACGCCAGCGCGGAGGAGAGCAGCACGATCCGGCCCCGGCGCGCGGCCAGCATCGGCCCAGTCGCCGCCCGTATGGTCCGGAACACCCCGCGCAGGTTGGTGTCCAGCACCTCGTCGAACACTTTCTCCGACATGCGCGGCAGGAGGGTGTCACGGGTGATCCCGGCGTTGGCGATCAGCACCTCGACGGGCCCCTGTTCCCGCGCGACCGAGTCGAAGGCCGCTTCGACCGAGTCCGCGTCGGTCACCTCGCAGCGCACTCCGAACAGTCCCTCTGGGGGTTCGCCGGACCGGTACCCGACCGCCACGCGGTCGCCGTCGGCGGCCAACGCGCGGGCCACGGCCAGGCCGATGCCCCGGTTTCCTCCGGTGATGAACACGGATCTCGACATGTGTTTTCCGCCTTCCTTATTGCCTGTCGTGGTGTTCTGTTGGGTGGGTTTCGCTCTCTCGTGGCTTCGTTCTCGCGTGGCTTTCGCTCTCTCGTTCAGGCGGTCCGGCGGGGCGCCTGGACCAGCAGGCAGGACCAGGTGAACCCGGCCCCCGCGCTGAACACCAAGGCCGACTCGCCGGGTGCGAGCGCGCGCCGCCGCAGCAGGTCCGCCAGCCCCGCCGCGGCGTCTCCCGCGCCCAAGTGGCCCGTCGTACGGCCGTAGTCCACGGGTTCGGCGCTGGTGTGGCCGGCGAGTTCCGCGACCCACGACTCGGCGAGGGTCTTGGCGCCGAAGCGCGGCAGCACCGCGTAGCGCAGCCCCGGGCCCCACGGGTCCACGCCGGTACCGTCCAGCGCCTCGGCCACGACCGCGCCGATGGCGTGCCGGTTCGCCCGCGCGAACGGCTCGTTCCCGTGTTCGCGCAGGTAGGCGCGTTTGGTGGCGCGCATGTCCACGCGGGGCCGGTGGCCGCGCGGTACGAGCGCGAAGGGGTCGGCGCCGCGGTGCATCACCTCCAGCTCCGGGGCGGCGACGCTCGCCGACGACCGGAGCAGCAGGGCGTCCGAGGGGCCGGCGGGCAGCCGCAGCAGTACGGCCGTACCGGCGTCCGCGTAGGCGACGCCGTAGTCGCTCGCCCACCGGTCGAAGCCCGGCCCGGCGAAGCGGTCGGCCGTGGTGACGAGGGCCCAATCGGGGGCGGGGGCGGAAGCGGGGATGGGGGTGGTGCCGGAGGCGCGGGCGTCGCGGTCCAATGCACCGGCCGCGCCCGCCGCGCCCGCCGCGCCCGCTACGAGCCGGGCCGCCGCCAGTTCGACGGCGGCGCTGCCGCCGTTGCACACCTGCTGGACGCCGACCGGCACGGCCCGTAGCGCGCCGAGCCGGTGGGCGACGTAGTGGGCGGGCGACCACAGGTCGTGCCCCTGGTAGTACATCCACGCGTGGCAGGCCAGGCCGAGGTCGGCCGCCTCGACCCCGGCCGCCGCGAGTGCCGCACGAGCGGCCCGTACCGCCATGTCCGGCGGCGCCACGTCCTCCGCGACCGGGATCTCCTCGTGGCCGAGGTCCCCGGCCTGCCGCTTGCGCAGTCGTCCTTCGCGCACCGCGTCGTCCGCCCGGGACCGGCCCCGGGGCAGCCACAGCGCGGCGGCCGCGATTCCCGCGGGCTCCACCAGCCTCATATCCGAACCGCCTCCCGTGAGTTACCGGAAAGCAGAGTGCAGCGGCCCGATAAAAGCTGAATGAAAGACGGATGAAAGGCGAATGTAAGTGGGACGGAAGGCACGACATAGAGGGTCGAAGTGACGCCGACACAACCATCTCCACCTGCACATATACCGGCTGTGCCGAATTATGAGCAGTCACCCCTACCCCTTTGGAGAGAGTTGTCGAAGCGGCGGCATCAGTGTTCCATTCATCTCGTCGACCGAAAACCGGTCGCGAATGATTACCGAACCGAATATTCCGCATCCGCGGCACACCAAGGAGAATTCGATGAGCCACGACAACGTTTCCGAAGAGCTCCGGCAGCAGATCCGGAAGATCGTCGCCGACGTACTGGAGGCCGAGGTCGCCGACCTCACGGACGGCAGCAGCTTCGTCGACGACTTCGACGCCGACTCCCTGCTCGTGATCGAGATCTTCTCGCGCTTCGAGCGCGACCTCGGCATCCGAATCCCGCAGGAGGACCTGACGGAGCTGGACGACCTGCCCGCCGCGTACGCCCTCGTGGCACGCCATCACGCCCCGGCGGTCGTCAGTGCGTAGGCCGGGGGCGTACGGGCGTGAACCGGAGGCGTCAGCGTGTACGCCGGGAGCTCCGGGAGCGCCGGCGCGTCACCCGGAGGCGGCGACCTGTGCGCCGGGAGCCTCCGCGCGTAAGCCGGGGGAACGCCGGGTCGTCGTCACCGGCATGGGTGCGGTGAGCAGTCTGGGCATCGGCGTCCGGCCGTTCGTCGAGAGCATCCGGGCGGGGCGCAGCGGCATCGGCCCCGCCGCGGAGTTCGACACCGCGGGGTTCGAGCACACCCGCGCCGGGGAGGTGCCGGACTTCGCTCCGGGCCGGCTGCTGCGGCGTACCGACCCCGGGCGATGGGGGCGCAGCGGCCAGTTCGCGGCCGCCGCGGCGCGGCTGGCCGTCCAGGACGCGGCCCTCGCCCCGGGCGCGCTGAACCTGGAGCGCACCGCTGCGTGCTTCGGCACGACCAACGGCGAGTCCCAGGTGCTGGAGCGGCTGGTGGCCCAGTGGGTCACGGACGGCCTGGACGCCCTCTCGCCCCGGCTCATCGGGCAGGCGGACGCCGGGCGCATCGCCGCCGCCGTCGCCGCCGAACTCGGCCTGGGCGGCGAGGTGCTGACCTTCGGCACGGCCTGCGCGGCCGGCAACTACGCCATCGGTTACGCCTACGACCTCATCCGCGGCGGTGCCGCGGACGCCGCCCTGTGCGGCGGGGCCGACGCCTCCAACCGGGCCACGCACGCCGGGTTCCACCGGCTCGGCGCCCTCGCCGAGGGGGAGCCCCGGCCCTTCGACGCCCGCCGCGACGGCATCGTCACCGCGGAGGGCGGCGCGGCCCTGCTCCTCGAACCGCTCGACGCTGCGCTCGCCCGCGGCGCCCGTATCTACGCCGAGGTGCTCGGCTACGGCGTCACCTGCGACGCGCGGCACATGACCAACCCCGATCCGTCCTCCATCGCCGCGTGCATCCGCGCCGCCCTCGCCGACGCCGGGGTGAAGCCCGGCGACGTCGGCTACATCTGCGCCCACGGGACGGGGACGCGGGCCAACGAGGCAGCCGAAGTGAGCGCGGTGCGCGAGGTGTTCGCGGACCGCGTCCCGCCGATCAGCTCCATCAAGTCGATGCTCGGCCACACGATGGGCGCGGCGTCCGCGTTCGGCGCGATCGTGTCCTGCGCGGCCCTGTACGAGGGGTTCCTGCCGCCCAGCGCGACGCTGCGCGAAGTCGATCCGGAGCTGGGCCCCGGTCTGGACTGCGTACCGGGCCGGGCCAGGGCCGCCCGGCCGGGCGTGGTGCAGAACCACGGCTTCGCCTTCGGCGGCAACAACGCCATCACGCTCTTCGGGGAGGTCCCCCAGTGAACGCCGCAGTGACCGGCTTGCCGAACGAACGGGCCGTACCGCCACAGCCACAGCCACAGCCGCGGCGGGCGGTGCTGCCGGAGGCGGCCCCGGAAGCGGTCCCGGAGACCGTCCTGGACGCGGTCCCGGAGGCGGTGGTTCCGGTGGACGTCGTCGGCTGTGCGGTGCTCAGCCCGGCCGGGACCGGGCTGGCCGCGCTCGCCGCCGCCTTGGCGGGCGTTCAGGCGTCGGCCGGTGTCGGCCCTGTCGCCGCGCACCACACCAACGGGAGCGGCGAGGTCGCCGAGGTCGACGGAACCCTGGGAGCCGTGGGAGGTCGCCCGCCCCTGGCCGTACGCCCGGTGGCGGGCTTCGACCCCGCCGCGGTCCTCGGCGCCAAGGGCCTGAGCCGCCTCACCCGTACCGACCGACTCGCCATGTCCGCCTGCACGATGGCGCTCGCCGAGGCGGGGGCGGGGGCCGAGGCGGGGGCGGGCCCCGCCCCCGAACGCACCGGCGTGGTGCTCGGCACCGCCATGGGCAGCTCCGGCGCGCAGTCGGCGTTCCTGCGCGACACCTTCGTGCAGGACCTCCCGTATCTGGTGAACCCCTCGGCCTTTCCGGGCACCCTGATGAATTCGGCGGCCGGCAAGACCGCCATCAAGCACGGGCTCACGGGCGTCAACGCGACCGTGTCCGGCGGGCCGCCCGCCGCCCTGCACGCCCTGCGCTACGCCCGTACCGCCCTGGTGGGCGGCCGTGCGTCCCTGCTGCTCGCGGGAGGCGTGGAAGAGGTGTCGCCGCAGAGCGCCCGGGCCTGGCAGCTCAGCGGCGCGCTGCGGCCCGGCGCCCCGCTCGCAGAGGGGTGTGCGGTCTTCGCCCTGCGGCCGGCGGACCCGGGCGCGGAAGCCACCGGCCGCCGTCCCCTCGGGAGGCTGCTGGCCTGCGAGACCGGTTACGCCGACCCGGTCCGGGACGTCCTGGGCGTCGGCCGCCGGCTCGCCGCCTGCGTACGTACCGCCCTGGCCCGCAGCGGCCTCGCCCCCGAAGACGTGGCGATCGTCGCCGCCGGCGCGGGCGGGCGGCGCGGCTGGGCGGCCGTCGAGGAACGCGCCCTGCGCCGCGTCTTCCCCGCACTCGCCACCCCCATCCCCTCAACCGCGCCCACCACCGCGCCCCGGCGGCTCCGCGTGGACCTGGCCCTCGGCGAGACGTACGGCGCGAGCGCCGCGCTGCAACTCGCGGCCGTACTGGCCCACTGGCAGGACCCGGCGACGCCCGCCGACGGCGAACGCGTCGCGGTGGTGACGTCCATCGGCCCGGACGGGTGCGTGGGCTGCCTCGCCGTGACCCGCCCCTGAACCGGTTCAGCGACCACAACCGCCTTCCCCACCACCCCCTATCGCTCCCCCATC
Organism: Streptomyces sp. NPDC050610; assembly: GCF_040654875.1. NCBI lineage: Bacteria > Bacillati > Actinomycetota > Actinomycetes > Kitasatosporales > Streptomycetaceae > Streptomyces > Streptomyces sp. NPDC050610. The sequence goes on along the minus strand of NZ_JBFAIV010000020.1, from coordinate 140,831 downwards.
CCTCCCTACTTACCGACCTACCGACCGACCGGAGAAACCATGCAGTCCGTCGTCTCCCCCACCGTCCAGGCCCCGCCACCCGGCCCGTCCCTCGACCCGCCGCAGGAACTGTCCCGCGAGCGGACCGTCCCCCGTGGCCTGGTGCACCGGTGGTCGCTGTCCGAGGTGTTCCTGACCGACTCCCGTGCCACGGACGGCCGCGCCTTCGTCGCGGCGGCCCAACTCCCGCTCTCCCACGCCTACTTCAGGGACCATCCCGGCCGCCGCGCCTTCCACGATCCCCTGCTCGTACTGGAGGCGTGCCGCCAGTCCGTGACCTACGCCGCCCACTGCCATCAGGGCGTTCCCGAGGCCACCACCTTCATGGTCACCTCCTGGGTGCTGGAGGTGACCGGCCCGGCCGCCCTCGACTGCGGCGAGCGCCCGGGCGACCTCACCGTGCACGGCGAGGTCACCGACCGCGTCGAACGCGGCGGCCGGCTGCGCCGCCTGGTCTTCGCGATGCGGCTCACCCTCGACGGGCGGCCGCTCGGCACCCTCTCGATGGACGTCAGCTGCACCCCGACCGAGCAGTACCACGCGCTGCGCCGGATGCAGCGCGGCAGCGAGGTGCCGACCGCCTTCCTGCTCCCCGCCGACCCGTACGGCGAGCCCGCCGACGCGGCGCGGGCCGGCCGCCTCGACCCGCTGAACGTCGTGCTCGACGACGCCCGGCACGCTGCCGGGGCCCTGGAGTCGGTGCTCAGCGCCCGTACGTTCCGCAACCGCAGCATGTACGACCACCCGTACGACCACGTGCCCGCGATGGTGTTCAGCGAGGCGGCGCGGCAGGGCGCGCTGCTGCTCGACACGGATGGCGGGGCGGATGGCGGGACGAATGACGGGACGGGGGCCGGCGCGGGCCGCGTGCTGCGGCTGCACGGCTCCTTCGAGAAGTTCGCCGAACTCGACGACACCGTGCGCCTGACCACCCGGCCCGACCCGGAGCGCGGCCCCGGCTCGTACGTCATGACCGCCGTCCAGAGCGGCGCGACGGTCGCCGAAGTCGCCGTCACCCTCGGCTGAGCCCGCGCGCCGCCCAACTCACCCGCTTGCAGAACCAACTTGCAGACCCAGCTTGGAGACTCAGATGGAACCGCGCCCCGCCGGCATCGCCTTCTTCGACGCCGACGAGACCCTCATCACCGTCAAAAGCATGTTCGACTTCTACGACTTCTTCCTCGACGCCATCGGACACACCCCGCAGGAACAGGCCCGCCTCCACCAGGAAGCCCGCGACCTGCTGCGCCCGGGGCTCCCCCGCGCCCAGGGGAACCGCCTCTTCTACCGGCGGTTCGCCGGGCACCGGGAGGACGAGGTCGCGCGGGTCGGCCGCGCCTGGTTCGACCGGCGGCTGGCCCGCGGCGGCTTCTTCCACCAGGACGTGCTCGCGGCGCTGCGGGCGCACCGGGCCGCGGGCCGTACGACCGTGGTGCTCTCGGGCTCCTTCCCGGCCCCCCTCGACCCGGTGGTCGCGCACGCCGGTGCCGACCTGCTCGTCAGCACGGGTCTGGAGGTGCGGGAGGGCGTCTATACGGGCGAGGTGCTGCGCACGATGATCGGCGACGCGAAGGCCGAGACCGCGCGGCGGTTGATCGCCGACGCGGGCGCCGTCGCGGCGGACTGCCACGCGTACGGCGACCACGGTTCCGATCTGGACCTGCTCAGCCTCGTCGGCCACCCCGTCGTCGTCGGGGCGAATCCGGAGCTGACGGCCGCGGCCGACGCTCGCGGCTGGCACCGGCTGGCCGGGGCGGCGGCCGCCTGACCGGCGCTTTCCCGTCCTGGTTCTGGTTCCCCGTCCCGGTTCTGATTCACCGTCCTGGTTCTGGTCCGTCAGAAGAGCCGCCGTGCCACCGGGCCCGGCGGCCTTTCGCCGCGCCCCCATTCCCCTTCTTTACTGCCCTCCATTTCCCGCTTACCGAAAGGCGGATCCATGAATGAGCAAGTGGTGATCGTCGGAGCCGGCCCGGTCGGCATGCTGCTGGCCTGCGAACTGCTCCAGCAGCACATCCCAGTCAGGCTGGTGGACGCCGCGCGCGAGCACTCGGCCCACTCACGGGCCACGATCGTGTGGCCCCGGCTCCTCGAACTCATGCGCCGTACCGATATGACCGAGCGCCTGGCGGCGAACGGCCACCGCATCGACGGCGTCGCGTACTTCTCCAGCGGCCGCAGGCTCGGCACCGCGTGGATGAACCGGCTGACGGACACCCCGTATCCCTTCGCGGTCGCCATCGCCCAGAGCGAGACGGAACGGCTCCTGGAGGACCGGCTCACGGAACTGGGGGGAAAGATCGAGCGCGGGGTGCGGCTGACCGACGTCGTAAACCCGCACAGCCCCCGCCCGACGGCCGTCCTCGCGACGGCGGACGGCAGGGCGGAGGAGGTCGAGACCTCCTGGCTGATCGGCGCCGACGGCGCGCACAGCGCGCTGCGCGGACTGCTCGACGCGGGCTTCGAGGGCGAACAGTTCGACGTCAGCTTCGCCATCACCGACGCCGAGGTGCACGGCGACGCGCCCATGAACGTCGTGAGCTACTGCTACACCCGCGAGGGCAGCCTCGCCCTCGGGCCGCTGGGGAGCGACGTGACGCGGGTGGCGGTCAGCGTGCCGCACCCCGAGGACGACACCCCGCCCTCCCGCGAGTTCTTCCAGCGCGTACTCGACGAGCGCGGGCCGGGCCGCAACGCGATGGGCGAGCTGCGCTTCAGTACGACCTTCCGCGTCCACGCCCGCACCGCCGGGCGGTTCCGCTCCGGGCACTGCCTGCTGGCCGGGGACGCGGCCCACATCATGAGCCCGGCGGGCGCCCAGGGCATGAACACCGGCCTCCAGGACGCGGTCAACCTCGGCTGGCGGCTCGGCGGGATCATCAACGGTCTGCTGCCCGAGTCCGCCGTCACCGGCTACGACCGCGAGCGGCGCTCGGCCGCCCACGCGGTCGCCCGGAACACCTCCCGGCAGACCCGTTGGGGCCTGCTCCGGAAGAGCTCCCACATCGCCGTCCGCGATGCCGCCCTGCGCACCGCGTCCGCGACCGGGCTCCTCCAGCGCGCCATCGCCCCGCTGGTCGCCCAGACGGCGGTGCGCTATCCCGCCGCCGACGGCCGACCGGACGGACACCGCCTCCCCGGCGCCCGGACCCGTACGGGCGACCGGCTGCCCGTACTCCCCACCGGAACCGCTGGAATCGCAGGAACCACTGGAACCGACGTCCGCCTCAACGGCCGGTCGTGGACCCGTACCGCCGACGACACCCTGACCGTCCTGCTGTGGCCCGGCAGGCGCCCCGGCCCCGGGTGGTCCGAGACCGTACGGCGGGTGACGGCCGCCGCGGCGCCGCACGCCGCGGTCGTGACGCCGGCCGGCGAGCCGGGGCCGCTGGCCGACGCGCTGGGCCCCCGGGCCGTGATCGCGGTCGTACGGCCGGACGGCCACCTGCTCACCGCCCTCGCCCCGGACCGCGCCGCCGAGCTGCCGGCCGTGCTGGCGGCCGCTCACGCGCACCCCGACCCGGCCCCGTACCCCCTCGCGCCCCAGCGCGATTGAGCCGGCCCGTTCGCCGCTTCGCCCCGCCGGAACGCGTCCGGCGGGGCGAAGTGCTGTTGTTCAGGTCCGCTCGTACGGACCTGGGAACGCCCGGGGCGGAGCACGGTAGTCCGTGCTCCGCCCCGGGCTCGGCGCTCAACGCGCCCGCTTGCGCTGACACTCCGTCAGGAAGCTTGTACGGGAACGGGCTCGGAACCGGGTCCGGCTTCCGCACCGGCTCCCGCGTTCCTCTCGTCCCTTACGCCGGAAGCACTGGAAACATCAGGCGCACCAGAAACAACCGAAGCAGCAGACGCACCGGCCCCCACCGTCTCAACCGCCTCAATCGCCTCAACCGCCCGCCGCTCCCGCAGCAGCAGCGCGATCACCACCGCCGCGAGCAGCCCCGCCGCGGCGAGCACCCACAGCATCGTGTGCAGCGCCCCCGTGTACGCCGAGGAGGCCGTCGCCGCGAAGGCGTCGTGCGCCGCCTTGGGCCGTACGGTGTCCGCGGCGGTCGCCAGGTCGCCCTGGTTGAGCAGGTCGGCGACCCGGTCGGGCCGGCGCGCGTACGGCGTGTCGTACGAGCCGAGCTTGCCCGCCAGGCCGCTCTGGGTGAACGTCACCAGCAGCGAGCCGACCACGGCGATCGCGGCGGCCTCGCCCGCCAGCCGCATGGTGTTGAACATCCCGGCGGCCATCCCGGCGCGCTCCGCCTCCACGCTGTCGACCGCCGCGCCGTCCAGCAGGCCGAACGAGACGCCCACCGCGGCGCCGATCAGCATCAGCGGGCCCAGGATGGCCAGTGCGCCGCTGCCGGGTTCGATGACCGTCAGCCACGCGTAGCCGACCGCGGCGACGAGTACGGCGGCCACGAGCTGCACCCGGGCCGGGACCCAGCGGGTGAGCGCGGCGGCGATGGCCGGGAAGACGAGCGTCGGGCCGGTGAGCATCATGATCGTCAGGCCGGCCTGCTGGGCGCTGAGGCCGTCGACGGCGGAGAAGTACGACGGCAGGTAGACGACGAGGGGGCTGAAGCCGAGCACGATGACGACCACGGTCAGGCAGAGGCCGAGGAACTTCGGGCGGGCCAGCAGCCCCAGGTCGAACATCGGCTGCTCCTGCCGCCGTTCCACCCGGACGAACACGGCGAGCAGCGCCACGGCCCCGGCCAGCGAACCGAGCGTGACCGGGGCGGTCCACCCGGCCTGCGGCGCCTCGACGAGTCCGAGTACGAGCAGGACCAGCGAACCCGTGAACGTCACGGTGCCGGCCTTGTCGACCCGGCCCGCCCGTTCGTTGCGCGACTCCGGCACCACCGGGATCAGCAGCAGCACGGCGAAGGCCAGGGCCGCCGGGACGAGGAAGACGGACCGCCAGCCGAAGGCGGTCACCAGGACGCCCGAGACGCTCGGGCCGAGGGCCAGGCCGAGCCCGACCGTCGTACCGAACAGCCCGAACGCCCGCGCCCGCGCCTTCCCCTCGAAGACCTGGGCGAGCAGCGCGCTGCCGCTCGGGAGAGCGGCCGCGGCCCCGGCCCCGGCGACGGCCCGCGCGATGTCCAGGAGCACGATGTTCCCGGCCATCGCGGCGACCAGCGCCCCCGCGCCGAAGAGCGCCGTGCCGGAGAAGAACACGCGCTTGCGGCCCACCAGGTCGGCCAGCGAACCGGCGGCGAGGATGAAGCCCGCGAAGGTGAGGTTGTAGCCGTTCACCGCCCATTGCAGGGCGGACAGACCGCTGTGCAGATCGGCGCCGATGCTGGGCAGGGCGACCGAGGTGCCGGTGATGGAGAGCGGGAACAGCACCGACGCCAGGCACACCGCGACGAGCGTGAGCACCGGTGGCCGGGGCCGGCCGGAACGCGGCGCGGCAACGGAAGGGGACATAGGAATACTTCCTCCACGGAGTGGCCGATTCCCATGGGAGAACGCCGGACGGGCCCAGGGTGGGACCGGGGCAGGCCCCGGCGGGACCGGACGGGCCCGGGGTAGGACCGGGATGTGCCTGCGGCGGGCCCCCGGCGCGAAAGCCTCCCGAAAGACGCACGAAAGACGCACACCGCGGGAATCGAGGAATGCACGGCGAATGCCGTTTGCCCGCCACGCTAGGCAGCCGCCTGATGCCGCCTCAATGCTCCTGCCGCGCAGGGCACAAGGGAATGCCACCTAAGTGACATGCGCCCGCTCCCGCCGGGGAATACCGGGCCGCCGGCGGCCCGATTAGCGTTCCCGGAGAAGAGACGCGGACACCCAGGCCCGCCGAAATCGCCGGGAGCGCCGAAATCGCCGAGAGCGCCGGGTGCACCGACCAGGGATACGGCACAGACTGAAGGAGAATTCCGTGCAGCTGCGCATTCATACCGAACCCTCCGAGCGCGGCGCCCCGTACGCGACGGTGCTGCGGGCCGCGCGGGCCGCGGAGGAGCTGGGCTTCGACGCGTTCTTCCGCTCGGACCACTACCTCCAGGTGGGCGCGGACGCCGAGCCCCCCGGGCCCAGCGACGCCTGGCTCACCCTGGCCGCGCTGGCCCGCGACACCCACCGCGTCAAACTGGGCACCCTGGTCAGCCCCGCCACCTTCCGCTCGCCCGGGCAGCTGGCCATCCAGGTCGCCCAGGTCGACGACATGTCCGGCGGCCGGGCTGAACTCGGCCTGGGCGCGGGCTGGTTCGAGGCCGAGCACGAGGCGTACGCGATCCCGTACCCCGGCAAGCGGTTCGCCCGCCTGGAGGAGCAGCTGCGGATCGTACGCGGCCTGTGGACCACCGGCCGCGACGAACGCTTCGACTTCGCGGGCGAGCACTTCACACTCGTCGGGGCCCAGCCCACGCTGCCGCCCGTCCAGCGCCCGCACCCGCCGATCATCGTCGGCGGTACGGGCGCCGTCCGCACCCCGGCGCTGGCCGCCGCCTACGCGGACGAGTACAACGCCGCGTTCGTCTCCCCGGAACAGGCCGCGATCCAGTACGACCGCATACGCAAGGCGCTGGCCGAGAACGGCCGGGGCCCGGACTCGATGCGCTTCTCGGTGATCCAGACCGTGTGCTGCGGCCGTACGGACGCCGAACTGCACCGCCGCGCCCAGGCCCTGCGGGAACCGCTGCCCGAGCACGCCTTCCACGGCACCCCGGACCGGATCGCGGACCTCATCGGCCAGTACGCACAGGCCGGCGCGGACCGCGTCTACCTCCGCACCCTCGACCTCACCGATCTCGACCACCTCGAACTCGTCGCGGACCGGGTGCTGCCGCAGTGCGCCGCGGCCTGAGCGGGGCGGGGGTCGTGCGGCAGTAGGCGCCGCCGCGGCCGTACGGTCCCGCATCCGGCAAGGACCGCCCCAAGTGCCGGCTGCCCGCGGCGCTCAACGGCGCGTGCGGCGATGGAGAGCTGGGCAGTGTGGAGAACGGGCACGGCCCCGGCCGTCGCGGTCCGGCTGCCGGGCGGGATCTCAAGGGGGGACGGGATGGCGGCGAAACGGCGCAAGCGGCGCCTGAAGCGCGCGACGCGGGCGAAGCTGTGGAAGTGGGGCGGCCTGACAGCCGCCGTGCTCATCGTGCTGGCGGCGGCGAACTGGTCCACTGTGTGGCCGTACCTGGCCGCCGTGGCGGGCCTGGCGGCGGTCGGCGGCGCGGGGTGGGGGCTGTGGCGAGCGCATGCCCTCGCGCGGAGCGCGGACCTCCGCTGGCGGGCGGGCGAGGAGCACCGGGCGCGCGAACTGTCCATGACCGCGGTCGACGCTCTCTCCTGGCAGGAGTTCGAGCGGTACATCGCCGAACTGTGCCGCCGCGACGGCTGCACGAAGGTCGTCGTCAGTGGCAAGAAGGGCGACCTCGGCGCGGACGTGATCGGCTACCTCGCCGACGGCAGCAAACTCGTGGTGCAGTGCAAGAAGTACGCCGCGCACCGGACGGTGCCCTCCGAAGACATGCAGAAGTTCGTGGGCACGGCCCGCCTGGAACACCAAGCGGACGTCGCCCTGTTCGTCGCCACCTGCGGCGCGTTCACCAAGGACGCCCTGGCCCTCGCCCTGCGCCAGAACGTCGTCGCCATGCACCGGGACCTGCTCGGCGCCTGGGTCAAAGGGGCGACGCTCCAATCCCTGCTGCCACTGAACGGCTCCGGCGGCGGCAACCGCCGCCGGCCTTCGGCCTGAGCCCTGCTCGTAGGGAGCCCGGACGCGCGGGTGCGGCAGTACGCACGCGGCCACTCGTACGCGCCCAGGCCGGTCATACGCGTCCGGCCGCTCTGCCCGGCGGGGCGTCGACTCACCCCTCGAACGCACCTCGTGCGCGTTGCGCGCGTGAAACGTACGCGCTTCGTACGTTTCACGCGCGTAGGGTGTGGGCCCGGAGGTGATCATGTCCGAGTTGTTCGACGCGGTCGACGCGCTGGTGGCGTCCCGCTCCCCGCTTCCGCCCCCGGCGGAGCGCAAGCGGCTGCGTACCGCGCACGGCCTGACGATCGATGAGGTGGCAGGTGCGCTGAAGGTGCGGCGGGCCACGGTGTCCGGCTGGGAGGCCGGCAAGACCGAGCCCCGCCCGCCGGAGCGGGACGCGTACGCCCGGCTGCTGGACAGGCTCGCGGACCTCTACCCCGCCCCGGCCGGCGGGCCCGCCCCCGACGCGCCCCCCGCTGTCCCGGCCCCGCCTGCCCCGGCGGAAGCGCAGCCTCCGCCCGCAGCCGCGGCCCCCGCACCCGCACCCGCACCCGCACCCGCACCCGAGACCACCCGGACCGGCCCCGCTACCGTTCCCGTTCCCGCCGCAGCGGCTCCGGTGGCCGCGCCGCGTCCGGCCCGCACCACCAGGCCGACGTCTTCGACATCGGCGCCGCGCCGCCCGGGCGCGAAGAAGGCGGCCCCGGCATCGGCCCCGGCGGGCGGCGTCGACCCCCGGTTCGAGAACGGCCCGCTGGCGGTCGTCGACATCGCCGACGGGCAGGCGCTGGCGTACTGCGTGGGCGGCCTGGTCCTGGACGTGCCCGCCAAGAGCCTGCCGGCCCTGGTGGACTGGACACTCAAGGAGGCGAAGCTCGGCCAGCCGAAGCTGTCCGGTCCGGGCAAGGACGCCGACCCGCTGCTCGTACTCACCGAGGCCGCGCTGGAGCGCTACGGCCTCCCGGCCGCCCTCACCGAGGAAGAGCGGCTCGCCGGGCGCGTCCCGGAGAGCCACAAGGTCGTCAAGCAGCTGACCCGCGCCGACTGGCAGCTCACGAAGCGCGGCTTCGGGCCCTGGGCGCGCATCTACCGCCCCGCCCAGGGCTCGGGCCGCCAGTGCGTGCAGCTGTGCATCCCCTCCTGGCAGGCGCTGGACACCCGCCACTGGGGCGAGGCCGGACAGTTGCCGCCGGCGGAGCTCGCCCGCGTGCTGGGCACGTACGCCTCCCGCGTGATGACGCCGCGCGGCTCCACCGCCGTCACGGGCCTGGAGCTGATGACCGCGCTGCACCCGGCGACCCGCGCCTCCGAGCCGGACTCGGACGGCAAGCGGTACTCCGAGCACAACCCCGGCTCGCTGGGCCGGGACCCGGTGGACTGCGCGCCGTGCGAGGCCCCCGACGGGCACCCGCTCCTGGCGGATCTGCCGCGCTTCCACATCCGCGGCCCGGCGGAGAAGCTGTTCGAGGAGGCGTACGACTGGGCGCGGCCGCTGACCGACGACGAGTGCCTGCACCGCCACCTGGTGGGCATCGACGTGAACATGGCCTTCGCCGCCGGCGCCAACGGGCTGACCGTCGGCCTCGGCGAGCCCACGCACGTCACGAACCCCGTGTTCGACCCGAAGCTGCCCGGCTCGTGGCTGGTGGACCTCTCCCACGTCGACCTGTCGCGGGTGAAGGCCGGCAAGGACAAGTGGGCCGAGCTGGACGCGAGTCTGCTGCCCAGCCCGTTCACGCCGAAGGGCGACCGTCCGGAAGGACCGGCCTGGTACGCGACGCCTACCGTGGCGTACGCGGTGGAGCTGGGCTACGACGTCGCGCCGGTCGAGGCGTACGTCCGGTACGAGAACGGCCGCTACCTCGACGGCTGGTACAACCGGCTGCGCGACGCCTACCTCGCCACAATGGCCGACCTCGGCGTCGGCGCCGACCTCGCCCCTGCCGACTTCCTCGCCGCGATGGACGGCTACCGCGGCCGTGACCCGCAGCTGGCGATCGTCGTCTCGGCGGTCAAGGCCACGGTGAAGGGCGGTCTGGGCAAGCTCCGCGAACGCCCGCGCGGCGAGGGCTGGCGGCCCGGCCGGCCGTGGCGCGCCCTGGCCCGGCCCACCTGGCGGCCGGACATCCGCGCGGCGGTCATCGCCCGCACCCGCACCAACCTCCACCGGAAGATCGTCAGGCACGCGGCGTTCACCGGCCAGTACCCGGTCGCGGTCCTCTCCGACTGCGTCGTGTACGCGGCCGACGGCGAGAGCCCGCTGGACTTCCTGCCCTACCGGGACGGCAAGCCGCTGCCCGGCGGCTTCAAGCTCGGCGTGAACCCCGGCCTGGTCAAGTGGGAAGGGACCCAGAGCGTGCTGTGGGGCGAAGGCGTCCGGGACCAGTTCGACGCTCCCGAACTCAACCTGGCCCGCTACATCAAGGACGGCACCGTCACCGACCAGGACAACGGGGAGTAGCGGCCGATGAGCATATTCGGGGACGGCCTCGACGCCGCGGTGCAAAAAGCGTTCACCCGCCCGGCGCCGAAGTCGGCCGGCGCGCAGATGCGGTACCTGGTCAAGCAGATGAAGGGCACCAGAGCGGTCGCCCAACTGCTGCGGGTCTCCCAGCGCACCGTCGAGCGCTACGTGAAGGACCAGATCAAAAAGCCCCGCCCCGACCTCGCCGCGCGCCTGGAGCGCGAGGTGAAGAAGCGGTGGCAGCCGCAGATCCGGGCCAAGGCCCGGCAGAAGGCGGCCAGCACCGACGGCATCGTCATCGACACCCGCGCCCGCATGGGCTACACCGCGCCCATCGGCACGACGGACCAGGACCGCATCCGGCACCTGACCGTCGCCCTCCCACCGCACCACGCCGCCCGCCTCTTCGACGCCCAGGAGGCCGGTGCCGGCGACGACCGTCTGCGGGAGATCACGGCCGACGCGCTCAAGGAGGTCTACTTCCAGGACGGCGGCCGCCGCGCCGGCAGCCTGGAAGAGGTCCGCTTCACCGACATCGAGCACCTGGACTTCGAGCTGTAGCGGAGCGGCCACGCGCGAACAGCCCGCGGCCCCCGGTGTGGCTGACGCTCCGGCCGGCGGCCGAGCGGCCGGTACGGCGGCTTCGCGCGCTCAGCCGCGCTCCCCCGCGCGGAGTCGGGCTCTCATCCGGTACGGGCGGCGGCCGCCCGCTCCCCGGCCTGTACGCGGTCCGCGGTGACGAGCACCGTGGTCCATACGTACGGGCCGTCGAAGTGGGCCTGACCCGCTATCCGGTGTTCGGGCGGGAGCAGGCCGTGCGCCGCTTCGATGTGGAGCCGGGCGCCCAGGACGCGTATCTCCACGCTGTGGAAGACGAGGTCGCGTTCGGCGGCCAGTCCGCAGAGGGCCTTGTAGGCGGCCTCCTTCGCCGAGAAGGCCACGGTGAGCAGTGCGGCGTCGGCGGGTTCGCGGAGCAGGCCGGCGCGCTCTCGGGGGGTCAGGACCAGCCGGGCCGTGCGGGGGTTCAGCCGGCCCAGCCGCTCCACGTCCACCCCGACGCCGGCGATCCGCGGCCCGACGCCGGCCAGCGCGGCGGCGGCGCCGCCCTGGCAGTGGCTGACCGAGCCGTGTACGCCCGGTGGGAAACGCGGGCGGGGGCCGTCGCGCAGTACCGGACCCGAGCGTCCGAGCAGTCGCATCGCGTCGGCGGCTGCGTGCCTGCCGGCGACGAAGTCCCGGCGCCGGGCCCCGTTCAGCGCGTCGGCGAGTTCGCGCTCCGCCGGGTGCAGTTCGGCGGCGGTCCGACGGTCCGCCCTGCGCAGCACTCCGGCGACTCCGGGGGCGGGGCGGACGATGGACACGCTGGGCACCGCGTACGCGCTCGCCATGAGGGCCCCGTTCTCGCTCGGATCGCTGGGGTCCCATCGTCCGCCGCCGCTCGCGCCCACGGCGGGGAGTGCTGCCTAAGAACGGGCGCGCTCCTTCTTAAGAAGACTCCGCTCAAGGCCCACTCAGAGCTCTCAACAGGTCCTCAACAGGTCCTCACCAGGTCCTCGCCAGGTCTCTCGCGCCGGTCAACTTGGGTGCGGATGGGCTGCTCGGAGGACCTTCCGCCCCCGCGGCCTCAGCGCGTCGCGAACGGCTGGTCCGTCGGGACGATCTCCCGGCCCAGCGGCATCAGGGAGATCGGGATCAGCTTGAAGTTGGCGATGCCCAGCGGGATGCCGATGATCGTGACGCACAGCGCGATGCCGGTGATCACATGGCCGAGCGCCAGCCACCAGCCCGCGAAGACCAGCCAGATGACGTTGCCGACGCAGGACGCGGCGCCCGCGTCCCGTCGTTCGACCGTGGTCCGCCCGAAGGGCCACAGGGCGAAGCCGGCGATGCGGAAGCTGGCGATGCCGAAGGGGATGGTGACGATGAGGACGCAGCAGATGATGCCGGCGACGGCGTACCCGACGGCCATCCAGAAGCCGCAGAGGACCAGCCAGACGATGTTCAGGATGAACCTCATGGTGCGAACAGCCTCCTACGTGCTCCTACGGGCGAACCGTCTTCCAGCAGGCAAGACGCTCGCACGCCGCGCGGTGGTTGCGACCGGCCGGGGCGGAGAGCGCCGGACCGGAGGGAGTCGGACCGGAGGGCACCGGACCGGAGGAATACCGAGCCGGCGTCATGGGCGGTACCCCGCCAGCTGCTCCAGGCGGCTGATGCGCTCCGCCATCGGCGGGTGGGTGGAGAAGAGCTTCGACATGCCCTCGCCGGGCCGGAACGGGTTCGCGATCATCAGGTGGCTCGCGGTCTCCAGGCGGGGCTCGGGCGGCAGCGGGAGCTGCTTGGTGCCGGCGTCGAGCTTGCGCAGGGCGGCGGCGAGGGCGAGCGGGTCGCCGGTGAGCTTGGCGCCGGAGGCGTCGGCCTCGTACTCGCGGGAGCGGCTGACGGCGAGCTGGATGAGGGAGGCGGCGATGGGGCCGAGCAGCATGATCATGATCATGCCGATGAAGCCGGGGCCCTCGTCGTCGTCGGATCGGCCGATGGGAATCAGCCAGGCGAAGTTCACCAGGAACATCACGATGGAGGCGAGCGCTCCGGCCACCGAGGAGATCAGGATGTCGCGGTTGTAGACGTGGCTGAGCTCGTGGCCGATGACGCCGCGCAGCTCCCGCTCGTCGAGGAGGCGCATGATGCCGTCGGTGCAGCAGACGGCGGCGTTGCGCGGGTTGCGGCCGGTGGCGAAGGCGTTGGGGGCGTCGGTGGGTGAGATGTAGAGGCGGGGCATGGGCTGGCGCGCGGCCGTCGAGAGCTCGCGGACCATGCGGTACAGCTGCGGGGCCTCGAACTCGCTGACCGGGCGGGCGCGCATGGCGCGCAGCGCCAGCTTGTCGCTGTTCCAGTAGGCGTACGCGTTGGTGCCGAGCGCCACGAGGACGGCCACGATCAGGCCAGTACGCCCGAAGAGGCTGCCGATGACGATGATGAGGGCGGAGAGTCCGCCGAGGAGTACGGCGGTCTTGAGCCCGTTGTGCCGGCGGTGCACGGTACGCCCTCCAGGTGGTGCGGCAGGGGAACCCTTTGCTTGGCGTTTTCCACCTTCCAGTGGACCCTTCCGAACTGGTCAACGCCAGATGAAGGCCGCTAGTTCCCTTGTGCACCGGGGCGGTCGTACATCCGTACGGGTGAGCTGGGCGGGCTACAGGAGCACGCCGGAGGCGAAGCGCAGTACGAGCTGCGGCGCGCCGGACAGGGCGATGCCCAGGACGGCGGCGAGGCCGATGGCCGCGGTGAGCGTGGCCGGGATCTTCGGGTTGGCCGGTTCGTGCTCTTGCGCGGCACCCGGTACGGGCTCGTGGACCCCTTCTCGTACGGGCTCGTGAGCCGACTCCCGTACGGACTCGTGAGCCGCCTCCCGTACGGACCCAGCAGCCCCTTCCGGCACAGCGGCCCCCTCCGGCGCCCGGAAGAGGACCGCCGTCCACTGGAGGTAGTAGTAGAGCGCGATCACCACGTTCACGGCCATGACGGCGGCCAGCCAGCCGAGCCCCGCGTTCACCGCCGCCGAGAAGACCGTGACCTTGGCGAACAGGCCGATGATCCCCGGCGGCAGCCCCGCCAGGCAGAGCAGGAAGAAGCCCAGCGCGAGGGCGGCGAGCGGGCGGCGCGCGTAGAGGCCGCGGTAGTCGGCGACGCGGTTGGCCGGGCTCGTACGGGCGACGAGGGCGGCGACGGCGAAGGCGCCGAGGTTCACGGCGGCGTACATCAGGGCGTAGGCGACGGTGGAGCCGATCGCGTGGGCCGCGCCGCCGTCGGAGTCGGTGTACGCGGCGGCCGCGATCGGGACGAGCAGATAGCCCGCCTGCGCCACGGACGACCAGGCGAGCAGGCGCACCGCGCTGTGCGTGCGGTCCGGGCGCTGGCGCAGGGCGGCGACGTTGCCCGCCGTCATCGTGAGGGCGGCGAGCACGGCCAGCGCCGGGCCCCAGACCCGCCCGTACGACGGGAAGGCGACGACGGTCACCAGGATCAGCCCGGAGAAGCCGACGGCCTTCCCGACCACCGAGAGGTAGGCGGCCACGGGCAGCGGCGCGCCCACATAGGTGTCGGGCACCCAGAAGTGGAAGGGGACGGCGGCGGTCTTGAAGGCGAAGCCCACCAGGGTCAGGGCCACGCCCGCCTGGGCGAGCGTGTCGAGGCGCGGGTCCACGTGCGTGAGCCCCTCGGCGATCCGCGTCAGGTGCAGGCTGCCGGTGGCCGCGTACACGAAGCTGACGCCGAGCAGCATGACGGCGGTCGCGGTGACCGAGGAGAGGAAGAACTTCAGGGCGGCCTCGGAGGAGAGCCGGTCGCCGCGCTTCAGGCCCACCAGCGCGAACGCGGGCAGCGAGGCCACTTCGAGGGCGATCACCAGGGTCGCGAGGTCGCGGGCGGCGGGCAGCAGGGCCGCGCCCGCCGCGGAGGACAGCAGCAGGAACCAGAACTCGCCCGCGGGGAGTTTGAGATCGACGATCGAGTTAATGGAGAGCAGCGCCGTCAGCAGGGCGCCGCCGAGGACCAGGAACTGGATGACGAGGGCGAAATGGTCCGCCGTATAGCTGCACGCCTCGGCGCCCGAGGTGAGGCAGAAGGTGGACCGGTCGCCGTCCAGGAGCGGCAGCAGCGACAGCCCGGCCAGCACCAGGCCGCCGATGGCGATCCAGCCGAGCGCCCCCTTCTTCCCTTCGGGGAGGAAGAGGTCGGCGACCAGGACGGCGAGCGCCACCACGGCGGTGATGACGGGCGGGGCGATGGCGAGCCAGTCGACGGACTGGACCAGGGAGCTCATCAGGCGCCTCCGCGCAGGAGCTGCTGAACGGCCGGGTCGGTGAGGCCGAGAAGGGCCGCGGGCCAGAGTCCGGCGAGGACGGTGAGGGCGACGAGCGGGGTCCAGGCCGCGAACTCGTACGTATGGACGTCGGGCACGGCGAGGAGCGGCGGCGCGCCCCCGGAGCCGGCCGCGGGTTCCGGGCGCCGCTCGCCCATGCACACGCGGCGCACGACGATCAGCATGTACGCGGCGGTCAGCAGGGTGCCGACGGCTGCGATGGCCAGGAACGTGAGGAAGGCGGGGCGGCTGAGGCCGTCGGCGGGCCGGAACGCCCCGAACATCGCGAGCATCTCGCCCCAGAACCCGGCGAGGCCGGGCAGCCCGAGGGAGGCGACCGCGCCGAACGCGAGCAGCCCGCCGAGCCGGGGGGCGCGCCCGTACAGCGCCGCGCCGCCCTTCCCCGCGAGCTGGTCGAGGTCGCTGGTGCCGTACCGGTCCTTGACCGCGCCGACCAGGAAGAAGAGCAGGCCGGTGATGAGGCCGTGGGCGATGTTGGCGAAGAGCGCGCCGTTCACGCCGGTCGGGGTGAGGGTGGCGATGCCCAGCAGCACGAAGCCCATGTGCCCGACCGAGGAGTAGGCGATCAGCCGCTTGAGGTCGCCGCCCGCGCCCGTACGGGCCAGGGCCAGGCAGGCCAGGGAGCCGTAGACGATGCCGACGACCGCGAAGGCGGCGAGGTAGGGCGCGAAGGCGCGCGCGCCGTCGGGGGCGATGGGCAGCACGATGCGGACGAACCCGTACGTGCCCATCTTCAGCAGCACCCCGGCCAGCAGCACGGAGCCCGCGGTCGGGGCGGCGGTGTGCGCGTCCGGCAGCCAGCTGTGCAGCGGCCACATCGGGGCCTTCACGGCGAGCCCGGCGCCGATGGCGAGGACCGCCAGGAGCTGCGTGGTGTGGCCGAGCTTCGAGCCGTTGTCAGTGGCGAGTGCCACCATGTCGAACGTGCCGCCCTTGACCCCGATGAGGAGGAGGCCGAGCAGCATCACGACGGAGCCGAGCAGCGTGTAGAGGATGAACTTCCAGGCGGCGCGCTCCTTCTGGCCGCTGCCCCAGCGGGCGATGAGGAAGTACATCGGGATGAGCACCATCTCGAACGCCAGGAAGAACAGCACCAGGTCGAGCACGGCGAAGGTCGCCAGGGTGCCGGATTCCAGGACGAGGATCAGCGCGACGAACGCCTTCGGCGACGGGCCGGCGGGCATGTGCGAGTAGCTGTAGAGGGCGCAGAGGAAGGTCAGCAGCGCGGTCAGTACGAGAAGGGGGAGCGAGACGCCGTCCACGCCGAGGTGGAGGCGGATGCCGAGGGCCGGGATCCAGCCGACGTCGGTGGTCGCCTGCATCCGGGCGGGGTGGTCGTGGTCGAAGCCGGCGGCCAGGGCGACGGCCAGCGCGAGGATCACGCCGCTGACGGTGACGCCGTGCCGGAGCACGGCCTGGTCGGGGCTCCTGCCCTGCAGTCCGGGCGGGGCCGGGAGCAGGGCGGCGACGGCTCCGAGGAGGGGGACGACGACGATCGCGGCGAGGAGGACCTGCATGACGGTGTGGCTCACGGTCAGCCTCCGGTGGCTGCGAGTACGGCGGCGACGGCCAGGATGACGGAGCCGGCGAGCAGGGCGCTGAGGTAGGTCTGCACGTTGCCGGTCTGGGCGCGGCGCACGGCCGCGCCGAGCAGCCGGGGCACGCCGGACGCGCCGCTGACGTAGGCGTCGACGACCTCGCGGTCGAGGAAGCGTACGAGCCGCGCGGCGCCGCGCACGGGCCGGACGAACACCGCGCCGTACAGGGCGTCGAGGTGGAACCCGGCGGCCGCGTGGCGGTGCAGGGGGCCGAGCAGGAGGCGGCCGGGGTCGGCGGGGTCGGGCGCGCTCGCGATGGACCCGTACGCGCTCGTGTGCGTCGCGATGGCCTCCTCCTCGGAGACCGCGGGGTCGGCGCCCGGGTCGGCGGCGACGGCGCCCAGGGGGACGCGGGCGGTCAGCGTGGAGGTGTGGCGCCAGGCGGCGTAGGTGACGAGGACGCCGACGAGGGCGAAGCCGGTGCCGATGATGGAGGTGGACAGGGTCGGCTTGAGGGAGTGCCCGTCGAACCAGTCGGGGAGGGCCGCGACGGCAAGGCCGAGCGCCAGGGTGGGGACGAACAGCACCCACAGGACGGCGTTCATGACGACGGGGGTCCGGGCGGGGTGGCCTCCGGGCGCGGTGGCGGCAGCGGCGGCGGCATCCGCCGACGCCGGCCCCGGCTCCACCTGGTCGGCGGCGGAGAGCGCGGGGCCCTTGCGGCCGCCGCACAGCAGTGCGGGCGAGCCGGCGAGCAGCCACAGCCGGGTGGCGTAGCCGGCGGTGAGGAGGGCGGTGAGCAGTCCGGCGACCAGTACGGTCCAGCCCGCCGCGGCCGGGACGCCGGCGGCGTGCCCGGTGGCGGCGTGTTCGGCCGCTCCGAGCACGGCCTCCTTGGAGAAGAAGCCGCTGAACGGCGGGATGGCGGCAAGCGCGAGGAGGGCCACGGTCATGGTCCAGAAAGCGTCGGGGGCCCGCCCCCACAGGCCCTTCATCCGGGCCATCGCGGCCAGCGAGTTGGTCCCGGCGACATGGATGATCACGCCGGCGCCGAGGAAGAGGAGGGCCTTGAACGCGCCGTGGGACAGGAGGTGGAAGACGGCCGCGCCGCGGTCGCCGACGGCGAGGGCGCCGGTCATATAGCCGAGCTGGCCGACCGTCGAGTAGGCGAGCACGCGTTTGATGTCGTCCTGGGCGAGCGCGGCGAGCCCCGAGCCGACCATGGTGATCGCGGCCATCGCGGCGAGTACGACCATCGCGGCGGCGGAGGCGGCGAAGACGGGCAGCAGCCGGGCGACGAAGTAGACGCCCGCCGCGACCATCGTGGCGGCGTGGATCAGCGCCGATACGGGCGTGGGACCGGCCATCGCGTCGGGCAGCCAGGTGTGCAGCGGGAACTGCGCCGACTTGCCCGCGACCCCGGCGATCAGGAGCAGCGCGACGAGCGTGGGGTGGTCGAGGCCGCCGGACGTGGCGGCGGTGACGATGCCGCTGATCCGGAACGTACCGGCGTCGGCGGCCAGCGCGAAGATGCCGATCAGGAAGGGGACGTCGCCGGCCTTGGTGACCAGGAACGCCTTGAGGGACGCGGCGCGGGCGGCCTCGGTCTCCCAGTAGTGGCCGACCAGGAAGTACGAGCAGATGCCCATGATCTCCCAGCCGACCAGCAGCACCATCAGGTCGCCGGAGTAGACGACCAGCAGCATCGCGGAGGTGAAGAGGGAGACGAGGGCGGCGTAGGAGGGGTAGCGGGGATCGTCGCGCAGATACCCCGTGGAGTAGAGCTGCACGCAGGACGCGACGACGGTGACGAGGACCGCGACGAGCGCCGCGAAGCCGTCGAGGTGCAGGGCGAGGTCGATGGGGACGGAGCCGGTGGGGGTGAGCCGGGTCGCCGCGTCGACGGCGTCCCCGCCGCCCTGCCGCCAGGCCGCGACGGCGGCGAGCACGGCGGCGGCCACGGTCGGCAGCACGGCCAGCGGCCGTACGAAGCCGGGGGCGCGGCGCCCGAGCAGCAGCCCCGCCAGGGCGCCGAGGAAGGGCAGCAGGGGGACGAGGACGGCGGTGGTCGTGATCGTCACGCGGCGGCCTCGGCCTTCTCCTCGCGGTCTGCCGGTTGTTCGGGGCCGTCCGCCCGCTCGTTGAGGTCGCGCATCTTGTCGACGCCGGCGGTGCCGCCGTTGCGGTACACGAGCAGGACGATGGCGAGGCCGATGCCGATCTCGGCGGCGGCCACGGCGATGGTGAAGAGGGTCAGCGCCTGGCCGGCGTGCAGCTCGTCGCGGAGCCACACGTCGAAGGCGACGAGGTTGAGGTTGACCGCGTTGAGCATCAGCTCGACGGAGATCAGCACCAGGATCGCGTTGCGCCGGGCGAGCACGCCGTAGAGGCCGACGCAGAAGAGGAGCACGGCGAGCACGGCGGGATAGGCGAGATGCATCAGCGTGCCCCGTTCTGTCGGCTGTCGGGGCTGGTGGGGGCGGCGGGGCTGGCAGGGGAAGCGGGGCTGACGGGAGCGGCGGGGCCCTTGCGGACGGCAGGGCTGCCGGGGCCGCCGGGACTGCCAGGCCCCCCGGGACCGCCGGAGCTGCCGGTGCCGCCGGGGCTTTCGCCGTTCGCCCGCTCCCTGTGCCGGGAGAGGACGATCGCGCCGACGAGGGCGGCGAGCAGCAGCACCGAGAGCGCTTCGAACGGCAGCACCCAGTGCCGGAAGAGGAACTCCCCGGAGACCTTGGTCGAGCCCTGCACGACGCCGTCGAGATCGATCCAGGTCGTACGGAAGGCGTCCACGACAACCCAGACGAGGGCGGCGGCGGAGGCGACGGCCACGGCGAGCGCGGCCCACCGGTTGCCGGAGTCCGCGTCCGGGGAGCGCCCGATGGGCGCCTTGGTGAGCATCAGCCCGAAGAGGAGCAGGACCACGACGGAGCCGACGTAGATCAGGACCTGTACCCAGGCGATGAACTCGGCGGTCAGCAGCAGGTACTCCACGGCGAGCCCGCCGAGCGCCACGACCAGCCACAGCGCGGCGTGCACCAGCTGCTTGGTGGTCACGGCGACGAGGGCCGCGCCGAGCGTCGCGATGCCGACCAGGAGGAAGGCGATCTCGACGCCGGTCGGGGACAGGAAGCCGTGTCCGGCGGCGGCGAGCGTCACGCGTCCCCCTTCCGGGTCGGGTCCTCGTCGACGGGAGGCTGTTGCCGCGCGGCTTCAGCTCCGGCTTCGGCTCCGGATTCCGCCTGTGCCGCCTGAGCGGCCTCGGCCTCGGCTGCGGCTGCGGCTGCGGCTGCGGCTTCCGCCTCGGCCTTGGCCGCCTGGGCCGCGAGCTTCTCGGCCGCCTTGCGGGCCGCCGCGACCTCCTTCGGCTCCTCGGCCGCGGGGTCCAGCGCGGGCGGCGCGGGCACCGTCCACATCCACTCGCGGAGCTTGTCGCGCTCGTGGGTCAGCTCATGGATGTCGGTCTCCGCGTACTCGAACTCCGGGGACCAGAAGAGCGCGTCGAACGGGCACACCTCGATGCAGATGCCGCAGTACATGCAGAGCGAGAAGTCGATGGCGAAGCGGTCCAGGACGTTGCGGCTGCGCTCGCGCCCGCCGGGGGCGGCGGGCGGCACCGTCTCCTTGTGGGAGTCGATGTAGATGCACCAGTCCGGGCATTCGCGCGCGCACAGCATGCAGACCGTGCAGTTCTCCTCGAACAGCCCGATCACACCGCGGGTGCGGGGCGGCAGCTCGGGCTGCGCGTCCGGGTACTGCGCGGTGACCGTACGACGGGTCATCGTGCGGAGGGTCACGGCGAGGCCCTTGGCGAGGCCGCTGCCCGGGATGCGCGACCGGGCGGGCTGCCCGGCGGCCTCCGTCCTCATGGGCGGCTGCTGCTGCGGCTCGGCCATTACTGGATCACCACCTTGACGACGCCGGTGAGCGCGATCTGCGCGAGGGCGAGCGGGATGAGCACGGTCCAGGCGAGCTTCTGCAACTGGTCCTCGCGCAGCCGCGGATAGCTGACACGCAGCCAGATGACGACGAAGGCGAGGACGGCCGTCTTGAGCAGGGTCCACAGCCAGCCGAGGCCGTCGGCGCCGAACGGGCCGTGCCAGCCGCCCAGGAAGAGCACGGTGGTCAGACCGCAGAGCACGACGATGCCCGCGTACTCGGAGAGCAGGAAGAGCGCGAAGCGCAGCCCCGTGTACTCGGTGTACGCGCCGAAGATGATCTCGGAGTCGGCCACCGGCATGTCGAACGGCGGTCGCTGGAGCTCCGCCAGCCCCGCCGTGAAGAAGACGAGCCCGCCGACGATCTGCCACGGCACCCACCACCAGTGGAAGGCGTCGAGGACGCCGACCAGCGAGACCGTGCCCGCCGCCATCGCCACGGAGGCGGCGGCGAGGACCATCGGGAGCTCGTACGCCAGCAGCTGCGCGGCGGTGCGCAAGCCGCCGAGCAGGGAGAACTTATTGGCGGACGCCCAGCCCGCCATCATCGAGCCGAGGACGCCGACGCCCATCACGGCCAGCACGAAGAAGATGCCCGCGTCGATGGACTGGCCGACCTGGTTCCCCGGGCCGATCGGGATCGCGACGAGCACCAGCAGGTACGGGAGCAGGGCCACGGCCGGGGCGAGCTGGAAGATCCGCCGGTCCGCGCCCGCCGGGACGACGTCCTCCTTCTGCGCGAACTTCACGCCGTCCGCGACCAGCTGGGCCCAGCCGTGGAAACCGCCCGCGTACATCGGGCCGAGGCGGCCCTGCATGTGCGCCATCACCTTGTGCTCGGTCTGGCCGACGACGAGCGGGAGGACGAGGAAGGCCACGAAGACGGCGAGCAGGCGTACGACCACGTCGAGGGTGCCGTTCACGGTTTCTCACCTCCTGCGTCCGGGTCCGGGTCCGGCTCCGCCGGCGGGTCGTTCGGGCTCTGCGGTTCGTTCGGGTCCTGCGGTTCGTTCGGGCTCTGCGGGTCGTTCGGGTCCTGCGGGTCGTCGGGTTTCCCGCCGTCGCGTTTCTCGCGCGCGGACTCCTCGAAGGCGGGGCGGGCGTTGTGCCACGGCGCGTCGGAGGAACTTCCGGAGGAAGCGCCTCCGGAGGAATCCTCCGGCGCGTCGGACCGCGCGGGAGCCTCAGGCGGTACGGGCGCGTCGGGCCGTACGGGCACATCCGCCGGTACGGGTCCATCCGCCGGTACGGGCGCGTCAGGCGCTACGGGCGTCGCCGACCGCTCCGCCTGCTGGCTGGCCGACCCCTCCGAAACGGACCGCGAACGCCGTACGGGCCGCACGGGCCGCTCGGCGGGCGGGCCCGCAGGGGCCTCCGTCGCCGCCGGCGTCGCCTGCTGGCTCGCCGAATCCTGCTGGCTCGCCGAATCCTGCTGGCTCGCCGAACCCTGCTGGCTCGCCGAACCCGCGCTCGCGCTGCGCGTACGCCGGGCCGGACGCTCACCGACGGCACCGGCACCAGTACCAGCACCGGCACCAGCGGCCCCCGTCCCGGCGGCGCCGCCCCGCGCCCCGGCCGCGCGGGCGCCACGGGCCGGGCGGGCGGGAGCGGGCGGCAGCTGGCCCTTGAGGGGGCCCCACTCGTTGGGATCGGGCACGCCCGGCGGCAGCATCTGCCGCCGCTTCGGCCCGCCGTGCTCCGACTCCCCCGGCTCCTTGGCCCCGGGCCACGCCTTCGCGACCCGCGCCGCGAGCACGAAGTCCTTGCGCAGCGGATGCCCTTCGAAGCCGTCGGGCAGCAGCAGGGGGACGAGGTGGGGGTGGTCGGTGAAGTCCACGCCGAACATCTCGTGCGTCTCGCGCTCGTGCCACTCCGCTCCGGCGTACACGCCGACGGCGGTGGGCAGCACGGGCGCCTCATGCGGCACGGTGGTCCGTACGAGCAGCCGCCGCAGCGACGACCCGCCGGACGCCGCCCCGGGCTCCGCCCCCAGCGCCACCACATGCGCGCAGATCCGGAAGCCCGTACCCGGTTCGTCGACCGCGCTGAGCCAGTCGAAGTACGTACAGCCGAGAGCGGTCCGCGCCGTTTCGAGCGCCGCGAGCCAGGCGGCCGGCGGCACGTCGACGGTCAGCAGCCCGTACGCCTCCTCGGCGGCGGCGCCCGCGCCGAACAGCTCCTCCGCCGGCCCCGGCAGCCAGCCGACCGGCGGCACCGCCGGTTCCGTGTCCGGCTCCGGGCCGCCGTCGGAGGTGTTCGCGGGCTCGGGCTCGGGATCGGGTTCGGGCGCGGGTTCGGGCTCGGGGGCTGTCATCTCTCGTCTTCCCCGGTCGGTGAAGTGGCTTCCGGACCGGCGGGGCCCGGCGGGTTGTCGGCCGGCGCGGCGGAATCCGGCGAGGCCGTATCCGACGAGGCAGTATCCGGCGAGGCGGCATCCGGCACGGCAGCGGCCGACGGGCCGGCATCCGGGCCGGCGGAACCCGGCGAGGCGGCCTCCGGGCCCGCGGAAGCCGCGGCGGACCCCGACGGAGCCGGCGGAGCGACGAGGCCGCTGCGGAGAGCGGCCCCGGAGGGGGCGACCGCGGCGTAGCGCTCGCTCAGCGACTCGCGGGCGATCTTCTCCTGGAGCTTGAGGATGCCCTGGAGCAGCGCCTCCGGCCGGGGCGGGCACCCCGGTACGTACACGTCGACCGGGATGATCTGGTCGACGCCCTTGGTGACGGAGTACGAGTCCCAGTACGGGCCGCCGCAGTTGGAGCAGGCGCCGAAGGAGATGACGTACTTGGGCTCGGGCATCTGCTCGTACAGGCGCTTGACGGCCGGGGCCATCTTGTCCGTGACCGTGCCCGAGACGATCATGAGGTCGGCCTGCCGGGGCCCGGGCGCGAAGGGGATCACGCCCAGCCGGATGAAGTCGTGGCGCGCCATGGAGGCGGCGATGAACTCGATCGCGCAGCAGGCGAGCCCGAAGTTGAAGACCCACAGGCTGTAGCGGCGGCCCCAGTTGAGGACCACCTTCATGGGCTCGGGGGCGAGGCGGGCCAGCGTCCCGAGCCGGCGCGGCTCGGGGAGGTCCACCGGTGCGGGTGTCACGTCCATTCGAGGACGCCCTTCTTCCATGCGTACAACAGGCCGACGGCGAGGAAGCCGAGGAAGATGAACATCTCCACGAGCGTGGTGCCGCCGTATCCGGGCGCGGCGAAGACCGTCGCCCACGGGAACAGGAAGATCGAGTCGACGGCGAAGATCACATACAGAAACGCGTAGACGTAGTAGCGGACCTGGGTGTGCGCCCAGCCCTCGCCGACCGGGTCCACGCCGCACTCGTACGTCAGCATCTTCTCGCGCGTCGGCACGACCGGCCGCAGCAGCCGCCCGGACGCGAACGCCACCGCGACGAAGACCACGCCGACCACGGCCAGCAGACCGACGACCGAGTAGCTGTGGAAGTAGCCGGCCGCGAGCCGGACCCCGGCGTCGGTGGTGCGTACGGTCGTCTCCGGCACGTCCGCCCCTCGCTCCCTTTGCTGCTGCGCATCCGCATTCGACGATCTGTACGCACGGGATTCTAGGCCCTGACCCGTATCCGGTGAGCCGCCCCGTCACCGCGAAGGTGGGGTTATCCCTACTTCCGGTCGCCGACGAACCCCATGGCGCGGGGCCGGGCGGCCCGGCAATCTTGGCGGTATGACCGCCAGCAGCAGAGCGCGTGACGACGGCGCCCTCGACGACAGCGCCTTCGAGGAGGACCGGCTGCCCCCCGCGTTCTTCGCCTTCAACCGGCAGACGTGGCGCGAAGTCGCGCATCTGCTCGTCAACCTGCCCATGGCCCTCGTCGGTTTCGTCTACGTGTCCATGTGGCTCTACGCGGGCGTGGCGCTGTCCGTCACCGTGATCGGGCTGCCGCTGCTCGCGCTGGGGCTGTCGGGCTCCCGCGGGCTGGGCCGGACCGAGCGGTCCCGGGCGCGGGCGCTGCTGGGGCTGGCGATCGAGGAGCCGAGCCCGCTGCGGCGGCACCGCCGGGGCCGGGGGTTCTTCCCCTGGCTGTGGACGGCGCTGAAGGACCCGGTGGGCTGGCGGTCCACGCTGTATTTGTTCATACGATTGCCATGGGGCATCTTCACGTTCGTCGTCACCCTGCTCACCCTGATCATCGGCTGGCCGGTGCTGGGCTTCGTGGCGCGCGGGCTGAGCAACGCGGACCGGGCGATGGTGCGGGGGCTGCTCTCCCCCTCCGGCGAACTGGAGCAGCGGATCGAGGAGCTGGAGTCGGACCGCGGGGTCGTCTTCGACACCGCCGCCGCCGACCTGCGCCGCATCGAACGCGACCTGCACGACGGCGCCCAGGCCCGGCTCGTCGCCCTGGCCATGGACCTCGGCCTCGCCAAGGAGAAGCTGCTGGAGGACCCGGCCGCCGCCGCCCGCATGGTCGACGAGGCCCACGGCGAGGTGAAGACGGCTCTTCAGGAGCTGCGCGACCTCGCCCGCGGCATCCATCCGGCGATCCTCACCGACCGCGGCCTCGGCCCGGCGCTGGTGTCGGTCGCGGGGCGGTGCACGGTGCCCGTGGACGTATCGGTGGATCTCGCGGTGCGCCCCGCGGCGGCCATCGAGGGCATCGCCTACTTCACCGTCTCCGAACTGCTCCAGAACATCAGCAAGCACAGCGGCGCCCGCGCCGCGGGCGTCGAGCTGTGGCGGGTGCGGAACCGGCTGATGCTCCAGGTGCGGGACGACGGCCGGGGCGGCGCCTCCACCGGCAAGGGCAGCGGCCTGGCGGGGCTCGCAGAACGGCTCGGCTCGGTGGACGGGCTCTTCGTGGTGGACTCCCCGGTGGGCGGCCCCACGGTCGTCACGGCCGAGCTGCCGTGGCGGGAGCGCGCGGCCGGTTGAATGGGGGCGCGAGCCCGTCCCCCTGAGCCCCACCTCCTGAGCACGGACGGAAGGCGTACGGGCGGAAGAGGTACGGGCGGAAGGCTTCCGCCCCGGTGGTAGGGCCAACCCCACCACGTGGACGCCGACACGCTCCATGGCCCCGGGCGCGGCGATCGGGGAGCGTAGAGCCCAGGAAGACGACCGGTAGGGGACACCCGCCGGCTCCCTCCCAGCGGCGGTCGCCACCAGCGCGGCCCCTCTCAGCAGTCCCACAGCAGTCCGAGCAGTCCCCCAGCAGACCCAGAGCAGTCCCCCAGTCGCGAAGACCTTGGAGATCGGACAGACAGATGGCCATCGATCACGGCGAGTACGTCGGTCAGGGCGGTCGCGGCGGCCGCGGCGGGTATCGCGACTACGACCGGTACGGCGACGACGGCCGCGGCGGCGGCTACGGGCCCCCGGCCCGCACCCACCGGGTGCCCGCCGTGCTGCGCGCGCCGCTGGAGGGCCGCACCTGGCGCGAGTTCCTCTACCTCCTGCTGAGCCTGCCGATAGCCCTCGTCGGCTTCACCTACGCGATCGTGATGCTGAGCGCGGGCGCGAGCCTGCTGATCACCTTCATCGGCGTCCCGGTGCTCGCCGCCGGGCTCGCCGGGTGCCGGGCGCTGGGCGCCGTCGAGCGGACCCGCGCCCGGGTCCTGCTGCGCCTGGACGTGGACTCCCCGGAGCCGCTGCGGCCGGCGAACGGCCGCAGCGGGCCGATGGCCTGGACCGGCGCGCTGTTCAAGAGCGGCGTCTCCTGGCGCCATCTGCTCTACGCGCTGCTGCACCTGCCCTGGGCGATAGCCTCGTCCGTCGCGTCGCTGGTCCTGTGGTCCCTCGGCTGGACGATCTTCCTCTACCCGACGTACCAGTGGATGTACCCGCACTACTGGGGCCAGCCGGGCATCCAGCTGTACGGGGAGAGCGGCGGCACCTCCTTCTACCTCGACAACCCCTTCGAGCTCGCCGTCACCAGCGCCATCGGGCTCGTCGTCGTCCTCGGCACCCCGTGGGTGATCCGCGGCCTGGCGCAGGTGGACCGGCTGCTGGTGCTGGGGCTGCTGGGCCCGTCGCGGATGGCGTCCCGCGTGACGGAACTGGAGTCGGACCGCGTCGTGGTCGTGGACACCGCCGCCGCGGACCTGCGCCGCATCGAACGCGATCTGCACGACGGCGCCCAGGCCCGGCTCGTCGCCCTCGCCATGGACCTCGGCCTCGCCAAGGAGAAGCTGGAGGAGGACCCGGAGGCCGCCGCCCGCATGGTCGACGACGCCCACGGCGAGGTGAAGATCGCGCTCCAGGAGCTGCGCGACCTCGCCCGCGGCATCCACCCCGCGATCCTCACCGACCGCGGCCTCGGCCCGGCCCTCTCCGCGCTGGCCGCGCGGTGCACGGTGCCGGTGACCGTCGACGCGGACCTGGACTCGCGGCCCGCGGCGGCCATCGAGGGCAGCGCGTACTTCACCGTCTCCGAGCTGCTCCAGAACATCAGCAAGCACAGCGGGGCCCGCACCGCGACCGTCGATGTGTGGCGGTCGGAGAGCCGGCTGATGCTCCAGGTGCGGGACGACGGCCGGGGCGGCGCCTCCACGGAGAAGGGCAGCGGCCTGGCGGGGCTCGCCGAACGGCTCGGCTCGGTGGACGGCCTGCTGGTGGTGGACTCGCCGGAAGGCGGCCCGACGGTCATCACGGCCGAGCTGCCCTGGCGCGGCTGACCCCGGGCCCTGGCGCGGCTGACCCGGACCCCGGCGCGGCTGTGAGCAACGGCCGGTCCGGCACGGCTGAGCAACGGCCGGTCCGGCGCGGCTGGCCCGGAGCCGACACTCCCGCTGAGAGGCACGTACGCCTCCCGGCGGAGAGCCGGAACCCATCGCCCCTCCCGCCCCACTTCCTTGGATTCCGCCTCGGAGCGTCCCGTTCCGAGGCGGAATCCTGAGATGCTTAGGGGGTCATGCCAAGCATGGGGGGACGTACATCGTGGAGGACAGGGTGCGGGTGGTCATCGCCGAGGACTCGGTGTTGCTGCGGGAGGGCCTGACCCGGTTGCTGACCGACCGCGGGCATGACGTGGTGGCCGGGGTGGGCGACGCGGAGGCGCTGCTCAAGGCCATCGCGGAGTTCGCGGCCGACGGCGAGCTGCCGGATGTGGTGGTCGCCGACGTCCGGATGCCGCCCACCCACACCGACGAGGGCGTACGGGCCGCGGTGCGGCTGCGCCGGGACCATCCGGGCTTGGGCGTACTGGTGCTGTCGCAGTATGTCGAGGAGCAGTACGCGACGGAGTTGCTGGCCGGATCCAGCCGCGGCGTCGGCTACCTCCTCAAGGACCGGGTAGCCGAAGTGCGTGAGTTCGTGGACGCGGTGGTGCGGGTCGCGGAGGGCGGCACCGCGCTGGACCCGGAGGTCGTCGCGCAGTTGCTGGGCCGCAGCCGGAAGCAGGATGTGCTGGCCGGGCTCACGCCGCGGGAGCGCGAGGTGCTGGGTCTGATGGCCGAAGGACGTACGAACTCGGCCATAGCCCGGCAGTTGGTGGTGAGCGACGGAGCGGTCGAGAAGCACGTCTCCAACATCTTCCTGAAGCTGGGACTGTCGCCGAGTGACGGGGATCACCGCCGGGTGCTGGCGGTGCTGACCTATCTCAAGAACTGACGTCCCGACAGCCGACCGGCGGCCGCACCGGGCGGCGGGCCGGTGGTGTCCGGGTCGAGGACCAAGGTCGTAGAACCAAAGACGGAGTGGGGAGCGTCTCTAGAGAAGGGCCTGGGGGGCGAGCAGAGCATGGCAAACCATGACAGAACGGTATCTCGCGTCTGCAATCAGCAGGTGATCCGTCCAGGGAAGGTCACCCTTACGCCCGTACGATGGCTGTGGGAACACCGGTCGACATCACCGCGTGCAGCCGCCGCCTCTAGGGAGGTCCGTAGCAGTGACCAGCCAGGTCAGTAGCCCGGCCGAGCAGGCCGAACCAGCCGAACAGCAGAGCGAGTCGCAGTACCTCAACGGGCAACGCAAACCCGGCGGGGCGGGCGGCAAAGAGGTGCGCCGGCTCGACCGAGTGATCATCCGGTTCGCGGGGGACTCGGGTGACGGCATGCAGCTCACGGGTGACCGGTTCACCTCCGAGACCGCGTCGTTCGGCAACGACCTGTCCACGCTGCCGAACTTCCCGGCCGAGATCCGGGCGCCCGCCGGCACCCTGCCCGGCGTCTCCAGCTTCCAGCTGCACTTCGCGGACCACGACATCCTCACGCCGGGCGACGCGCCCAACGTGCTGGTGGCCATGAACCCGGCCGCGCTGAAGGCGAACCTCGCGGACGTGCCGCGCGGCTCCGAGATCATCGTCAACACCGACGAGTTCACCAAGCGCCCGATGGCGAAGGTCGGCTACGACACCAGCCCGCTGGAGGACGGCTCGCTGGAGGCGTACAACGTCCACCCGGTGCCGCTGACGACGCTGACGATCGAGGCGCTCAAGGAGTTCGGGCTCTCCCGCAAGGAGGCGGAGCGCTCGAAGAACATGTTCGCGCTCGGCCTGCTGTCGTGGATGTACCACCGGCCGACCGAGGGCACCGAGTCCTTCCTGCGCAAGAAGTTCGCGAAGAAGCCGCAGATCGCGGAGGCCAACGTCGCCGCGTACCGGGCGGGCTGGAACTTCGGCGAGACCACCGAGGACTTCGCCGTCTCCTACGAGGTGGCCCCCGCCACCGCCGCCTTCCCGGCCGGCACCTACCGCAACATCTCCGGCAACCTGGCGCTCGCCTACGGGCTGATCGCCGCGTCCCGCCAGGCGGACCTGCCGCTCTACCTCGGCTCGTACCCGATCACCCCGGCCTCGGACATCCTGCACGAGCTGTCCCGGCACAAGAACTTCGGCGTGCGCACCTTCCAGGCCGAGGACGAGATCGCGGGCATCGGCGCGGCGCTCGGCGCGGCCTTCGGCGGCTCGCTGGCCGTCACCACCACCTCCGGCCCGGGCGTGGCGCTCAAGTCCGAGACCATCGGGCTGGCCGTCTCCCTCGAACTGCCGCTGCTGGTCGTCGACATCCAGCGCGGCGGCCCGTCCACCGGGCTGCCCACCAAGACCGAGCAGGCCGACCTGCTCCAGGCGATGTACGGGCGCAACGGCGAGGCCCCGGTGCCGATCGTGGCCCCGAAGACCCCGGCGGACTGCTTCGACGCGGCGATCGACGCGGCCCGTATCGCGCTCGCCTACCGCACCCCGGTCTTCCTGCTCTCCGACGGCTACCTGGCCAACGGCTCCGAGCCGTGGCGGGTGCCGGACGTCGGCGAACTGCCGGACCTGCGGGTCCGGTTCGCGCACGGCCCCAACCACGAGCTGGCGGACGGCACCGAGGTCTTCTGGCCGTACAAGCGCGACCCCGAGACCCTCGCCCGGCCCTGGGCCGTGCCCGGCACGCCCGGCCTCGAACACCGCATCGGCGGCATCGAGAAGCAGGACGGCACCGGCAACATCTCCTACGACCCCGCCAACCACGACTTCATGGTCCGCATCCGGCAGGCCAAGATCGACGGCGTCGTGGTCGACGACCTCGCCGTGGACGACCCCACCGGCGAAGCCGACACCCTGGTGCTCGGCTGGGGCTCGACCTACGGGCCGATCACCGCGGCGGTCCGGCGGGTGCGCGGCGAGGGCCGTGCCGTCGCCCAGGCCCATCTGCGCCACCTGAACCCCTTCCCTGCCAACCTCGGCGAGGTGCTGAAGCGCTACGACAAGGTCGTCGTGCCGGAGATGAACCTCGGCCAGCTCGCCACCCTGCTGCGGGCCAGGTTCCTGATCGAAACCCGTTCCTACACCCAGGTCAGCGGGATGCCCTTCAAGGCCGAGCAGCTCGCCGATGTGTTCAAGGAGGCCATCAATGACTGAGACGCTGTCGGAGGGCTCGGCGACGACGGAAGCGCTCTCCCTGGTGCCCAAGGCCGAGGCCAAGCAGTCCATGAAGGACTTCAAGTCCGACCAGGAAGTGCGCTGGTGCCCCGGCTGCGGCGACTACGCCATCCTCGCCGCCGTGCAGGGCTTCATGCCCGAACTCGGCCTGGCGAAGGAGAACATCGTCTTCGTCTCGGGCATCGGTTGCTCCTCCCGCTTCCCGTACTACATGAACACCTACGGGATGCACTCCATCCACGGCCGCGCCCCGGCCATCGCCACCGGCCTCGCCTCCTCCCGCCGCGACCTCTCCGTCTGGGTCGTCACCGGTGACGGAGACGCCCTGTCCATCGGCGGCAACCACCTCATCCACGCGCTGCGGCGCAATGTGAACCTCAAGATCCTGCTCTTCAACAACCGGATCTACGGGCTCACCAAGGGCCAGTACAGCCCGACCTCCGAGGTCGGCAAGATCACCAAGTCGACGCCGATGGGCTCCCTCGACGCGCCCTTCAACCCCGTCTCGCTGGCGATCGGCGCCGAAGCGTCCTTCGTGGCCCGTACGGTCGACTCGGACCGCAAGCACCTCACCTCGGTACTGCGCGAGGCCGCCGCCCACCCCGGCACCGCGCTGGTGGAGATCTACCAGAACTGCAACATCTTCAACGACGGCGCCTTCGAGGTCCTCAAGGACAAGCAGCAGGCCGAGGAGGCGGTGATCCGGCTGGAGCACGGGCAGCCGATCCGCTTCGGCGCCGACAGCGCCAAGGGCGTCGTCCGGGACCCCGCCACCGGCGACCTGAAGGTCGTCGAGGTCACGCCGGAGAACGAGTCCCAGATCCTGGTGCACGACGCCCACGCCGCGTCCCCGACCACCGCGTTCGCCCTCTCCCGCCTCGCCGACCCCGACACCCTGCACCACACCCCCATCGGCGTGCTGCGCAGCGTCGACCGGCCGGTCTACGACACCCAGATGTCCGACCAGCTGGAAGCCGCCGTCGTACAGAACGGCAAGGGCGACCTGGCCACCCTCCTCGCCGGCAACGACACCTGGACGGTCGTCGGCTGACGGTCGTCCACTGGACAACAGCGCCCCCTGTACGGCCTGAGCAAGGGCCGTGCAGGGGGCGCTTTTCCGCGTCCTGTTCCGGTTGTCAATGTTCCGGCGACAGATCGAACTCGCCGTCGCGCACGCCCAGGGTGAAGGCTTCCCACTCGGCTGCGGTATACCGCAGCACTGTTCCGGCCGGGTCCGCCGGGTTTCGCATAGCGACAGCTCCACCGGGGAGTTCGGCGATCTCGATGCGATCGCGCGCGTCACTGTCCGGTGCGCTGAGCCACGTCACGCCGGACAGATCCAACGCGTACAGCTCGGCTTTGGCTCGCTCGCCTGTCATCAGCCTGTCAGCGTGTCGTCATGGACAGCAGCCACGAAGGAAGACCACGCCGCGCGGGAGACGCGCGCCGCTGGAATGTCCACGTTCTTGGAGTCGCGTACAGCGACACCGGGCATCGTGGGGATGCGGGCGACCTCGACGCAATTGCCGTTGTTCGCCGTGTAGGAACTCTTACGCCACGCAGCGCGCGCGAGGTCGACCGCGTACAGGTCGGCCGGCTCGTTCATCTCACCGTTCCTTCTCGATACGTTCGATCAGCTTCACCGTGTCCTGCTCCGACAGTGCGGCCCCAGCCAGGTTGCTGAACAGGCGGTTCAGGCGGCGTAGCCCGAGCGCATCATCCCGGAAGGTGGTCGCTTCCGCCGACTCCATGAAGGCTACGTCTGCGTCCCTCTCTTGCCCATCGCTGAAGAGCGTAAAAGCTCCCGTGCTCGCCCCGTTCTCCCCGCCGAGCGCCGCCGTCCTCGTCGACGTCGGCGACTGCGCCCTGTCTGCCTGGCAGGTCGCCCGATGAAACGCCACACCCCCGCTCACCAGCTCAATGCCGACGAGCGGGGGCCCTTCCCTCATCTTGGCCGAAGGAAACAAAGACGGTCCCCGCACCCGGCGGCACCGGATACAGGGACTCAACCACGTTGTCCAAGGCGGCTATCAGCCGTTGAACACTCCAGCGTCCACACCCTTAACGAAAGCCGCCCACTCGCTGGTTGAAAACGTCAATGCCGGGCCCGTCGGGTTCTTCGAGTCACGGACAGCCCGGCCACCGGCGGGAAGTTTCGCGATCTCGACACAGTTGTTATTCGTGCCGGAATACGACGACTTCACCCACTCAAGACCAGCAACAGACGCGCACTCGATGTACTGGGGCTTCACTGTCTACACCATTTCTCTCAGGACGTTCTCCAACAATGCCCGGGACTGTTCTACGCTGCTCGCCGCCATGTTGAGACGTCGGAACACCTGGGTATATTTCTCGACCTCGTCCGTCTCTTCGTAATAGACAGTACTGGTCGGCAAGTCGTTGTAGACCACGTCAGTCTCCGTCGCCCCCGGGAAACTCATGATGACGAACGAGCCGAACAAGCAGGCATTCATCGGGTCACTTTGCGGAAGGATCTGAAGCTCAATGTTCGTCTCGTGGCTGGCCCGAATCAGGAACTCGACCTGTTCCTTCATGACATGGGATTCGCCGATGTGATGAAGGAGAGCCGCCTCAGCCATGACCACCCACAGGCGGACGGGTGTTGCGCGCGCGAGCACCTTGCGGCGCTCCTGACGGACTTCGACTTGCGCCGCGATCGTCTCGTCGGACAGGTCCGGCGTCTGGAGCCGCATCACGGCCTCGGCGTACGCCGGCGTCTGGAGCAGCCCCGGAACGAGGTTCGACTCCACGGCATAGATCTCCGCAGCGTCCCACTCAACAGCGACATAGGCCGCATAAGTCGCCCCGATGGCGTTCCGGTAGCGCGACCACCAACCACGCTGACGCGCCTCCTTCGCCAGCGCCTCTATCGCCGCCCGCTCCGAAGGATCGTCAACGCCGTATGCGTCAAGGAGCGCACGGAGATCGGGCAACCGAACACCCGACTGCGCGTTCTCGATGCGCCCGACTTTGGACTCCGCCGAACCAAGAGCTTTGGCCACGTCGGCGTGCGTCATCTTGGCAGCCTGCCGCAGCTCACGCAGACGCTGCGCGAGCCGCCTCTGACGGATCGTCGGGTTTGGGTTGAGTGGCACGCCGGACGGCCTCCCCTGCTGCCTTGCACGCCAGTTTGCGCCCTCACGAGAGTGGCGGCAACAGCCTTTGAACCTACTCAAAATGAGGACTTGACACTTTAGGTATCCCAAGGTGCATGACAGCCAACACGATGATGCTTCGTAGCGGCTTCATCACGTTAAGTTGATCTCGCTAGAGCGCCACATACCGGCCGCAAGCGGTCAGAGGGGGATGCGTAGACCCATGGAACGCACCGAGCAGGCGCGCTACTCCCGCCACCGCGCAAGCGTCAAGGCATCCCGTACTCGTGCCCGGCAGCTCGCCAATGAATGGGGCTTGGCTGATCTCGTCGACGACCTCGTGCTCGTCGTAGACGAATTGGTTACGAACGCGATCATTCATGCCACAACAGCCAACGGCCGCGAGGTCTCCGTGTCCTACCACCTCGACGCCGTACGACTCCGCGTCGAGGTGCGCGACACCGGCGACGGAGTGCCAGCCCCCGCATCCCCGGCACGAGCGACGAGGACAACGGGCGAGGGCTCGTCATCATCGACGTACTGACGAACGGATGCTGGGGCGTGATTCCCCAGGTGATCGGCAAGAGCGTCTGGTGTGAACTCAAGCTATCGGCCCCGGCGGTGAGCTCATGAAGATGCCCGAAACCTCGGACACCGGGCCAACGCCCGTGCCGACTCCCACCGAAGGGGCCACTCGCCCCGCCCCGAGCGACCCATCATCCGTGGAACAACTCAACGCACAGATCGCCGAGTTGAAGCAGCGGATCGACGACCACTTCGCCTCGCTTCGCGGGGAGGCCACCAAGTGAGGCACCCCGCCGAGCGGTTTCGCGAGTACACCATGCGCCCCGATGGAGCACATCACCCATCTCAAGCAGCTCACCCACCCGTACCGGTTCGCACCCGGCAAGTGATGGTGATGATCCGCCGCCTCACCGCGCCCGCCCACGGCGGCACGCCCCCACTCCCGCCCCCTGCCGCGATGACCCCGGTCGAGCTCCGCCTATGCGGCCCGACCGCCTGCGGCAGGGGTACGTGCCTCACCTCCACCGCGAAGGAATCCTTATGCCTGATCCACTCGTGCAGACCGTGACCATTGCCGCCGACAGTGTCCGGCCGCGTGACGTGATCGCCGTAGGCGGCATCCCGCACGCCGTCGCCGATGTGCGGGAGCTCGCCGGCAGGCGTAAGCGGCTTGAGTTCGAGGACGGCAACGCCTACGTAGTCGGCCGCTCGGTCCACATCGAGGTCACCCGCGTATACGTGCCGGCAAACGCTGTCGTCCGCCGGCAGCCCGCGGTCGGCGTTCCCCGAAGAGAGCGGCGCATCGTCGTACCCGAGGAACAGCACGACCGCGCCACCGCGGCCCGTCAGTGGCTGCACTCTTCATCGGCCGCCCGCCGACCGCCCGCCAGGTAGGCAGAGAGGGACAGAGCCATGCCCGACCCCACACCGCCGCAACGTCCAGCCGTCGCCGACGAGTTGCTGCGCCGCATGGCCACCGACCAACACGCCCGCGGCGTACGCGAGAACAGTCCGAGCGTCGCCCCCGACGGCGACCTGATGCGCACCGTCGACACCGACAACACCGCTGCTCTCGCCCGTATCCTCGACGAGTACGGATGGCCCGGCCTCTCCCTCGTGGGCGAGCAGGCCACGACCGCGGCATGGCTCATCGCTCAGCACGCCGAACCCGACTTTCAGCTACGAGCCTTGAACATGCTCCGCGACGCCGTCGCCCGCGGTGAGGCACCCGCATGGCACCTCGCGTACCTCACCGACCGGTGCCTCATGCACCAGCGAGAACCGCAACTGTTCGGCACCCAGTACCTCGACACCGGCGACGGTCACGGCATTCGCCTGTGGGACGTCGCCGACCCGGACCACCTCGACGCCCGCCGAGCCGAGGTCGGGCTCGGACCGCACGCCGAGTACGAGGCCGTGTTCCGGGCTCGACAGCAAAGCGCCCCGATGGAGCCGTAGCACCGGCCGCCCGGACAGAACGTCACTGGCGACCGAGTCAATAGGACACGACTGCACCATGTGCGACTCCATCGCCTGCCTTGACATCTGGTGAGGGCAACCGCTCCGCCACACCGCAGGCACCGCCGCCGCCCTGGCCACGGCTGGTATCGACCACGACCCCGCGCCGGCCGTCGCCGTCCACGCACCCGAAGGGCCCGCCCGCCTCGACTGGCGCCGCGCCGGGGACAGCCTCGGCTACGGCCCCGCCGAGCTGCCCGTCGCCGTCGCCGACGGCATGCGCACCCTGCTGGACCGTCTCGGCCTCGTCTTCGCCGCCCTCGACCTGATCGTCGACAGCAAGGGCGCCCACCACCTCGTCGACGTGAACGCCAACGGCCAGTGGGCATGGATCAACCGCACCCGCGAACCCATCACACACGCGCTCGCCGACCTCTTCGAGAAGGGCACCACCGCATGAGCCACCCCGCTCCCGACCCCGGACTGGACGAGCGGGCCGCCGCGCTGCGCTTCGAACTCGCCCAAGCCCTCAGCGACTCAGGCGACCTCGTCACCCTGGCCTGGCGCGACGCGTTCGAGCACGTCCCCCGCCACGTCTTCGTACCCGCCTACTACGACAGCAGCGGGCGCCGCATCAGCGGAGACGCCCCCGACACCCGCGAGGAATGGCTCGCCGGCGTCTACGCCGACCGCACCCTCATCACGCAACGCACCGACGGCGCCCCGACCTCGTCCAGCACTGTCCCCTCGCTCATGGCGGAAATGCTCGAAGCCCTCGACATCACCGACAACGACACCACCGTGCTCGAAATCGGCACGGGCACCGGCTACAACTCGGCCCTGCTCGCGCACCGTCTCGGCGGGCAGCACGTGACGACCGTCGACCTGACGGACGAGCTGACCGAGCCCGCCCGCGAGCGCCTCGCCAAGGCCGGATACCGGCCGCGCGTCATCACCGGCGACGGTGCGCACGGCCACGCCGCCGCGGCCCCGTACGGGTGCGTCCTGGCAACGTGCGGCATCGAGTCCGTACCCCCGGCGTGGCTCGACCAGCTCGCCGACGGCGGGCTCATCCTGGCCCCGCTCGGTCTCGGACTCGCCCGCATCCGTCGCACCGGCTCCCGCACCGCGGAGGGCCGGTTCATCGGCACCGCCGCGTTCATGCCGCTGCGCCACGGTGAAGAGACCGGCCCTCCCAAAGGCGACCTCGCCCAACTCTCCGACGCACCCGGGCGCCCCTCCACGCTGCCCACCGCGATGCTCTTCGACAACGCCTTCCGGTTCCTCGTCGGCGTCGTCGAGCCCGGCCTCGTCTGGCAGTACGACCTCGACGACCGCCGCGCCCCCAACGGCGCGCGCGTATGGTCCCCCGACGGCTCCATCGCCGGTCTCGACGCGGACGGCACCGTGACCGAGGCCGGCCCCCGGCGCCTTTGGACGCACCTCGAAGAGACATACGCCGTCTTCCGCGGCAACGACGAGCCCGCTCCCGACCGCTACGGCGTCAGCGTCAGCGGCACAGCACAGCGGGTCTGGCTCGACACCCCCGACGGCCCGAGCTGGCCCCTGAGCACCTGACCAGCACCGCCTGCCACACGCCCCCGAGCGCAGCGGGCGTTCGCATGTCCGCCGCCCCGGTCCCCCAGCGCACATGCTCCCCGCTGCCGGGCCGGCTGCTGCACCGCGGCACGGGCGACCAGCCGGCCAAGCCCGTGGAGCACTTGCGGGACATCGCGGTGACGATCCCGCCCTTCGACGTGGAACGGGCGGTGAAACGGCTGCGTGCGGGAGCGGGGGGCCGGAGCCAAAGGCTCGGCCGTCCACCGAAGGTAACGACCGTCATACGGAACGCACCTGACAGGCGATCTCCACCGCGTTACCGTCAACGGGTCACCACGTCCCCGGGGAGGACCTCTTGACGTCGCGTTCCGACACCAGCACCGGCCTCGTCTACGGCCTCGCCGCCTACGGCATGTGGGGGCTGCTGCCGCTCTACTGGCATCTGCTCCAGTCCTCCGGCGCGATCGAGATCCTCGCCCACCGCATGGCCTGGTCGATGGTCGCCGTCGGGCTCGCCCTGATCGCGCTGCGCCGCTGGTCCTGGCTGCGCCCGCTGCTGCGCCAGCCCAAGAAGCTCGCGCTCGTCACGGTCGCGGCGGCCGTCATCTCCGTGAACTGGGGGATGTACATCTGGAGCGTCAACAGCGGCCATGTCGTCGAGGCGGCCCTGGGCT
Source organism: Streptomyces sp. NPDC050610 (assembly GCF_040654875.1). NCBI lineage: Bacteria > Bacillati > Actinomycetota > Actinomycetes > Kitasatosporales > Streptomycetaceae > Streptomyces > Streptomyces sp. NPDC050610. Next base: position 103,127 of record NZ_JBFAIV010000020.1, on the reverse strand, counting down.
ACTTCATCAACCCGCTGGTCTCCATAGCCTTCGGCGTGCTCGTGCTGCGCGAGCGGCTGCGGCGCGCGCAGTGGGCGGCCGTCGGCGTCGGTGTGCTCGCCGTCGTGGTGCTGACCGTCGGCTACGGCAAGCTGCCCTGGATCGCGCTCACGCTGGCGCTCACCTTCGGCACGTACAGCCTGGTCAAGAAGCAGATCGGGATGGACGGGCTGGAGTCGCTGGCCGCCGAGTCCGCCATCCAGTTCCTGCCCGCCCTCGGCTTCCTGGTCTTCCTGGGGGCGCGCGGCGAGTCCACCTTCACGTCCGGCGGGGCCGGGCACGCGCTGCTCCTGGCGGGGTGCGGCGTCGCGACCGCGCTGCCGCTGATCTGCTTCGGGGCGTCGGCGGTACGGCTGCCGCTCTCCACGCTGGGGATGCTCCAGTACCTGGCGCCGACCCTCCAGTTCCTGCTCGGGCTGTTCGTCTTCCACGAGTCGATGCCGCCCGAGCGGTGGGCCGGGTTCGCGCTGGTGTGGCTGGCGCTGGCGCTGCTGAGCTGGGACGCGCTGCGTACGGCCCGCAGGGGGCGGGCGGAGCTGACGGCGGCGCGGGCCGGGTTCGCGGCGGCGGCGCACGACCCCGCCGAAGGGTCCGGCGAGGGGGCCGGCGGCAGGCCTGCGGTCGCACCTGCCGAGGGGCCCGCGGCAGTGCGCGCGAGCGACTCCTAGGGGCATCCCGCGGCAGTGCGCGCGAGCGACTCCTAGGCATCCCGCGGCCGTACGCGCGAGTGATTCCTAGAGGGCCGCGGCCGTACGCGCCAGCAGCTCCGGCGGGCCCGATGAGGGGCCCGGCGAAGGGCCCGGCGAAGGGCCCGGCGAAGGGCCCGGCGAAGGGCCCGGCGAAGGGCCCGGCGAAGGGCCCGGCGAAGGGCCCGGCGAAGGGCCCGATATCCGGGAATCACTGTCCGAATCCCGCCCTTGACGGTGGCATGGGGCACCCCCAGCATCATGCCCACGTCAACAGAGTTGGGAGCCCCCCATGCCTCACCGCACCGGACAGCCCCTGCACCGAAGATGCCGCGGTCTCGCCCTGTTCACCGCCGGCGCCGCGGCGACCGCGGCCCTCCTCGGCACCGCCTCCGCATCGGCCGCCGGCCCGTCGGCGCCCGCGACACCCACCGTCGCGGCCCCCGACATCCCGGTCGCCAACGTCAAGGCGCACCTGTCCCAGCTCCAGTCGATAGCGAACTCCAACGGCGGCAACCGCGCCCACGGCCGGGCCGGGTACCGGGCGTCCCTCGACTATGTGAAGGGCAAGCTGGACGCCGCCGGATTCACCACCACCGTGCAGCAGTTCACCTCCAGCGGCGCCACCGGCTACAACCTCATCGCCGACTGGCCCGGCGGCGACCCCAACCACGTGATCTTCGCGGGCTCGCACCTGGACTCCGTGAACGCGGGCCCCGGCATCAACGACAACGGCTCCGGCTCGGCGGCCATACTCGAAGTCGCCCTCGCCGCCGCCCGCGAGGGCTTTAAGCCCGACAAGCACCTGCGGTTCGGCTGGTGGGGCGCCGAGGAGCTGGGCATGGTCGGCTCCCGGTACTACGTCAGCAACCTGCCGGCCGCCGAGCGCTCCAAGATCGACGGCTATCTGAACTTCGACATGGTCGGCTCGCCCAACCCCGGCTACTTCGTCTATGACGACGACGCGCAGCTGGAGAAGGTCTTCAAGGACTACTACGCCACCAAGAACATCCCCACCGAGATCGAGACCGAGGGCGACGGCCGCTCCGACCACGCGCCCTTCAAGAACGCGGGCATCCGCGTCGGCGGCCTCTTCAGCGGCGCCGACTACATCAAGACCGCGGCCCAGGCCCAGAAGTGGGGCGGCACCTCCGGCCGCGCCTTCGACGCCTGCTACCACCGGTCCTGCGACACCTCGGCGAACATCAACGACACCGCCCTGAACAACAACAGCGACGCCATCGCGAGCGCTGTCTGGGCCCTGAGCGGCGGCTCCACCAACCCGCCCGACGGCAAGACCTTCGAGAACACCGCCGACGTCCAGATCCCCGACGCCGGAGCCCCCGTCGAGTCGGCCGTCACCGTCGCGGGCGTCGCGGGCAACGCGCCCAGCGCCCTCAAGGTGGGCGTCGACATCAAGCACACCTGGCGCGGCGACCTCACCGTCGCCCTCGTCGGCCCGAGCGGCCGCACCTTCAGTCTCAAGGCGGCCAGCGGCAACGACTCGGCGGACAACGTCATCGCCACCTACACCGTCGACGCGTCCGCCGAGACCGCGAACGGCGTCTGGAAACTCCGCGTGCAGGACACCGGTGCGCAGGACACCGGCTTCATCGACAGCTGGAAGCTGACCTTCTGAACCGCCCGTACGGGGGCCGGCGGCACCCGCCCCGGCCCCTCCTCCGCGTCCGTCGGCGGGACGGTGTCGACGAACCCGTGTCGACGAACCCGTGTCGGCGGGCCCGCGTCGACGGGCCCGTCCGCGGACTCATCGGCGGGCCCATCCCCGGTCGCGTCACACCGTGATGTCGCGCGTGGTGAAGCGCGCCCAGGCCGCCGACCCGAAGACCGCCGCGTACAGCGCCTGGAGCCCCAGGTTCTTCAGCATCTCGTCCCAGTAGACGGGGTCCCGCAGGAGGTCGGCGAAGGAGAGCCAGTAGTGCGAGAAGAAATAGGGCCGGACGGCGTCCAGCTGGGGGAACTGGTCGAGGATCTGGACGGTGATCAGCAGCCCCACGGTCGCCGCCATCGCGGCGATGCCGCTGTTGGTGAGCGTGGAGATGAACAGGCCGACGGCCGCGACGCCCACCAGTGACGCCGCGACGGCGACCGCGATCGCCCCGGCCCGCAGCAGGCCGTCGGCGAAGGAGACCGTCGTGCCGGAGATCAGGGTGACGTCGCCCAGCGGGAAGAGCAGCGCCCCCACCGCCAGCGCCGAGACGGCCACCACCAGGGTCGCGGCCAGGCAGAAGGCGATGACGGTCGCGTACTTGGCGAGCAGCAGGCGCGTACGGCCCGCGGGGGCGACCAGCAGATAGCGGAGCGTGCCGGAGCTCGCCTCGCCCGCGATCGAGTCGCCCGCCACCACGCCGATCGCCATCGGCAGGAAGAACGGCAGGGTCGCGGCGAGCGAGGTGAAGACCAGGAAGATCCCGTTGTTGGTGACCTGCGCGATGAACGCGGGCCCGCCCCCGCCGCCCCCGCCCGACGAGCCGCCGTCGTCCGTCTGGATCTTCACGGCGATGCCGACCAGGACCGGTACGGCCGCGAGCACGGCCAGCAGCGCCAGCGTCCGCCAGCGCCGGAAGGTCGTACCGATCTCGCTGCGTACGAGCCCCAGCCGCCACAGCGGGCTGGGCGCGCGCACGGCCCCCCCGGCCCGTACCTCCGTATCAGCCCGCGACATCGAAGCCCTCCCCCGTGAGCGCGACGAAGGCGTCCTCCAGCGAGGCCCGCTCCGTGCCGAAGCCGCGCACCCGCACGTCGGCCCGTACGAGCGCGGCGTTGAGGTCGGCGAGGTCGAGGGGGCCGCCGGGGTCCGCCGGCAGTTCGCCGGTGATCCGGCCGTCGGCCGCGACGAGGTCGCTCACGCCGTGCTCCTTGAGGACGCGCACCGCGTCCGCCGTGTCGGGGGTGGTGACGGCCAGCCTGCCGCGGGCGGCCCCGGCCAGCTCGGCGACCGTGCCCTGGGTGAGCAGCCGGCCCCGCGCCATGACCGCGGTGTGCGTGCAGACCTGCTCGATCTCGTCGAGGAGGTGGGAGGAGAGGAAGACGGTGGTGCCCTCGGCGGCCAGCTCGCGCACCAGGGTGCGGATCTCCCGCATGCCCTGCGGGTCGAGACCGTTGGTCGGCTCGTCGAGTACGAGCAGTTCGCGCGGCTGGAGCAGGGCCGCGGCCAGCCCGAGCCGCTGCTTCATGCCGAGCGAGTACGCGCGCGCCTTCTTGCCCGCGGCGGCGGCCAGGCCGACGCGGTCCAGGGCGGCGGAGACCCGGGCGGCCCGGGTGCGGGGGTCGGCGGCCGGGTCGGCGGCGTCGTACCGGGCGAGGTTGTCGCGGCCGCTCAGGAACGCGTAGAGCGCGGGGCCCTCGATGAGCGCCCCCACCCTCGGCAGCACCCGCCGCGCCGCGCGCGGCATCGCCTCGCCCAGCACGCGCGCGACGCCGGACGTCGGCTCGATCAGCCCGACGAGCATCCGGATCGTGGTCGTCTTCCCGGAGCCGTTGGGCCCGAGGAACCCGAAGACGCTGCCGCGCGGCACGGTGAGGTCCAGCCCGTCGACGGCGAGCTGCCCGCCGCGGTACCGCTTGCTGAGCCCGCGCGTCGCGATCACGGCGTCGCCGTCCGGGAGAGCCGGCGGGACCGGCGGGGCCGGCAGCGGCGGGGCCGGGTGCGGTCGGGACGCGTCGTTCACGGGCTCCACCTTCGTCTCCCGGCTGTCCGGCTGTCCGGCTGTCCGGCTGTCCGGCCGACCGGCTGACCGGCTGACCGGCTGACCGGCTGACCGGTTGTCCGGCCGGTCTGCTGTCCGGCCGGTCTGCTGTCCGGCCGGTCTGCTGTCCAACGGACCCGCCGCGCGACGGACCGGCCGCGCGACGGACCTGCTGCCCGGCGGAGCTGCCGTCCGAACAGCCCTGTCCGAGCAAGTCTGCCCCGGCCGACGGGCGGCCGGGGCAGGTGGTGCGGGGCGGCGGGCACCTCGCCTCCTGGGCGCTGCTCGCCTGCTTCGCGCTGTTCCCCTACTTGGCTACTTGGCGTTGTTCGCCGCGTTGACCAGCGCGTCCTTGTCGACCGCGCCGACGTACAGCTTGCCGTCGTCCGTCAGCAGGGCGTTGACCAGCCGGGTGCTGAAGACATGGCCGGAGCCGAACTTCCCGGACACCTTCGAACCGAAGGAGTCCATCAGGCCGGACGCCTCGTCACCGCTGCCCTTGCCGTTCTTGCCGTTCTTGCCGTTCTTGCCGGGGACGCTGTCCTTGGGCATCGAGATCTCGGCGATCGAGGCCCAGCCCTCGCCGGTCACCTTCACCTCGGAGTCGCCCTTGGCGCCGCCGAAGCTCTTGGCCCAGTCCTCGGCCTGGCCCGCGCTCTTGCCCTTGCCCTGGCTCTTGCCCTTGCCCGAGAAGAGGTCCGAGCCGCCCTTGCGCCCGGCCTCGGCCTTGGCGTCCTTCTCGTCCGTGACCTTCGCGCCCTTCGGCGGCGTGAAGTCGAACGTACTGGCGGCCGGCTTGCCGAAGTCGACCTTCGTGAAGCCCGCGTCGACGACCGGCTTGCCGCCGCCCTTCGGGTTGACCGAGACCTTCAGCGGCACGCCGTTCTTCGCGTCGACCGAGATGCGGACCGACTCGATCGTCGAACCGCTCTGCTTGGGCTTGACCGAGAGCTGGTACGCGTCCCGCCCGGCGACCTTGGCCGTGCCGTCCACGGACACCGAGGTGGAGCCGTCCACGGCGGCCAGCGCCTGCTTGGCCAGCTCCTGCGGGGAGGCGTTGCGCAGCCCCTTCGACGCGTCGGAGCCCTTGTGCGCGTCCTTGCCGGTCGCGCCCTTGCCGGTCGCGTCCTTGCCGGTCGCGTCCTTGGGGAGCGTCGCGTGGTAGGCGGAGTTGCTGCCGCTGTCGTAGCCCCAGAGCTGGTCGCCGTTGTGGATCAGGCTGTACTCGGCGGCCTTCTCCACCATCGACAGCCGCTGCTTGTCGGGCCCGTCGGCGGCCACCCGCAGCGTGTGCGTACCGGCGGCGAGCTCGGTGAGCTTGGACTGCGGCGAGGCGTCGGAGCCGCCGTCCTTGCCGCCGCCGTTCCCACCGCCTCCGCCTCCGCCGCCTCCGCCGAACGACATGCCGGACGGCAGCGAGGGCAGGCCCAGGTCGGTCGAGATCTTCACCGAGCCGGACAGCTGCTGGGTGTCGGAGGCCGCGACCTTGGCTATCAGGTCCTGGGCGGTGATCTTCGGCAGGTCGGGGTCGCCGCTGCTGGCGAGCGCCGGGACCAGCCCGATCGTCGCCGCCGCCACCCCCGCCACCGCGACCGGTACCCCGTACCGGACAGCCTTGCGACGCCCCGTGCGGCGGCCCTCGGGCTCACCCGCGTCGTCGGCCTCGTATGTCGGTCGGATCAGTGGCATCTGGTCTACCTCCGTCGTCGGCGGCGGTCTTTCGCGTCCTGCACTCGTCCACCCACGGGCCATTGTCGCCCGACCGCCCTGTGGTGGCGCTACCAATCCCAGCAAAACGGCCGGTAAGAAACGTCAGCCCCGGGGATCAACTCGTGTCCGCCTCCGGTATGACAGCGGCTCGCCACCGGGCAGCCGGGCTACGCCGGTCGGCGCACTGCCCGCGCGCGATCCCTTAGGGGGCACCCCCAGCCCCGCCACGGCTCCGTACAAGCGCGCCTCCGGCTCCGCCACGGCTCGTACGAGCCTGCGTCCGGCTGCGCTGCGGCCCGTACGACCGCGAGCGGACCGCGGCCCGTACAGCCGCGGACAAGGTACGTACGGCCCCGACCGCACACGACACGCGCAGGCCGTCAGCCCGCGCGGTGCACCACCGCGTCGCAGAGTTCCTCCAGCGCGGACTTCGCGAACCCGTCCGGCAGCGGGGCCAGGCACGTACGGGCGTCCTGGGCGTAGCGGACCGTGTCGCGGCGGGCCTGCTCCAGGGCGGGGTGGACCCGGAGCCGGCCGAGTACGTGCGCCAGCCGGGCGTCGTCCGTGAGGTCGCCCTTGAGCAGCTCGACGAGTTCGCGGTCGTCCGCCGAACCGCTCACCGCGGCCTGTTCGCGCAGCCGCAGCACCGGCAGGGTGGGGATGCCCTCGCGGAGGTCCGTGCCCGGGGTCTTGCCCGATTCGTGGCCCTCGCTCGCGATGTCGAGGACGTCGTCGGCGAGCTGGAAGGCGATGCCGAGCCGCTCGCAGTATTGGGTGAGGATGTCGACGGTGCCCTCGTCGGCGCCGGCCATCATCGCGCCGAACCGTCCGGCGACGGCGATCAGCGAGCCGGTCTTGCCCGCCAGGACGTCGAGGTAGTGCTCGACCTCGTCCCGGCCGTCGCTCGGGCCGGCGGTCTCCAGGATCTGGCCGGTGACCAGCCGTTCGAACGACTCGGCCTGGATGCGTACCGCCTCCGGGCCCAGGTCGGCCAGTATGTGCGAGGCGCGCGCGAAGAGGAAGTCGCCGGTCAGGACGGCTACGGAGTTGCCCCAGCGGGCGTTGGCGCTGTCCACGCCGCGCCGCACCTCGGCCTCGTCCATCACGTCGTCGTGGTAGAGCGTCGCCAGGTGGGTGAGTTCCACGACGACGGCCGAGGGCACGATGCCCGGCGCGTACGGGTCGCCGAACTGGGCGGCGAGCATCACCAGCAGCGGCCGGAACCGCTTGCCGCCCGCCCGCACGAGATGCTGCGCGGCTTCGGTGATGAACGGCACTTCGCTTTTGGTGGCCTCCAGGAGGCCCTCCTCGACGGCGGCCAGCCCGGCCTGGACATCGGCTTCAAGAGCCTGGTCCCGCACGCTCAGCCCGAAGGGCCCTACGACGGTCACGAGGGTTACTCCTGTCTGCCTGCGATCACGAGGTTTGTCGATGTATCGCTGTCTCCACCGAAAGTCAGCGTATCCGGTCCCGTATGGATCACCGTGGCCGCCCGCCCGACGAAGTGCCCGGGCGGCGGCTCCGCGCGACTTCCACACGACGCCCGCACGAGCTTCGGTCGGGCGCCACACGACGTCCGCACGGCTTCCGGTCCGGCGCCACGCGACGCCCGTACGGCCTCCGGTCCGGCTCCACGCGACGCCCGCACGGCCCTGGATCGGGCTCCGCACGGCCTCGGGCCCGGCTCCGCGCGGCGTCCGCACGGCTTCCGGTCGGTCTCCGGTCCGGCTCCGCGCGGCGTCCGGCCGGCGTCCGCCGCCGCGCAGCCCGCTTTTCGACCCGGTATGTTCTTGATCACCCAGAGCATCGGGTTTTGCCCGGAAAGGAAGGGGCAGCAGCGGCAGTCGGACCACTGATGACCTTGGAGCCAGCACCTTGACCGAGACCGCGCCGGTCGACGAGAGACCCCCGACCGCAGCCGACCACTCCTTCTTCGGACACCCCCGCGGCCTGCTCACCCTCTTCGGCCTGGAGATGTGGGAGCGGTTCTCGTTCCTCGGCATGCAGGCCATCCTGGTCCTGTACTTCGCGGACACGCTGGCCCACGGCGGCCTCGATATGGCCTCCAACACCGCCGCCTCCGTCACCGCCGCCTACGGCACCCTGGTCTATCTCGTCTCGGTCGCGGGCGGCTGGCTCGCCGACCGCGTCCTCGGCACCTACCGCGCCGTCCTGTGGGGCGGCGTCCTCATCGCCTGCGGGCACTATGCGATGGCCGTGCCCGCCGGCGCCATGACCTGGGTCGGCCTAGGGCTGATCATCGCCGGTACGGGCCTGCTCAAACCCAATGTCTCCACCATGGTCGGAAAGCTGTACGCGACCGACGACGAGCGGCGCGACGCCGGATTCGCGCTGTACTACATGGGCATCAACATCGGCGCGTTCCTCGGCCCGCTGATCACCGGCTGGCTCGGCCAGAAGATCGGCTGGCACTGGGGGTTCTCCGCCGCCGCGATCGGCATGACCTTCGGCATCGCCCAGTACGTGCTCGGCCGCCGCGGTCTGGCCGGCCGCAAGCACAGCGCCGAGTTCGCGCTGCCGCCCACCGCCATGCGCCGCGCCGGCCTGCTGACCGCCGGGGGCGCGGTCGTGCTCGCCGCCGTCGCGCTGGCGCTGCACGCCGCGGGCTGGCTGACCATGGGCCGCACCGTGGACGCCGTCACCGTCGTCTCCGTGATCGCGCCGGTCGTCTACTTCACCGTCATGTTCCGCAGCCCGCGGGTGACCGCGCCCGAACGCGGCAGGCTGCGCCCGTACATGGTGCTGTTCGCCGCGTCCGTGGTCTTCAACTTCATCCTCTTCCAGTCGTATTCGACGATGACGCTGCTGGCCGCGGACCACGCGCGGACCTCCGTCCTCGGCTTCGACTTCCCCTCCACCTGGTACAACTCCGTGCTCGGCGTGGTGGAGGTGCTGCTCGCCCCGTTCGTCGCGGCGCTCTGGGTCCGGATGGGCCGCCGCCAGCCGCACGCCTCCCACAAGATCGCCTACGGCGTGATCCTCGGCGGCCTGTCCTTCCTCGTCATGGTGCCCGCCACCACCGGCCGCGCGGGCGACTGGAAGATGGCCGCCTGGTGGCTGGTCGTCTCGTACGTGCTCCTCGGCCTCGGCGACATCCTGCTGGAGACCACCGGCATGTCCGCGACCACCAAGCTCGCCCCGGCCGCCTTCGCCAGCCAGACGATGGCCCTGTGGTTCCTCTCACTGGCCCTCGCCAACGGCATCCAGGCACAGACCGTGAAGCTCTTCGGCGAGATCTCCAACGCGCTGTACTTCGGCGCGAACGGGGCCGTCGCCGTCGTCGCGGGCATCGCGGTGATCGCCGTCGGCCCCTGGCTGCGCCGCACCATGCACCCCGTCCACTGAGGCTGTTGGGACCACGCCATGCAGAACACCCCGCACATCCGCACCGACTTCCCGCACCGCACGTTCCGCGAGGACGTCCGCATCCCCATGGCGGACGGCACCGAGCTGTACGCGCGGATCTGGCGCCCGTACGGCTCCGAGCCCGTACCCGCCCTCCTGGAATACCTGCCCTACCGGCTCGGCGACTGGACCGCGCCGCGCGACGAGCAGAGACACCCCTGGTACGCGGGGCACGGCTACGCGTCCGTACGGGTCGACGTGCGCGGCCACGGCAACTCGCAGGGCATGCCGGGCGACGAGTACGACGAGCGGGAGCTCGCCGACGGCGTCGCGGTGGTGGAGTGGCTCGCCGCCCAGCCCTGGTGCAGCGGGCGGGTCGGCATGTTCGGCATCTCCTGGGGCGGCTTCAACAGCCTCCAGATCGCCGCCCGCGCCCCCGAGGCGCTCAAGGCGATCATCACGGTCTGCTCGGCGGACGACCGCTACGACAACGACGTGCACTACATGGGCGGCTCCGTGCTCGCCGTCGACATGCACGCCTGGGCCGCCACCATGCTGGCCTTCGTCTCCCGGCCGCCGGACCCCGCCCATGTGGGGGACGCCTGGCGGCAGATGTGGCTGGACCGGCTGGAGACCGTCGACCCCTTCATCCACACCTGGCTGGCCCACCAGTCGCGGGACGACTACTGGCGGCACGGCAGCGTCAGCGAGGACTACACGGCGATCAACGCGGCCGTGCTCGCGGTCGGCGGCTGGCACGACCCGTACCGGGACACCGTGCTGCGCCTCGTCGAACACCTCTCGGGCGACGGCGGCGCGCCCGTACGCGGCCTGATCGGGCCCTGGTCGCACCAGTACCCGGACCGCGGCCTGCCGCCCGGCCCGGCCATCGGCTTCCTCCAGGAGACCCTGCGCTGGTGGGACCACTGGCTCAAGGACGCCGACACCGGCGTCATGGACGACCCGCTGCTACGGGCCTGGATCAGCGAATCCCACCCGCCCGCCACAGTCTACACCGAGCTGCCCGGCCGCTGGGTCGGCGAGGACGTCTGGCCCTCCCCAGCGATCCGCACGACCGCCTACGCACTCCCCGGCGACGCACCGGTCGAGGTCGCCTCCCCGCAGCACACGGGCGTGGACGCGGGCCGCTTCTTCCCGTTCGGCAACGACGCGGACCTCCCGCCCGACCAGCGCGAGGAGGACGGCCGCTCGGTCTCCTTCGACTCCGCCCCCCTCACCGACCGGACCGAGATCCTCGGCCGCCCCCGCGTCCGGCTCCGCCTCACCTCGCAGGCGCGGCGCGGCCAGGTCATCGCCCGCATCTGCGACGTGGCCCCGGACGGCTCCTCGACCTTGGTGACCCGAGGCGTCCTCAACCTGGCGTCGAGGCACGGCCGCGAGCGCGGCGTGGAATGGGAACCGGGCGCCACGGAGGACGTGGCCTTCGACCTGAACGGCATCGGCCACGCCTTCCCGCCCGGCCACCGCATCCGGCTCTCGCTCTCCTCGGCGTACTGGCCGTGGATCTGGCCGCAGCCGGACGGCACGGGCTGGACGGTGCACCCCGCCCACAGCGCCATGGACCTCCCGGTCAGGGACCCGTCGGGGGATGTGGCCAGGCCCCCGATCACCTTCGCGGAACCGGAACAGTCGGAACCGCTGGGCGTCGAATACCCGGAGGCGGAGTCCCCCCGCCCGGAACGCCGGGTCATCCGCGACGTGGCCACCGCCGACTGGACCCTGGAGGTCGACCCCCGCTACGGCGGCACGCGCGTCTACCCCGACGGCCTCCAGTTCACCGAGGACGCCCTGGAGACCTACCGCATCCGCACCTACGACCCCCTCAGCGCGCAGACCCGCTCCGACTGGCACATCCGCCTGCACCGCCCGGACATCGGCTGGGACGTGAAGGTGGACACGGAATCGGAGATCACGGCGGACGAGGCCGACTTCGTCACGTACAACAAGGTGACGTGCCGGGAGGGCGAGGCCATCGTCTTCGAACGCGAATGGCGAAACCGCCTGCCGCGCACGGCGGGCTGAGGTCCTCAGACGGGCCAGGCAGCGTCACGGGCCCCGTCCAGCCAGGCAGCGGTCGGCCCCTCCGAGCGGACGGCGATCCCGAACCGCTCGGGGCCGGGCCGCCCGTGCCGGTCCCACCAGCGGAAGGCGCCCTCCACCTCGTCCCAGAGCCGCCGGGGCCCGGCCTGATACACCTTGGCGCGCTCGGACCCGTCCCGGAAAACCACCACAGCCCAGGACCGGTCCGTCAGCCCGTAGAACCAGACGGCGCGCCGGCCGTCGCGCTCACGGTCGGCGTTATGGGCGACGTGCCGCACCCGCAGCCCGATGGCGAACCCGGCGCTCCGGAAGGCCGCTTCCGGCACGTCGGTGAACGAGATCTCCGCGGCGTCCATGGCCTCAGGCCCCGGCACGTACGAGTCGTGCCGGGGCCATACGAACCGCTGCGACCGCATCCGCATGAACGCCACGGGACGCGTGAAAGACCCGGAGGCACTCCGCCCGTCACTGCCGACGACAAGCCGGGCGATGGCCTCGTCCACGCCGTAGTAGGTCCCCCAGGGCAGCAGGACGACCCCGCCGGGGCGGGTCTGCTCCAGCCACGCACCAGGGATCCGGCGCACCCCACAGGTGACGATGACCCGATCGAACGGGGCCCGCTCCGGAGACCCCAGGGCCCCGTCCCCGTGCACCACCTCCACGGGCAGCCCGAACCGCTCCAGGCCGGCCCGCCCCCGCGCGGCCACCGCCCCGTCGACTTCCACCGTGACGACGTTCGCGGCCCCGAGCCGATACGCCAGCAGCGCGGCGTTCCACCCCGTCCCCGTACCGATCTCCAACACGCGCTGCCCCGGCCGCACATCGAGATCCCCGAGCATCGAGAACACCAGACTCGGCATGGATGACGACGAACTGAACGAGGCTCCCGGCTCGGTCCCCTCGTGCGCCCCGTCATCCCACTGCGTGACGATGGGATCGTCCGACGCCGCCCACCGCTCCCAGCCAGCCGGGTCCAGCTCCCTGTCGACCGCGACACTCCGCCTGGTGCCCATGTCATGCGGCCACATCACCTCGGGCAGAAAGGCCGCCCGAGGCACAGCCTCGTAAGCCGAAACCCAATCGGGATACAGTGCCCCGGAATCCACAATTACCCCCTCGACGAGACCAGGGCTCCATCGTGGCCTCAGCCGCCCTCCGGGCGAATATCATTACTACGACGCAACCCGAACGAGCGACTCACGCCGCTACCGCGAGCAGGACGGGGCCGTCGGCCCTGAGCGGCATTCACGCGGGCGGCGTCACAGTTGGGTGCCTCCGCCGTCCACCGTGAGTTCGGCGCCGGTGGTGAACGTCGCGTCGAAGGCGAGGAAAGCGGCGGCGCGTGCGACTTCCTCCGGGATTCCTACGCGTCGCATGGGAATCAGGGCGGCGAATTCCTCTCGCATCGCGTCCACCACCTCGGCGGGCAGGGACTTGTACAGAATTCCCGTGTCGATCGGCCCCGGGCTCACCGCGTTGACCCGTACGCCGCGCGGTTGCAGCTCGCGGGCCCAGCTGCGGGCCATCGAGCGGAGGGCCGCCTTGCTCGCCGAGTAGACGCTGTGGTCCGGCAGGCCCAGTTCGTTCGCGACGGAGGTGGTCAGCACCACGCCGCTGCCCTCGGCGAGCAGCGGGAGCAACCGCTGCAACGTGAAGTAGGGGCCCTTGGTGTTGGCGGTGAAGACGGTGTCGTACATGTCCTCGGTCACCGCGTCGAACGGCGCCTGGCTGCTCATGCCGGAATTCAGGAATACCGCATCCAGCCGGCCGAACGCCTCCTCGATTTTCCCGGCCAGGGCGTCCTGGTCGGCCTTTGATGTGGCGTCACTGCGGACCGCGATCAGGCCCTCATCCCTCGCCTTTTCCAGCGCGGCTTCCTTGCGCCCCGTGATCATTACCTGAGCGCCCTCGGCCGCCAGCAGGCGTGCGATCGACAGACCTATTCCCTCGCTGCCGCCGGTGACAAGAGCGCGCTTTCCTTCGTACTTTCCCATGCCTCGATGAAATACCGGACCCACGAACGGCGTCCAAGACCTGAATGGCAACCCGTCATGCGCGCACCGCATGGAGGTAGGCTCGCAGCGTGCGCGTTCCCGGCTCGGACCTCGATCTTCGGCTCGTCGGCTACTTCACGGCGGTCGCGGAGCACGCCAACTTCGGCCGGGCCGCCGCGGTGCTGCACGTCGCGCAGCCGTCCCTGAGCCGCCGGATCCAGCGTCTTGAGGAGCACTTGGGCGTGCGCCTCTTCGACCGCACGCCGCAGGGCAGCCGGCTCACGGAAGCCGGGCGCGCCTTTCAGCCGCAGGCCCAGGCGCTGCTCCAGGCCGCGCACCGGGCCGAGCTCACCGCCCGCGACGCCGGCGCCCCGCGCGAGTTCACCATCGGGTACGTCGAGGACCTGGTCATCACGCACGCCGTGCGCCGGCTGCGGCAGCAGCACCCCGCGGCCCGCATCCGCACGCGTTACCTGGAGTGGAACGACGCCCGCGCCCTCACCGACCGCCGCGTGGACGCCCTGGTCGCCCGCGCCCCGCTGCCCTTCCCCACCGACCGCCTGCGCCTCGCCGAGCTGTGGTCCGAGCCGCGGGTCCTCGTCGTCCCCGCGGACCACCGCCTGGCGGGCCGGGAGTCGGTGACCGTCGACGACCTCGGCGAAGAGGTCTTCCCGCAGTGCCCGAACGCCGTCCCGCAGTGGAGCGACTTCGCCCGCCTGGAGCCCCGGCCGGACGGGGCCCCGGCGCGCAGCGCTCCGATCGACTACGAGGCGTTCGAGGACAAACTCGACCTGGCCGCCGAGGGGCGGATGGTGCTGATTCTGGCCGCCGGCGACCGGCGGCCCCAACTGCGCCCCGGCCTGACCACCGTGCCCATCGAGGGCATCGACCCGGTCCGCGTCGTCCTGGCGACCCGCACGGCCGACACCAATCCCCTGATCGAGGACTTCCTGAACGCCTGGCCGTCCGGCGAGGACGCTTTCCGCAGTCGCTGAACGGCCCGCCCCTACCGGCCCCCCGGCCCCGCCACCGCCCGAGCCACCCTCGGCGACGCGTACTCCGTCCCGCATACGAACCGCATCACCGGGCCGAAGCTCGCCGCCGCCGGGAGGCCCGTGAAGTGCAGGCCGGGGATGGACGAGCCGTAGCCCGCGTCCAGGCGGGGGCCGCCCGCGCCCACTGCCAGGTGGGCGCGGAGGCCGTGGCCGAGGAAGCCCATGGCGGCCAGGTCGACGCGGTAGCCGGTGGCGGCCATGACGTGGTCGGCGGTCAGTTCGGAGGTGAGGCCGCCGGCGCCCGTCAGGGTCAGTACCGGGCGGCCGTCCGCGACCCGTGCCCGTACGATCCGCTTGCCCTCGGTGACCTGGACCCGGCCGATGAAGCGGTCTCGCAGCCACCATGCGCCGAGCGGCCCGAGCACCCGCTTGACCAGGAACTTCCGGGTCGGCGGCGGGAGGTGGCGGAAGCCCTCGGCGTAGTACGTGAGGGCGTACAGCGACCAGGCGCGGCCGAACGGCGTGTCCGGGCGCAGCGGCGGCTGGCCGTCCGGGGCGGTGCCGAACCGCACCGCGCCCCGGCCGCGCGCGACCACCCGGACCGAGGCGGCCCCGGCGTCGGCGAGCAGGACGGCGCTCTCCAGCGCCGACTGGCCGGCCCCGACCACGACGACATCGGCGCCGGCGAAGCGCGACAGGTCGCGGTGTTGCGAGCTGTGCGACAGCAGGCCGCTCGCGGAGGGTCCGTCGGGAGCGACGGGGGCCAGTTCGGGCGGGAGGTGGGCGAGTCCGGACAGTCCGGTGGCGACGACCACGGCGCGCGCCGTGAACTGCTCGCCGGAGTCGAGCTTCAGCTCGAAGCCGGAACCGTCGGGACGGCCCTTCCCCCGCCGGTCTACGGAGACCACCCGCACCTGTTCCAGCTCCGGCACCAGCCGTTTCCGGAACCACTCCCCGTACCGGGCGAAGGTCTCGACGGGGATGATGTCCCAGTCCGACTCGTACCGCCGTTCCCCTTCCTCCTGGCAGTAGTCGAGCAGCGTGTGGCCGGGCTGCGGCGCGTGGATGCTGGAGGCGGACGGCGTCGATTTGAGCAGCATCCCGGCGGGCATGTGCTCGCGCCAGCTCACCATCGGCGCGCCGAACACGCGGGTGGGCACCCCGCGCGCCCGCAGGTGGGCGGCGGTCGAGAGACCGTACGGACCGGCCCCGATGACTGCTACCGGATGTGTCACGAGTCCCCTCCCCAGGGCATTACTTGGCGATGGCGCGGCGGCGCGAACGACGTGAGCGCCACAGTTGGAGCAGGTGCCGAGCGCCCGGCCGGACGAACCGGACGAGCATCGTGAAGAACGGCTTCAGGTCGTCGCGGGCGATCCACGCCAGCTCCGTGGAGCTGGCGCGCGCGGGCGCGTGCGGCGTGGTGTAGCCGCTGCGGCGGTACGCGGCGTACGCGGGCAGGTCGATGTTCTCGACGATGAAGCGGCGCCCCGCGAGCTGCTCGCCCTCGGGGACCTTGCGGCCGGTGAGGTCGAGGTGCTGGGCCCGTACGACGTCGACGCCCCATTCGTTCTCGAAGAGCCGGAACTGGGCGCCCATGCGGGGGTTGAAGTCCAGCAGTTTGTACAGGCCGTCGCGCCGGTCGTACCGCCAGTCGAGGTCGACGATCCCGGAGAAGCCGATGCGCTTGATGAACTGCGCCGACATCTCGGCCAGTTCGGGGTTGTCGACGACGTACGCGTTGGCCGTCATCCCGGCGTGCGGCGGCCAGGAGCGGACCTTGACGCCCGTGAACATCGACAGCGCCGAGTTCTCCGCGTCGAAGTAGGCGTGGACGATCCAGTCCTCGGCCTCCTCGCGCGGCAGATACTCCTGGATGATCACGCCGGGCCGCGGGCCCCATTCCCGCGCCAGTTCCAGCAGTTCGCGGGGGCCGGAGATGCGCGTCGTACCGTGCACGACAGGCTTGCGGCGCCGCTCGAACGCCTCGCGGTTCTTGGCGACCACGGGGAAGCGCGCGGCGGCCGCGTACCGCGCGATGTCCTCGTACGAGTCGGGGAACGCGGCGGCCGGAGAGGGCACTCCGTGCTCCACGCAGAGCTGGTGCAGACCCTGCTTGCTGGCGAGGCGGCGGGGTAACTCCGGCTCCACGCGCGGGAAGAGGAAGCGGGCGCGGAGCGCGTCCGCCTGCTCGGCGATCAGCACCGCCGCCTCCTCGTCGGTGGGGATCAGCAGCGTCGGCCGGCCGATCCGGCGGCCGATCCCCAGCAGCCCCTCGACCAGCCGCTCGGGGCGCTCGGTGCCGGTCGTCGGCCAGACGAAGCCGCGGTGCAGATAGCGGGAGACGGCGGCGGGGGTCCAGCGGTCCTCGGTGACGGCGAACATGGGGACGCCGAGGCGGCCGAGGCTGCGGATCGCCCCCACTCCGCCGTGGTGCAGCGGGTAGTCGCCGAACTTCACGATCAGCGCGGGAACGGACCGGTCCGCCGCTATGGGCGTGCCTCTGCTCGCCACCAGCTCCCCCTCGGTCATCGCAGCGCAGCGGCCCCCCCACTGTGCGTGACCCGACTTGGAACGCTACTTCGGAATCATCCGCTCCAGCAAGGCGTTTCGGGACATTGCGAGCGCTTTAAGGATCGCGGCGGGGAGCGTCGCGGCAGCGTCTCGGGCGCATCGCGAGGGCCATGGCAGGGAGCGTCGCGGCGTTGGCTCCGGGATCACCGGGAGGATCATCTCGGGGATCGTCTCGGGGGCCGCCGCGAAGATCGGCCGGGTCGCCGCGGGGAACCGGCCGGAACGTCCTCCACCGGGGCGGCTGCGACCGGTTGCCCAGCGGGCGACAGGCCGTAATCTGGTCCGAGCCAATCGGCGACGAGGAAGGCGAGGCAGCACCCCATGCCCCAGCAAGACCCCTTCGGTCCGCACACCCTCCCGTACGGCGTGTTCACCACCGCCGACGCCCCCGAGCAGCGGCGGATCGGCGTCCGTTACGGCGAGCGCGTACTGGACGCCGGCGCGATCGCCACCGTCCGCGGTTCCGCCCACGCCGAGCTGCTGGTCGCTCCCGACCTGGGCCCGCTGCTGGCCGCGGGGCGCTCCGCCTGGCAGGCGGTACGGGCCGAGGTGCGCGACTGGATCAGCGAGGAATCGTTCCTCCTTCCGCTGGCCGACGTCACCCTCCACCTCCCCTTCGAGGTGGCCGACTACGTCGACTTCTACGCGAGCGAACACCACGCGACCAACGTCGGCCGGATCTTCCGCCCGGACGGCGACGCGCTCACCCCGAACTGGAAGCACCTCCCCATCGGCTACCACGGCCGCGCGGGCACCGTCGTCGTCACCGGCACCGAGGTCGTACGCCCCAGCGGCCAGCGCAAGGCGCCCGCCGACGACGCCCCGACCTTCGGGCCCTCCCGCCGCCTGGACATCGAGGCCGAGGTCGGCTTCGTCGTCGGAACCCCCTCGTCCGTCCCCGTGCCGCTGGACGGCTTCCGCGACCACGTCTTCGGCGTCTGCCTCGTCAACGACTGGTCCGCGCGCGACCTCCAGGCCTGGGAGTACGTGCCGCTCGGCCCGTTCCTCGGCAAGTCCTTCGCGACCTCCGTCTCCGCCTGGATCACCCCGCTCGACGCCTTCGACGACGCGCGTACGCCCCCGCCGGAGCGCACCTACCCGCTTCTCCCCTACCTCGATGACTCGGCCGCCGAGCCCGGCGGGCTCGACATCCGCATCGACGTCGCCCTCAACGGCGAGCCGCTCACCGCCCCGCCCTTCTCCTCCATGTACTGGACGGCCGCGCAGCAGCTCGCCCACATGACGGTCAACGGCGCGACCCTGCGCACCGGCGACCTCTACGCCTCCGGCACGGTCAGCGGCCCCGAGGAGCACCAGCTCGGCTGCCTCCTCGAACTCACCAAGGGGAAGGGGCCGTTCCTCCAGGACGGCGACGAGGTCACCATCAGCGCCTGGGCCCCGGGCCCGGACGGCGCCCGCATCGGACTCGGCGAGGTCACCGGCCGGATCGCCCCCGCAGCCCCGGCAGTCCCGGCAGCCCCGGCAGCGGACACCGCCACGGACGCCGGCGCGCCATGACGTTCGCCCCGCCCGACCTCACGCTCCCCGAAGAGCTGCTGCTCCTCGCCCACCACCCCACCGCGGGGCGGCGGCTGTGCCGGTCGCGGTTCCTCCAGTACGGCGTGGCCGGCGCCGTACTCGCGGAACTCCAGCTCTCCGGGCACATCGTGGAGCAGGGCGGCCGCATCACGGTGGTCAAGCCGCTGCCGCCCGCGGACCCGCTGCTGGCCGCCGCGATGGCCACCCTGCCCGCGCCGGGCAAGGCCCGCGGCGACCGGGGGCCCCGCCCCCGCGGCTGGGTGCGGCGCTCGGGGCGGCACCTCCAGGGGCCGTGGCTGGCTCGGCTGGTGGAACGCGGCGCGCTGCGGCCGGAGAACCGCCGCTTCCTCGGCGTGATCCGCTACCGCCTCCACCCCGCGGGCAGCGTCGACTGGACCACCCCGGCCCGGCAGCGCTTCGAGGCGGCGATGCACGCCGGCTTCCCGGGCCCGCGCGACCGCGCCCTGGGCTCGCTGGCCACCGCTACGGGCCTGACGAGCCATCTCGTACCGGGCTTCGCCGCCCGCCACCTGCGGCGCTCCGCGCGCCGCCTGGTACGCGAGGAGTGGCCGGCCCTGGCCGTGCACCGCAACGTGCAGCGGGACAAGTCGGCGGAGTCCAGCGGCTGACCTCCCTGGGCACGAGGCCCGTACGCGAACCGCCGCCCGTCCCCTCCTGATCTCAAGGATCTCCAAGGGGGCGGGCGGCGGCCGTCTTCCAAAAGAGCGCTACCTGATGAACGTCCCCGCCTGTCCCGCCAGGTCCAGGAAGTACTGCGGCGCGACGCCCAGCCCGATGGTGACGACGACCCCGACCGCGATGGCCGTCGAGGTCAGGGCGCTCGGCACCGCCACCGTGGGCCCCTCGGGTGTCGGCTCGCTGAAGAACATCAGCACGATCACCCTGATGTAGAAGAACGCCGCGATCGCCGAGGACAGCACGCCGACGACGACCAGCGCGCCCGCGCCGCCCTCCGCCGCCGCCTTGAAGACCGCGAACTTCCCCGCGAACCCGCTGGTCAGCGGGATGCCCGCGAACGCCAGCAGGAAGACCGCGAAGACCGCCGCGACCAGCGGCGAACGCCGCCCCAGCCCGGCCCACTTGGCCAGCGCCGTCGCCTCGCCGCCCGCGTCCCGCACCAGGGTGACGACCGCGAAGGCCCCGAGCGTCACGAAGGAGTACGCGGCCAGGTAGAAGAGGACGGAGGAGACGCCGTCCGGGGTGACCGCGATGACGCCCGCGAGGATGAACCCCGCGTGCGCGATGGAGGAGTAGGCCAGCAGCCGCTTCACATCGGTCTGGGTGACCGCGACGATGGCGCCGATCAGCATCGTGACGATCGCGACGCCCCACATCACCGGCCGCCAGTCCCAGCGCAGCCCCGGCAGCACCACGTACAGCAGCCGCAGCAGCGCGCCGAAGCCCGCGACCTTGGTGGCCGCCGCCATGAACCCGGTGACCGGCGTCGGCGCGCCCTGGTACACGTCCGGGGTCCACATGTGGAACGGCACCGCGCCCACCTTGAACAGCAGCCCCACCAGCACCATCGCACCGCCGATCAGCAGCAGCGCGTCATTGCCCATCGTCCCGGCGAGCGCCGGGTCCACCGTCTTGACCGTACCGTCGACGACGTCGGCGATGCCGGAGTACGTGACCGTGCCCGCGTACCCGTACAGCAGCGCCACCCCGAAGAGCAGGAACGCCGACGAGAACGCCCCCAGCAGGAAGTACTTGACCGCCGACTCCTGCGAGAGCAGCCGCTGGCGCCGGGCCAGCGCGCACAGCACGTACAGCGGGAGGGAGAAGACCTCCAGCGCGATGAAGAGCGTCAGCAGATCGTTGGCGGCGGGGAAGACGAGCATGCCCGCCACCGCGAAGAGCACGATCGGGAAGACCTCGGTGGTGGTGAACCCGGCCTTCACGGCCGCCTGTTCGGACTCGCTGCCCGGTACGGACGCGGCCTGCGCGGCGAAGGAGTCCACCCGGTTTCCGTGCGCCGCCGGGTCGAGCCGCCGCTCCGCGAAGGTGAAGACGGCGACCAGCGAGACCAGCAGGATCGTGCCCTGGAGGAAGAGCGCGGGGCCGTCGACGGCGATGGCGCCCATCGCCGCGATATGCGCCTTGTCGGTGCCGTACCCCCCGGCGGCGAGGCCGATGACGGCGGCGAAGGCGGCCGCCAGCCCGATGACCGTGAGCATGAGCTGGGCGTAGTAGCGGCCGCGGCGCGGCAGGAACGCCTCGACCAGCACGCCCAGCACCGCCGCGCCGAGCACGATCAGCGTCGGCGACAGCTGGCCGTACTCGATATGGGGCGCGGGAATCTTGTCCTCCGCACCGGCCGCCATTGTCCACAGGCTGTGGACAGTTGCCACGTCAGTCACTTCGCGGCCTCCGCCTCTTCATGGGACGCGTCCTTCTCGGTCGCGGCCCGGACCGGCACATCGGGCTTGGGATCGGTCTTGTCCACCTGGCTCATCGTGTGCTTCACCGCCGGGTTCACGATCTCGGTGAGCGGCTTCGGGTAGACCCCGAGGAAGACCAGCAGCGCGATCAGCGGCGCGATGACGACCAGTTCACGGACCTTGAGGTCCGGCATGGACCGCACCTCGGCCTTCACCGGCCCCGTCATCGTGCGCTGGTAGAGCACCAGGACGTACAGCGCGGCGAGCACGATGCCCACCGTCGCGATGATCCCGAGCACCGGATACCGGCTGAACGTGCCGACCAGGACCAGGAATTCGCTGACGAACGGCGCCAGCCCCGGCAGCGACAGCGTGGCGAGCCCGCCGATCAGGAAGGTCCCGGCGAGCACCGGGGCGACCTTCTGCACCCCGCCGTAGTCGGCGATGAGCCGCGACCCGCGCCGCGAGATCAGGAACCCGGCCACCAGCATCAGCGCCGCCGTGGAGATGCCGTGGTTGACCATGTAGAGCGTCGCGCCGCTCTGGCCCTGGGTCGTCATCGCGAAGATGCCCAGGACGATGAAGCCGAAGTGCGAGATCGAGGCGTACGCGACCAGCCGCTTGATGTCCCGCTGGCCGACCGCGAGCAGCGCCCCGTACAGAATGCTGATCACCGCCAGCACCATGATCACCGGGGTCGCCCACTTCGACGCCTCCGGGAAGAGCTGGATACAGAAGCGGAGCATCGCGAAGGTGCCGACCTTGTCGACGACCGCGGTGATCAGCACGGCGACGGGCGCGGTGGACTCGCCCATCGCGTTCGGCAGCCAGGTGTGCAGCGGCCAGAGCGGAGCCTTGACCGCGAAGGCGAAGAAGAACCCCAAGAACAGCAGGCGTTCCGTGCTCGTCGCCATGTCCAGCTTGCCGGCCGCCCGGGCCTGGATGATCTCCTGGAGAGAGAACGTGCCGTCTCCCAGCTGGTGCGCGGTGACCACGTACAGCCCGATCACGGCGGCCAGCATGATCAGCCCGCCGGCCAGGTTGTAGAGGAGGAACTTCACCGCCGCGTACGAGCGCTGTGCGGCCGTCCGCTCCTCCCCGTGCTCCCCGGCCCGGTCGCCGAAGCCGCCGATGAGGAAGTACATCGGGATCAGCATGGCTTCGAAGAAGATGTAGAACAGGAAGACGTCGGTGGCCTCGAAGGAGATCACCACCATCGCCTCGACCATCAGGATCAGCGCGAAGAACCCCTGGGTCGGCCGCCAGCGGCGGTTGGGCCGCTCCTCCTCCAGGGGGTCGGCGTCATGCCACCCGGCCAGGATCACGAAGGGGATCAGCAGGGCGGTCAGCGCGATGAGCACCACCGCGATGCCGTCCACGCCGAGTTCGTACCGGACCCCGAAGTCCTTGATCCAGGCGTGCGACTCGGTGAGCTGGAACGGGCCCGACGCCCCGGGGTCGAAGCGCACCAGCTGGACGGCGGCGAGCGCCAGTGTCACGAGCGAGAAGAGCAGGGCGAGCCACTTGGCGACCGTGCGCCTGGCGGCCGGGACCGCGGCGGTCGCCACCGCGCCGAGCGCGGGCACCGCGGCCGTGACTGTCAGCAGAGGAAATGACATCGATCAGACCGCCCTCATCAGCAGGGTCGCGGCGATGAGGACCGCCGCGCCGCCGAACATCGAGACCGCGTACGAGCGGGCGTAGCCGTTCTGGAGCCTGCGCAGCCGCCCGGACAGCCCGCCGACCGAGGCCGCCGTGCCGTTCACCGCCCCGTCGACCACGGTGTGATCGACGTAGACGAGGCTGCGCGTCAGGTGTTCGCCGCCCCGGACCAGCACGACGTGGTTGAAGTCGTCCTGGAGCAGGTCGCGCCGGGCCGCCCGGGTCAGCAGCGAGCCGCGCGGCGCGACGGCGGGCACGGGCCGGCGCCCGTACTGCGACCAGGCGAGCGCGACGCCGACGACGAGCACGACCATCGTGGAGATCGTGACGGTCAGGGCGCTGACGGGCGAGTGCCCCTCGGCGTGCCCGGTGACCGGCTCCAGCCACTTCAGGAAGGTGCTGTTGACGCTGAACAGCCCGCCCGCGAAGACCGAGCCGAAGGCGAGGATCACCATGGGGATGGTCATGGACTTGGGCGACTCGTGCGGGTGCGGTTCGTTGCCGTCCGCGTCGGGGACCCAGCGCTTCTCGCCGAAGAACGTCATCAGCATCACACGCGTCATGTAGTACGCGGTGATGGCCGCGCCCAGCAGCGTCGCGCCGCCCAGGATCCACCCCTCGGTCCCGCCCTGGGCGAACGCCGCCTCGATGATCTTGTCCTTGGAGAAGAAGCCGGACAGCCCGGGGAAGCCGATGATCGCCAGATAGCCGAGCCCGAAGGTGACGAAGGTGACCGGCATGTACTTCCGCAGGCCGCCGTACTTCCTCATGTCCACCTCGTCGTTCATGCCGTGCATGACCGAACCGGCCCCGAGGAAGAGCCCGGCCTTGAAGAAGCCGTGCGTCACCAGGTGCATGATCGCGAAGACATAGCCGATCGGGCCGAGCCCGGCGGCCAGGATCATGTAGCCGATCTGCGACATCGTCGACCCGGCCAGGGCCTTCTTGATGTCGTCCTTGGCGCAACCGACGATGGCGCCGAAGAGCAGCGTCACCGCGCCGACCGTCACCACGGCCGTCTGCGCGTCGGGGGCCGCGTTGAAGATCGCGCCGGACCGGGTGATCAGATACACGCCGGCCGTCACCATCGTCGCCGCGTGGATCAGGGCCGAGACCGGGGTCGGGCCCTCCATCGCGTCGCCGAGCCAGCTCTGCAGCGGCACCTGCGCGGACTTGCCGCACGCGGCGAGCAGCAGCATCAGCCCGATCGCCGTCATCTTGCCCTGGCTCGCGTCCCCGGCCGTGGCGAGCACCGGCCCGAACGCGAACGTGCCGAACGTCGTGAACATCAGCATGATCGCGATCGACAGCCCCATGTCGCCGACGCGGTTGACGATGAACGCCTTCTTCGCGGCCGTGGCAGCGCTGGGCTTGTGCTGCCAGAACCCGATCAGGAGGTACGAGGCGAGGCCCACGCCCTCCCAGCCCACGTACAGCAGCAGGTAGTTGTCGGCGATCACCAGCAGCACCATCGCCGCCAGGAACAGGTTCAGATATCCGAAGAAGCGCCGCCGCCGCTCGTCGTGCTCCATATAGCCGACCGAGTAGAGGTGGATCAGCGTGCCGACGCCCGTGATCAGCAGCACGAAGGTCATGGACAGCTGGTCGAGCTGGAAGGCCACGTCGGCGCGGAAGCCGCCGACCGGCACCCAGCTGAACAGGTGCGCGTGCAGAGCGCGGTGCTCCCCGCTCCTGCCGAGCATGTCGGCGAAGAGCACCGCGCCGATGACGAAGGACGCCGCGGCCAGGAGCGTGCCGAGCCAGTGCCCGACGCGGTCCAGCCGCTTGCCGCCGCACAGCAGCACGGCGGCGCCCAGCAGCGGGGCCGCGACGAGCAATCCGATGAGGTTCTCCACGTCAGCGTCCCCTTACAGCTTCAGCAGGCTGGCGTCGTCGACCGAGGCCGAGTGGCGGGAGCGGAAGATCGTCACGATGATGGCGAGGCCCACCACGACCTCGGCGGCGGCCACCACCATCGTGAAGAAGGCGATGATCTGGCCGTCCAGGTTGCCGTGCAGCCGGGAGAAGGCGACGAACGCGAGGTTGCAGGCGTTCAGCATCAGCTCGACGCACATGAAGACGACGATCGCGTTCCGCCGGATGAGCACGCCGGCGGCGCCGATGGTGAACAACAGGGCGGCCAGATAGAGGTAGTTGACGGGGTTCATTTCTTGGCCTCCTCCTCGGTGCGCTCCAGCCAGTCCTGCGAGCGCTGCTCCAGCGCCTTCAGCTCGCCGAGGGCTTCGCCCGAGACGTCCCGGATCTGGCCGCGGGCCCGCAGCGTCGGGTTGACCGTCAGCTCGGACGGTGTGCCGTCGGGCAGCAGCCCCGGGATGTCGACCGCGTTGTGCCGGGCGTAGACGCCGGGGGCGGGCAGCGGCGGGAGCTGCTTGCCGCCGCGCACCCGGGCCTCGGCCAGCTCGCGCTGGGTGGCCGCCCGCTCGGTGCGCTCGCGGTGCGTGAGCACCATCGCGCCGACCGCGGCGGTGATCAGCAGCGCGCCGGTGATCTCGAAGGCGAACACGTACTTGGTGAAGATGAGCGCCGCCAGCCCCTGCACGTTGCCGCCGGAGTTGGCCTTGCCGAGCCCGTTGAAGTGCTTCAGGGAGGCGTTGCCGATGCCCGCGACGAGCAGGATGCCGAAGCCGAGGCCGCAGGCCGCGGCGAGCCAGCGCTGGCCCTTGATCGTCTCCTTGAGGGAGTCGGCCGCGGTGACGCCGACCAGCATGACGACGAAGAGGAAGAGCATCATGATCGCGCCGGTATAGACGACGACCTGGACGATGCCGAGGAAGTACGCGCCGTTGGCGAGGTAGAAGACCGCCAGGATGATCATCGTGCCCGCCAGGCACAGCGCGCTGTGGACGGCCCTGCGCATCAGGATCGTGCCCAGCGCGCCGAGCACGGCGACCGTGCCGAGCACCCAGAACTGGACCGCCTCGCCCGTGGAGGTCGCGGACGCGGCGGCGGCGAGCTGGCTCATGTCCGCACCCCCTCGTCGGCCGCCGCCTGCCCGGTGCCCTCCGGCGCCGGCGACTCGCCCTTGGAGAGCGCGACTTGGCGCACCGTGCCGGGCGCGGCCTCCGTCACCAGGCCCCGGTAGTAGTCCTGCTCGTCCGTGCCCGGGAAGATCGAGTGCGGCGAGTCGACCATGCCCTCCTCCAGGCCCGCGAGCAGCTCCTCCTTGGTGTAGATGAGGGAGGCGCGGCTGGTGTTGGCCAGCTCGTACTCGTTGGTCATGGTCAGCGCCCGGGTCGGGCACGCCTCGACGCACAGCCCGCACAGGATGCAGCGCAGGTAGTTGATCTGGTAGACGCGGCCGTACCGCTCGCCCGGGGAGTACCGCTCCTCCTCGGTGTTCTCCGCGCCCTCCACGTAGATGGCGTCCGCCGGGCAGGCCCACGCGCACAGCTCGCAGCCGATGCACTTCTCCAGCCCGTCCGGGTGCCGGTTGAGCTGGTGACGGCCGTGGAAGCGGGGGGCCGTGGGTTTCTTCTGCTCGGGGTACTGCTCGGTCAGCCGCTTCTTGAACATGGCCTTGAAGGTCACGCCGAAGCCGGCCACCGGGTTCTGGAACTCAGACACCACCAGCCTCCTTTCCGTCACTGTCAGTATCGACCGCACCACTGACAATCAGCTCGCGCTCGCGGCGCGGCCGTCGCCGTGGCACGGGCGGCAGGCTCTGTCCGGGCAGCGGCGGCACGGGGAAACCGCCCGCCATCGGGTCGAAGGCCGGCTCGCTCGCCTCGTCCTTCGCACCGCGCCGGTCCCGGAAGATGTCGACGACGAACGACAGCAGCAGGATCACCAGGACCGCGCCGCCGACGTAGAGCACGATGTCCTGGAAGCCGTAGTTCTCGTTCCGCAGCGCCCGTACGGTCGCGACCAGCATCAGCCAGACCATCGAGACCGGGATGAGGACCTTCCAGCCCAGCTTCATGAACTGGTCGTAGCGCAGCCGCGGCAGCGTGCCGCGCAGCCAGATGAAGAAGAACAGCAGCAGCTGGAGTTTGATGACGAACCAGAGCATCGGCCACCAGCCGTGGTTCGCGCCCTCCCAGAACGCCGAGACCGGGTACGGGGCCCGCCAGCCGCCCAGGAAGAGGGTGACCGCGACCGCCGAGACCGTGACCATGTTGACGTACTCGGCCAGCATGAACATCGCGAACTTGATGGAGGAGTACTCGGTGTTGAAGCCGCCGACCAGGTCGCCCTCGGACTCCGGGAGGTCGAACGGCGCCCGGTTGGTCTCGCCGACCATCGCCACGATGTAGATGAGGAAGGAGACCGGCAGCAGCAGCGCGAACCACCGGTCGTGCTGCGACTCGACGATCGAGGAGGTCGACATCGACCCCGAGTAGAGGAAGACGGCGGCGAAGGAGACGCCCATCGCGATCTCGTACGAGATCATCTGCGCGCACGAGCGCAACCCGCCGAGCAGCGGGTACGTCGACCCCGACGACCAGCCGGCCAGCACGATGCCGTAGATGCCGACGGAGGCGGTGGCGAGGATGTAGAGGACGCCGATCGGCAGGTCGGTGAGTTGCATCGTGGTGCGCTGGCCGAAGATCGAGACCTCGTTGCCGGACGGGCCGAACGGGATCACCGCGATCGCCATGAAGGCCGGCACGGCCGCGACGATCGGCGCGAGGATGTACACCACCTTGTCCGCGCGCTTGACGACCACGTCCTCCTTCAGCATCAGCTTGATGCCGTCGGCGAGCGACTGGAGCATTCCCCAGGGGCCGTGCCGGTTGGGGCCGATGCGCAGCTGCATCCACGCGACGACCTTGCGCTCCCAGACGATGGAGAAGAGCACGGTGAGCATCACGAAGGCGAAGCAGAAGACCGCCTTGACGACGACCAGCCACCACGTGTCGCGGCCGAACACGGAGAGGTTCTCCGCGGCGAGCGATCCGGCGAGGTAGTTCATGCCGTCACCTCCGCTTCAGGGGCGACCGGCGCGGGCGCGCCGACCTTCACCAACTGGCCGGGCACCGCGCCCAGATCGGCGTGCACGCCGCCGCCGACCGAGTTCAGCGGCAGCCATACGACCCGGTCCGGCATGTCCGTGACGCGCAGCGGCAGCCGCACCGTCCCGGCCGGTCCGGACACCGCCAGCTCCGCGCCGTCCGCGACCCCCGCCTCCGCGGCGGTGGCCGCCGACAGCAGCGCCACGGCCGCGTGCCGGGTGCCGGCCAGCGCCTCGTCGCCGTCCTGGAGCCGCCCCTGGTCGAGCAGCAGCCGGTGGCCGGCGAGCACCGCCTCCCCCGGCTCCGGCCGGGGCAGCGGCCGCGCCGCCTCCTGCGGCTCCGCCGCGTGCGGCCCCTCCCACGGCCCGAGCCGGTCCAGTTCGGCCCGTACCGCCCGTACGTCCGGCAGCGCGAAGTGCACGTCCATGGCGTCGGCCAGCATGTGCAGGACCCGCGCGTCCGGCAGCAGGTGACGGCGCGTCATCTGGTCCGGCTTGAGCGCGGCCTCGAAGGGGCGGGCCCGGCCCTCCCAGTCGAGGAAGGTCCCGGACTTCTCGGGCGCCGCCGCGACGGGCAGCACCACGTCCGCCCGCTCGGTCACCGCCGAGGGCCGCTGCTCCAGGCTCACCAGGAACCCGATCTCCTCCAGCGCCCGCTCGGCCCGCGCCGGGTCGGGCAGGTCGCGCACCTCGACCCCGGCGACGAGCAGCGCGCCCAGTTCGCCGGTGGCCGCGGCTGCGGCTTCAATGATTTGCCCCGTATCGCGCCCCGGGCCGCGCGGCAGTTGCGCCACGCCCCACACGGCGGCGGTCTCCTCGCGGGCCCGCGGGTCGGTGGCCGGCCGCCCGCCGGGCAGCAGCCCCGGCAGCGCCCCGGCCTCGACGGCGCCGCGCTCCCCGGCCCGGCGCGGAATCCACACCAGGTGCGCGCCGGTCGCGGCGGCGGTCCGTACGGCCGCGGTGAGCGCGCCCGGCACCGCGGCCAGCCGCTCGCCGACGATGATCACCGCGTCGTCGGCGCGCAGCGCGTCGTACGCCTCCCGGCCGCCGCCGCTCACCTCCGTGCCGGACGTCAGCGCGTTCAGCCACTCCGTCTCGGTGCCGGGGGCCGCGGGCAGCAGCGTGCCGCCCGCCTTCACCAGCCCCCGGCTCGCGTGCGTGGCCAGCGCGAACGTCCGCTGGCCGTGCTTGCGGTGCGCCTTGCGCAGCCGCAGGAAGACGCCGGGCGCCTCCTCCTCGGCCTCGAACCCGGCGAGCAGCACCGCGGGCGCCTTCTCCAGCGCCGCGTAGCTGATGCCGCCGCCGTCCAGGTCGCGGCCGCGCCCGGCGACGCGCGCCGCGAGGAAGTCGGCCTCCTCGGCGCTGTGCACGCGGGCCCGGAAGTCGATGTCGTTGGTGTCCAGGGCGACGCGCGCGAACTTGGCGTAGGCGTACGCGTCCTCGACGGTGAGCCGGCCGCCGGTCAGCACGCCCGTAAGGCCGCGGGCCGCCGCCAGTCCGCGGGCCGCGGCCTCCAGCGCCTCGGGCCAGCTCGCCGCCTTCAGCTCACCGGTCTCGGCGTCCCGTACGAGCGGGGTGGTGAGCCGGTCCGGCCGCTGCGCGTAGCGGAAGCCGA
Organism: Streptomyces sp. NPDC050610; assembly: GCF_040654875.1. Classification (NCBI taxonomy): domain Bacteria; kingdom Bacillati; phylum Actinomycetota; class Actinomycetes; order Kitasatosporales; family Streptomycetaceae; genus Streptomyces; species Streptomyces sp. NPDC050610. The sequence continues at coordinate 73,802 of NZ_JBFAIV010000020.1, read as the reverse complement.
ACCGCCCCTTGTCGCAGATCCACTCCTCGTTGACCTCGGGGTCGTCCGCCGCCAGCCGCCGCATGACCTTGCCGCGCCGGTGGTCGGTGCGGGTCGCGCAGCCGCCCGCGCAGTGCTCGCACACGGTCGGCGAGGAGACCAGGTCGAAGGGGCGGGAGCGGAATCGGTACGCCGCCGAGGTCAGCGCGCCCACCGGGCAGATCTGGATGGTGTTGCCGGAGAAGTACGACTCGAAGGGGTCGCCCTCGCCCGTGCCGACCTGCTGGAGCGCGCCGCGCTCGATCAGCTCGATCATCGGGTCGCCCGCGATCTGGTTCGAGAAGCGGGTGCAGCGCGCGCACAGCACGCACCGCTCGCGGTCCAGCAGCACCTGCGCGGAGATCGGCACGGGCTTCGCGTACGTCCGCTTCTGCCCCTCGAACCGCGAGTCGGGGTCGCCGACCTGCATGGCCTGGTTCTGCAACGGGCACTCCCCGCCCTTGTCGCAGACCGGGCAGTCCAGCGGGTGGTTGATGAGCAGCAGCTCCATCACGCCGCGCTGGGCCTTCTCGGCGACGGGCGAGGTGAGCTGGGACTTGACCACCATGCCGTCGGTGCAGGTGATGGTGCAGGACGCCATCGGCTTGCGCTGGCCCTCGACCTCGACGATGCACTGCCGGCAGGCGCCGGCCGGGTCGAGGAGCGGGTGGTCGCAGAACCGCGGGATCTCGATGCCGAGCAGTTCGGCGGCCCGGATGACCAGCGTGCCCTTGGGCACGGAGATCTCGACGCCGTCGATGGTCAGCGAGACGAGATCTGCGGGCGGCACCGCCGCCGCTCCACCGCCGCCGGGGCCGGTCGTTGTGACGGTCACGCGTTCACCCCCAGGTGAGCGGTCTTCGGGCCGTCGGCCCATACGGTCGACTTGGCCGGGTCGAAGGGGCAGCCCCGACCGGTGATGTGCTGCTCGTACTCCGCGCGGAAGTACTTGAGGGAGGAGAAGATCGGGGCCGCCGCGCCGTCCCCGAGCGCGCAGAACGACTTGCCGTTGATGTTGTCGGCGATGTCGTTCAGCTTCTCCAGGTCGGTCATCCGGCCCTTGCCCGCCTCGATGTCGCGGAGCAACTGGACGAGCCAGTACGTGCCTTCGCGGCAGGGGGTGCACTTGCCGCAGGACTCGTGGGCGTAGAACTCGGTCCAGCGGGTGACGGCCCGCACCACGCAGGTCGTCTCGTCGAAGCACTGGAGCGCCTTGGTGCCGAGCATCGAGCCGGCCGCGCCCACGCCCTCGTAGTCGAGGGGCACGTCGAGGTGCTCGTCGGTGAACATCGGCGTCGAAGAGCCGCCGGGCGTCCAGAACTTGAGCCGGTGGCCGGGGCGCATGCCGCCGCTCATGTCGAGGAGTTGGCGCAGTGTGATGCCGAGCGGGGCCTCGTACTGGCCGGGGCCCGCGACATGGCCGCTCAGCGAGTACAGCGTGAAGCCCGGGGACTTCTCGCTGCCCATCGAGCGGAACCAGTCCTTGCCCTTGTTCAGGATCGCGGGAACCGAGGCGATGGACTCGACGTTGTTCACCACAGTGGGGCAGGCGTACAGGCCCGCGACGGCGGGGAAGGGGGGCCGCAGCCGGGGCTGGCCGCGGCGCCCTTCGAGCGAGTCGAGCAGCGCGGTCTCCTCGCCGCAGATGTACGCGCCGGCCCCCGCGTGCACGGTGATGTCAAGGTCCAGGCCGCTGCCCAGGATGTCCTTGCCGAGGTAGCCCGCCGCGTACGCCTCGCGCACGGCCTCGTGCAGCCGGCGCAGCACGGGAACGGCCTCGCCGCGCAGATAGATGAACGCGTGGCTGGAGCGGATCGCGTGGCAGGCGATCAGCATGCCCTCGATGAGCACGTGCGGATTGGCGAAGAGGAGGGGGATGTCCTTGCAGGTGCCGGGCTCGGACTCGTCGGCGTTGACGACGAGGTAGTGCGGCTTTCCGTCGCCCTGCGGGATGAACTGCCATTTCATGCCGGTGGGGAAGCCCGCCCCGCCGCGGCCGCGCAGCCCGGAGTCCTTGACGTACGCGATGACGTCGTCCGGGGCCATCGCGAGGGCCTTGCGCGCGCCCTCGTACCCCTCGTGCCGGTGGTAGGTCTCCAGCGTCCAGGAACCGGGCTGGTCCCAGAAGGCGGACAGCACCGGCGCGAGAACCTTCTCGGGGCTCGTCTCGTCGACTTCTGCTGCCAAGGTCATCACTCCCCCTCCTCGGCGACCGGTCCGGCCGGATTGCTGGGGTCGGAGGCCGAGGTCTGCTGCGATGTCTGCTGTGTCCCGGAGGGACCCGATGTGGGGCGGTGGTCGGGCGACGGGCGGGCGTGCGAACTCGGGTGGGTCGCGGGCGCCTCGTCGGTGGTGGGACGGCCGCCGGCCGCGGGCCGGGCGGCGGTGCGGGGGGCCACGACGCGGCCGGGCGCGCTCTCGCCCTTGGCCAGCCGCAGCCCGGCGAGCGAGGCCGGTCCGGCCCCGCCGGTGGCCTCGACGGCGCCGGGGCGCTCGTCGGGGAACCCGGCGAGGATGCGGGCCGTCTCCTTATATGTGCACAGGGGCGCGCCGCGCGTCGGCTGCACGGCGCGGCCGGCCCGCAGGTCGTCGACGAGCGCGGTGGCGCTCTCGACGGTCTGGTTGTCGAAGAACTCCCAGTTCACCATCAGTACGGGCGCGAAGTCGCAGGCCGCGTTGCACTCGATGTGTTCGAGGGTGACCTTCCCGTCGGGCGTGGTCTCGCTGTTGCCGACGCCCAGGTGCTCCTTGAGCGCGTCGAAGATCGCGTCGCCGCCCATCACCGCGCACAGGGTGTTGGTGCAGACCCCGACCTGGTAGTCGCCGGAGGGTTTGCGCCGGTACATCGTGTAGAAGGTGGCCACGGCGGTGACCTCGGCGGTGGTCAGGCCGAGCTGTTCGGCGCAGAACCGGACGCCGGTGCGGGTGACGTGCCCCTCCTCCGCCTGTACGAGGTGGAGCAGCGGCAGCAGCGCGGAGCGCGAGTCGGGGTAGCGGGAGATCACCTCCCGCGCGTCGGCGTCGAGCCGTTCCCGTACGTCGGCGGGGTAGTCGGGCGCGGGGAGCCGGGGCATCCCCAGCTGGACGTCGCTCACCGGTCGACGCCTCCCATCACGGGGTCGATGGACGCGACGGCGACGATGACGTCGGCGACCTGGCCGCCCTCGCACATCGCCGCCATGGCCTGAAGGTTGGTGAAGGACGGGTCGCGGAAGTGGACCCGGTAGGGGCGGGTGCCCCCGTCGCTGACGAGGTGCACGCCGAGTTCGCCCTTGGGCGACTCCACGGCCGCGTACGCCTGGCCGGGCGGGACCCGGAACCCCTCGGTCACCAGCTTGAAGTGGTGGATCAGGGCCTCCATCGAGGTGCCCATGATCTTCTTGATGTGGTCGAGGGAGTTGCCGAGGCCGTCCGGTCCGAGCGCCAGCTGCGCGGGCCAGGCGATCTTCTTGTCGGCGACCATGACCGGGCCGGGCTCCAGCCGGTCCAGGCACTGCTCGACGATGCGCAGCGACTGCCGCATCTCCTCGATCCGGATCAGGAAGCGGCCGTAGCTGTCGCAGGTCTCGGCGGTCGGGACGTCGAAGTCGTAGTTCTCGTAGCCGCAGTAGGGCTGCGCCTTGCGCAGGTCGTGCGGGAGTCCGGCGGAGCGCAGCACCGGGCCGGTCGCGCCGAGCGCCATGCAGCCGGCGAGGTCCAGATAGCCGACGTCCTGCATGCGGCCCTTGAAGATCGGGTTGCCGGTGGCGAGCTTGTCGTACTCGGGGATGTTCTTGCGCATCTTCTTCACGTACGCGCGGACCTGGTCGACGGCGCCGGGCGGCAGGTCCTGGGCGAGTCCGCCGGGGCGTACGTACGCGTGGTTCATCCGGAGCCCGGTGATCAGCTCGTAGAGGTCCAGGACCAGTTCGCGGTCGCGGAACCCGTAGATCATGATCGTGGTCGCGCCGAGCTCCATGCCGCCGGTGGCGATGGCCACCAGGTGCGAGGAGATGCGGTTGAGCTCCATCAGCATCACGCGGATGACGGAGGCGCGGTCCGGGATGTGCTCCTCGATGCCGAGGAGCTTCTCGACGCCCAGGCAGTACGCCGTCTCGTTGAAGAACGGCGTCAGGTAGTCCATGCGCGTCACGAACGTGGTGCCCTGCGTCCACGTCCGGTATTCGAGGTTCTTCTCGATCCCCGTGTGCAGATAGCCGATGCCGCAGCGGGCCTCGGTGACCGTCTCGCCGTCGATCTCCAGGATCAGCCGGAGCACGCCGTGGGTGGACGGGTGCTGGGGGCCCATGTTGACGATGATCCGCTCGTCGTCGGCCCGCTTCGCGGCCTCGGCGACCTCGTCCCAGTCGCCGCCGGTGACGGTGTAGACGGTGCCTTCGGTGGTCTCGCGCGCGGCGCTCGTGTGGGAGGCGCTCGCATTCGACGTGCTCATCAGGTGTACGACCTCCGCTGGTCCGGAGCCGGGATCTGGGCGCCCTTGTACTCGACGGGAATGCCGCCGAGCGGGTAGTCCTTGCGCTGCGGGAAGCCCTGCCAGTCGTCCGGCATCATGATTCGGGTGAGCGCCGGGTGGCCGTCGAAGATCAGGCCGAAGAAGTCGTACGTCTCGCGCTCGTGCCAGTCGTTGGTCGGATAGACGTCCACGAGGGAGGGCACGTGCGGGTCGCTGTCGGGCGCGGAGACCTCCAGCCGGATCAGCCGGTTGTGGGTGATCGAGCGCAGGTGGTAGACCGCGTGCAGCTCGCGCCCCTTGTCGTCCTCGAAGTGCACGCCGCTGACGCCGGTGCACAGCTCGAAGCGGAGCGCGGGGTCGTCGCGGAGCGTCCGGGCGACCCGCGGCAGGTACTCCCGCTCGATGTGGAAGGTCAGCTCGTCGCGGTCGACGACGGTCTTCTCGATGACGTTCTCCGGGACCAGGCCCTGCTCGTCGAGGGCCCCCTCCAGCTCGTCGGCGACCTCGTCGAACCAGCCGCCGTACGGGCGCGACGACGCGCCGGGCAGCCGTACGGTCCGTACGAGGCCGCCGTAGCCGGAGGTGTCGGAGCCGTCCGCCGCGCCGAACATGCCCCGGCGGGTGGCGATCGCCTCCCCTTGGTCGCCGCGCTGGCCGGGCAGGTTGGCGGCGTCGATGTCCCGGTCGGGGTTGACCCCGGCCGGCTGGGCGTCGCTCATCGCAGCAGCCCCTTCATCTCGATCAGCGGGAGGGCGCCGAGCGCCGCTTCCTCCGCCTCGCGGGCCGCTTCCTCGCGATTGACCCCGAGCTTCTCGTTCTGGATCTTGTGGTGCAGCTTGAGGATCGCGTCGAGGAGCATCTCGGGACGCGGCGGACATCCCGGCAAATAGATATCCACCGGGACGATGTGATCAACGCCCTGCACAATCGCGTAGTTGTTGAACATCCCGCCCGAGGACGCGCAGACGCCCATGGAGATGACCCACTTCGGGTTCGGCATCTGGTCGTAGACCTGCCGCAGCACCGGGGCCATCTTCTGGCTCACCCGGCCCGCCACGATCATCAGGTCCGCCTGCCGGGGCGAGCCGCGGAAGACCTCCATCCCGAAGCGGGCGAGGTCGTAGCGGCCCGCGCCGGTCGTCATCATCTCGATGGCGCAGCAGGCGAGGCCGAAGGTGGCCGGGAAGACGGACGATTTACGGACCCAGCCCGCGGCCTGCTCGACGGTGGTGAGCAGAAAGCCGCTCGGCAGCTTCTCTTCAAGTCCCATGGTTGGCCCCTAGTCCCATTCCAGGCCGCCACGACGCCATACATAGGCGTAGGCGACGAAGACGGTCAGCACGAAGAGGAGCATCTCGACGAGCCCGAACAGCCCCAGGGAGTCGAAGGTGACCGCCCAGGGATAGAGGAAGACGATCTCGATATCGAAGACGATGAAGAGCATCGCCGTCAGGTAGTACTTAATGGGGAAACGCCCGCCGCCGGCCGGCTGCGGGGTCGGCTCGATGCCGCACTCGTACGCTTCGAGCTTGGCGCGGTTGTAGCGCTTGGGGCCGATGATCGAGGCCATGACCACGGAGAAGATCGCGAAGCCTGCCCCGAGGGCTCCCAGTACGAGGATGGGCGCGTAAGCGTTCACCGCTCCTCGCTCCTTCCAGTCGACGATGACTGCTGGCAGACGGGACCGGGTGTGTGGACCGCCCCGCGAAATCCCCCACGAATCCCGTGCGAGTTCCGCGCGACCCCCAGGAAGATCGCGCGTATGTGAGGCAGTTCACAAGCCCGAGTCGCCTGCATCTTATGCCCGCCGGTCTGTGATCTGCGACACGGGGTGCGACAACGCCTTTGTGATCTCCACCACCTGACGAAGGATCATGAAGTCGGATGAGCGGTGATCTTCATACGCGAAGCGGCAGAGTGATCACTAGAGGTGACATTCGGGGGCCGCGTTGCTGGTGAGAGCCGTGGTTGCGCTATCAAGAGATGGCCGATGCAAGCAAATTGGCGCTGGACGGAGTCAACTGCTATTGCGCGGCCACTCGGAGGAGGCGGGCGCGAGCGCCGTCGTCGTCCGCCGATGACGGCGTCACTTCACAAGCCCGCCCCGCCCCCGCCTTCACGGGTCCCCTTTCGGCCCCGGCGGGCGTGAGCTATCCCACCCGGTTGCACGTTCAAGGATCACTTTTTCCGGGCACCCTCGACTCAGGAGCTACAGAAGTGGTAGGCGACCCCAGGGGCCTCATCCGACGTCAAATGCCATGCGTATCCGCATGATCGCGCAAATCGGACACCCCACGTCCGGGCCTCCCTAAGATCAACAAGACTCAATTCTCGGCGTGTACACGGCAGGTGTGGCGCATGCCACTTTTGTTGATCTCGGGCATCGGCACTTGATAGCCGTTAGTGCCATGTCCCCTGTCGCTCACATACCCAGCCGCCGGAAGTCCCGCCGTACCGCCTCTTCGTGGGCGCTGCGCACGGGGGTTGCCGGCGGCGTTCTCAGCACCCTCGCGGTGACCGGCGCGGCCGCCCCGTCGAGCGCCGCCGAGAAGCCCGCGGAGTCCACTCTGGAGATGCCGACGGTCGACGCGACCCTCGCCGCCTCCATCTCGCAGAGCGCGGACGCCACCCAGCAGACGGCCCACGACTACCAGGTCCGGGCCGAGCAGGAAGCTGCCGCGCACAAGGCCAAGGTCCAGGCCAAGAAGGTCAAGGACGAGGCCGACCGCAAGGCCGAGGCCGAGAAGAAGGCCGAAGCGGCCAAGAAGGCCAAGGCCGAGAAGGAGGCCAAGGCCGCCGACGAGGCCGCCCGCGCCTCCCGGTCCGCCGAGCGCACCCAGCTCTCCACCACGTCGGCCCCCTCGTCGTCCACGTCGTCCACCCCCTCGACGTCCCACGCCACGGGCAGCGCCGCGACGCTGATCTCGTTCCTCCAGGCGCAGATCGGCAAGCCGTACGTGATGGGCGCGACCGGCTCCTCCTCGTACGACTGCTCCGGCCTCACCCAGGCCGCGTACCGCCAGATCGGCATCGACCTGCCGCGCGTCTCCCAGGACCAGTCGACGGCCGGCACCGCCGTCTCCCTCGACAACCTCCAGCCCGGCGACCTCCTCTACTGGGGCGGCGCGGGCAGCGCGCACCACGTGGCCGTCTACATCGGCGGCGGCAAGTTCATCGGCGCCCAGAACCCCAGCACGGGCATCGTCGAGCGCTCCCTCAGCTACGACCAGCCGACGGGCGCCGTCCGCGTCATGTGACGCCGGCTCTCCTCGCACTACGCGAAGATCCCCTGGTACCCGCCGCTCGGGCCCGGGGGATCTTCGCGTGTGGGGCACGTCATCGAGGCACGGGATTGAGTACCGGGTCCGCTCCGGGGCAAGATCATCACATGATGGCTTTCGGCAAACGCCAGGAACCGGCGGTGGTCGTCCTGCGCGACGCGGACACGATCACCGCAGCCCTCCACCAGGCCCTCGGCGCCGCCTCCCCGGAGGAACGCCCCGGCCTCGAAGCGGCCCTGGCCCTCGCCACCGAGGCCGCGAGCGCCCCGGAATCGGAGCTGCGCGCCCGCTGGGTACGGAACCGCCTCGCCGCGACCGGCTACGACGGCCCCGTCGACGACTCCGTCGCGGCCGTCAAAGCCCTGCGCCAGGCCGAACCCGGCCTGAGCCTCCTGCAAGCGGCGACCCTGACGAAGGAGGCCGCCGCCGCGCGGCACTGACGCGGCCCGCGCCGACGGCTTCCGCTTCGTCGGGATCGGATACGGCGGCTGCGGCTGCGGGGGCACCGCCTCCAGTGCGGCTACGTGGCCCCCGGCCGCTCGGGCTTTCCGCGCGCGCTGAGGCTCGGCCTCACTTCCCGGGCGCGCGGTACGGCCCGGCCTGATCCGGCTTTCCCCGCGCCGCCGTTCGGTGCTCGTCCAGCGTGAACCACACCCGCTTGCGCGCCCGATCCGGTTCGACGGGCCATGTGACACCCCACCTGGTGGCCATCTCCTGGACCAGCAGCAGGCCACGCCCACGTTCTTCGTCGGCGCGCGGATCATGCGCGTCGCGTGCGCGAAGCCGAGGGCATGGGGCGTCGTCCCATACGGCCACGTACACACGGCCCGGTCCTACGGTCACGTCCACGTGCACGACGGGAGTCGACGTGTGCAGATGGACATTCGTGACGATCTCGCTCACGAGCAGCTTGGCCACGTCGGCGACGCTCGCGTGACGGGTCAGGGCCAGCAGCAGCGCCACCTGCTCGCGGGCGATCTTCGGAGTTATGGCGTCGTTCGGCGCGCTGACGCGGAACGACTGGCGTTGTGGGGGTACGGCGAGTCCTGCGTTGCTCATGCGCATCTCCCGGTGGAGTCGGAGCTCCCGCGCTGCTGCGCCGTCCGTGGCCTGGCCCCCGGCTCACCCTCAACGGGCATGCCGGTGACTGCACTTCGGCTGTTCCAGGCGTGCCGCGTGGTGCTGCACCGCAGAGTAGGGCACAACAGTGGGACGTAACAACAGTGGGACGGTGATCACGCCCTGGCGGGTGGACCCGTGACACAGTTCGGCGGCAGACTCAAAGCCACCACAGAGGGGGTGCCATGCCGCCGAGGAGCTATCCGACGGCCCGACAGAAACGCTTGGGCGCGGAACTGCGCAAGATGCGCGAGCGCGCCGGGCTGTCCGGGAGCCAAGTGGGCGCATTCCTGGGCGGGGAGCGCGCGCAGGTCAGCCACCTGGAATCGGGGCGATACGGCGTAAGCGCCGAACGCGTACGCCGACTCGCCGCCCACTACTCCGCGACGGACAAGCGCCTCGTCGACGCGCTGGCCGACATGGCCGAGGAACGCGGCAAAGGGTGGTGGGAAGAGTACCGGGGCGTCCTCTCGCCGGGCTTCATGGACGTGGCCGAACTGGAGCACCACGCAACGCATATGCGCGTGATCCAAATGCTGTACATACCCGGAATTCTCCAGACGGAGTCGTACGCTCGCCAGCTGATGCAGAGCGGCATTTCCGAGCTGCCGGTCGCGGAGCTCAACACGCGAGTGGAACACCGCTTGAGACGACGCGCGATCTTCGACCGCCCACAGCCGCCGAAATTCGACGTGCTCATTCACGAAGCCGCACTCCGCATGAGGTACTGCACGCCGGACGTGATGCGTGCACAGCTGGATTTCCTGCTCGACGCTGCCCAGTGGCCGTCCGTGACGGTCCGCGTCATCCCGTTCGACGCCCAGGTCACCGCGTCGGTCCACTCCGTGCTCTACGCCGGCGCATCGGTCCCTGCCCTGGACACAGTCCAGATCGATGGTGCCTTCGACGGCGGTTTTCTGGACGCAGAAGCGCAACTGGCGAAATACCGCACTCTCCTCGACTCCGTCGAGGGAATCGCGCTCGGCGCCGACGAGTCCAGAAAGTTCATTCAACACATCGCACAGGAACTGTGAGCCAACCGCATGACCGACGCAACTACATGGCAGAAGTCCTCTTTCTCTGGACCCGACAACAATCAGAGCTGTGTCGAACTGGCCGCACACGACGGCGTAATAAAGATGCGCGAGAGCGACACCCCGGACACCGTTCTCTCGACGACCCCCGAAAGGCTGCGCGGGCTCATCCTGAGCGTCAAGGCAGATGCCTTCGGCCGCCTGACCTGACTTCCGGAACCGGGCGGCCTCATCACGGCCGTGAGGGAGCGGACTGCCTCGATTTCATCCACCAGATCGCAGTACGACTGCGGGAGGCGTGACATGCCGGGGAACGATTGGCAGAAGTCTTCCTACTGCCAGGCGGGAAACTCGTGCGTGGGCATACGCCGAAACGGCGGAATGGTCCAGATTCGCGAGAGCGCACAACCCGACACGAGCATCACCACAACCCCCGCGAAGCTGCGCGGGCTCATCCTCAGCGTCAAGGCGCATAGGTTCACCCACCTGATCTAGTGATCACGCGAGCCGCGTCGGTCCCGGGCTGCTCGACGACTGGACCGGGCTGTTCGTCGCGCAGCTCGCCGCCTCTTCCGCCGTACGGCACGGCTCGGTGGGGGGCTCCGCACGGACCCTGCTCGATGTCGCCACCGGCTTCCAGGCCCGTACCGAACCCCGCGCCAACAGCGACAGGTGGGCCGCCACCCATCGCGGCCCCTGTCTCCGGGCCCGGCCTCGATCAGACCGTCGGCGTGCCGGCAGCCAGTTGGCCCGCCCAGTGCCGCTGGTGCGGGTTCAGGTTCAGTGGTGTGCGGCCCCACAGGTCGAGGTACAGCTCTTCGGCGGTGGCGGCGATCCGGGTGTCGCTTGGTTCGTTCGGTTCGCCCGGTTCATTCGGTTCGCCCGGGGCCGCCGCCCTGGTGTGGGCGGTCGCCGTGGTGAGTTCTACCAGCCAGCGGTGGCCCGTGTCCGTGCTGTGCACGTCGATCCGGCCGGCGCGGGTGAAGCGCCTGCCGTCGCGGACCCCGGCGGGCAGGTGGACCGCGAGGATTTCGTCCACGCCGTCGGCCGCTACGTCCGCCGGGACCGCCAGCGGTTCTCCCGCGGCATCCGCGATGTCCCAGCTGTGGACGAACACCTCGTGGGTGAGGCACCGCGGCCAGAACGAGACGACGTGCGGCTGGACGGACCAGTTCCACGCGGCGGCGCGGGGGTCGGCCGCGGCGAGGCGGTCCAGGACCCGGTCCCACTCTCCGGCGGCCCACTGGATCACCCGGTCGTCGGTGGGCATCTCGGCGTCGATGAACTCGGGTTGGCCGGGCCCGTGGTCGACGCAGGCGTGGACGTAGGAGGCGACGTTGCCCAGATGGTGGACGACGTCGCGGACCCGCCAGTCGGGGCAGGCGGGCACGGGGTCGCCGAGCCGGCCCGCGGCCATGCGCCATGCTTGCGCGCCCATCGCCCGGCTCGCCTCGACATGGCGCGCGGTGTCCAGCAGGTTCATCGGGTCGAGCCTTTCGGGAGCGGGTGTTCGGCGGGTGGCCAGGGTGGGTCGTTCGGGAGCGGGTGTTCGGAGGAAACCGGTTGGGGCGAGCCCTCCGGTAGCGAGTGCCCGGCCGCCTGGCGGGGTGACGCCTCCCGTGGCGGAGATTCGGCCGCCTGGCGGGATGGGCTATCCGGGAGCGGCGGCCGGCGGCTGATTCGCCGTGCCACGACCCTGCCGCCGACGATGAGCACCACCGCGCTGACGATGACGGCCCCGCCGAGCAGCAGGTTCGGGCTGAGCGCCTCCTGCCCGAGCAGGGCGCCCAGCATGACCGCGACCACCGGGTTCACGTAGGCGTAGGTGGCCATCGTGTCGTTGGGCAGGGTGGCGTTGGCGTAGCCGTACGCCGTGAAGGCGATCATGGAGCCGCCGACGATCAGCCACAGGAGCCCGGCGATCGAACCGCCGGTGACCGCCGCGGGGTCGAAGCGGCCGAACTCGCCTTTCACGGCGGCGGCGATGATCAGCAGCAGCCCTCCAGTGATCATCTCCAGCGACGTCACGACGAGGGGGTGCGAGGGCAGTGGGGCGCGGCGGGCGTAGACCGAACCGGTCGCCCAGCAGAGCGACCCGATCAGCACGACGGCCGCACCGCCGACGTCGACGCGGGCGCCGGGTCCGCCTACGAGCACGCCGACCCCGACCGTTCCGAGGACGAGCGCCAACGTCATGGTGGCCGTGATGCGCGTCCTCGTCACCGCCGCGTTGATCAGGACCATCCAGACCGGCACGGTCGCCACGATGAGGGCGGCCAGTCCGGAGTCGATGCTCGTCTCGCCGACGCTGAGCAGGCCGTTGCCGCCGACCAGCAGCAGGGCGGCGATGATCAGTACGGAGCGCAGGTGCCGCACGGTCGGGCGCCGGGCCCCGCGGGCATGGCGCGGTCCGACGATCGCGAACATCAGCGTGCCGGCCGTGAGGAACCGGACACCGGCCATGAGCAGCGGCGGGATCGTGTCGACCGCCAGTTGGATGCCCAGGTACGTAGATCCCCAGAAGATCCATACGGTGACCAGCGCCAGCCAGGGAAGCGGTAGGCGACGTGTGAGTATCTGTTTAGGCTCGATGGGCATCTTGCCTCATTTAGAAAGGTGAATCAGGTAGGATGCTTTCCAGAGATTAGGGTGATCCGCCATGAAGGGCAAGTACTCGCTATGACGCGACAGCTGGACGACGTCGACCGGACGATCCTGCGGTCGGTGACGGCCGACGGCCGGCAGACCGTTCGGGCGCTCGCCCGGGCCGTCGGGCTGTCCGAGCCCTCGGTACGGGACCGCCTGCAGCGGCTGGAGCGCGACGGGGTGATCACCGGCTACCACGCGAATCTCGACCCCGCGAGCGTGGACGCGGGGACGGCGGCGTTCGTCGCGCTCCGCTTCGACCCTGGCGCGGCGGCAAGGGCGGTGGTCAACGAGCGGCTGGAACAAGAGACTTGCGTGCTCGAAGTGCACGAGGTGGCGGGAGAGGACTGCTACTGGCTGAAGGTGCGGGTGGCCAGTACGGACGCGCTCGCCGACGCGCTCGACCGCATCCGGGCGATCCCGCCGGTGCACGGTACGAGCACGACCATCGTGCTGCGCACCGTCTTCGAACGACCGCTGGGCGCGGACGCCACACCCTCTCCGTGACGCCCGGCCGCGCAGGGCGACCTCGACACCACAGAACTTTGAAACTAATGTAAAAGTCATGACGACGCAGCTGGAAGTGAACTTCTCCGAGCTGATCAACAAGCCGAAGGCGACCTTGGCCGGACTGGCCGGGGCGAAGCGGATACTGCTGCGGCGGCGGGACGCGGAAGATCTGGTGATCACCACGGCCGCCCGAGTCGAGCAGGACGCCCAGATCATGTCCGCCGGAACGCGCATGTTCGTCGCGCTGGTGCGGCATGACACGGCCGCGCGGTCGCTCCTCCTGGAGATCATCCCCGAGGCGTTCCCCTGGGTCCGTTTTCTCCCCGAGAAAAGCGTCCGGGCCTTCGCGGCCGAGCTGGCCGAGGTGCTGCCCGCCGCGGAGAGCCTCGGCAATATGTCGGCCGTGGCCACGACGATCGCCGCGTGGCAGCACACGGCCGAGGTCCACTCGGACCCGGAGCTGCTGGCCGCACTGACCACGGACAGGGGCGAGGACTACGGCCCCGTGCCGGAACCGGGCGTGACCGGTTGACCCCCAAGCACGGCGACCATGTGGCGCCGCCGGCCGTCGAGGACCAATGGCACATCCGTTTCGCCGACGCGGCGGCCGTCAAGGGCTGGGAGGAGCTGTGCCGTCAGGCCCCCGGCAACACGAACCGGGCCTGGCACATCATGCGCGATCGCCCATCGCCTGAGACGCAAGATCCGCGCCACCACCGGCTACGCCCGCCCCTGCACTCGGGGACATTTCAGGGCGTACGGCTGGACCGCTGGCAGTTGGAGGTCACGGGCGGCGGGCGCGTTTGGTACCTGCTGGACCGCGATCGCCACACGGTGTGGATCGACTACGCGGGCACCGGCCACCCCCGCGAGACCGCCTGACCGCATCCGCCCTGCCTCGCCCCCCACTCCACGCGGATCGACCACGCCGACGGCTCGCCTGTCGCCGAAGGCGCGGTGATCCGCGTTCAGGCGGTCCGGTGGCCCGGCGGCCGGGGCCGCTGCCGAGCCGCCGGCTGCGTTCCGGCAATGGGATGTCGACGAAATGGCCTGCTGTCAGGGGCCCGTCATCAGGGGGCCCGTCCTCGGGGGCCGACTGTCAGTGGGCGAGCCTCGCCAGCGACCCCGGGTAGAGGTACTTCTTCTCCGGGATCTTCGTGCTGTGCGCCCAGGCATGGAAGAACCCGGAGAGGTCCTTTCCGGAGACCTTCTGGGCGAGCGCCTCGAACTGCGGCCACGTCGCGTTGGAGTCGCGGTGGTCGTGGGTCCACTGCTTCAGCGTCGCGAAGAACGCCTTGTCTCCGACGGTGCGGCGCAGCGCGTGTACCATCAGCGACCCCTTGTCGTACAAGGCCGGGTCCAGTTCCTTGCCCTTGCCGGGGTCGTAGAGCTTGAGGCCCCAGTACTCGGGGTTGTTCTTGTTCTCCTCCACGGTGTCGCGGTAGAAGCCCTTGTCGAGGTCGGAGCCGTTGTGCTCCTCCCAGAGCTGGCTGGCGTACTGGGCGAAGCACTCGTTGAGGCAGCCGTTGCGCCAGTCGGCGACCGTGACGCTGTCGCCGAACCACTGGTGGGCGTCCTCGTGGGCCATCGACATGTCGAACATCGTCCCGACGTACGTGGGGCGGGTCTGCGTCTCCAGAGCACCTGGGCCGCCCCCGTCGCCCCCGTTGACGACGATGCCGCCGGCGGACGAGAACGGGTACGGGCCGAATTTCGACGAGAGGAAGTCGAGTATCTCCGGGAGTTGGCCCTCCCACTCCTGGCTCCCCGCCTCGGTGCCGGGGCTGTACGCGTGGATGACGGGCGTGCCGTCCTTGAGTTTCGAGTGGTGCACCGTGAACTTGTCGACGGCGAAGGCGCTCAGATACGTGGCGAGCGGCTTGTCCTCGTGCCAGCGGAAGGTCTTGACGGCCTTGCCGCCCGAGTCCTTGCCCGTAGTGGTCTTGCCCGGCAGTCCGCTGCCGATCGCGGTCCAGCCGTCCGGAACGGTCGCGGTGAGCTGGAAGGTGGCCTTGTCCGAGGGGTGGTCGTTGCTCGGGTACCAGTCCCGCGACGAATGCGGCTCCCCGGATACGTACGCCCCGCCGTCCTTCATGGTGTTCCAGGCATCGCCGACCGGCTTGCCCGCGTACCGCACCCGCACCGTGAACTTCTTGCCCTTGGCCAGCTGCCGGGCCGGGGTGATGACCAGCTTGTGGGCGCCGGAGCGGGAGAACGCCTTCGCGGGGGCGCCGTTGACGGCGACGGACGCGACCGTGAAGCCCTTCAGGTCCAGGCTGAAGCGGTCCAGGGCCTCGCCGGCCGTGGCCGTGACGGTGGTGTCGCCGTCCAGATAGTGCGAGTGGGCCGGATCGTAGGCCACGCGCACGTCGTAGTGGGAGACGTGGTAGCCGGAGTTGCCGTCGTCGGGGAAGTACGGGTCGCCCACGCCGCTGCCGCCGATGGCGGCGGAAGCGGGCAGTGTGGACAGGGCGGACAGCACCAGGCTGCCCGAGAGGGCGCCCAGCAGGGCGGTACGGCGTGTCGTGCGCATGAGGCTTCTGGATCCCTTGCTCGCGGTTCTCGACCTCGACAGGCCCTTCGCCTACCCGACGTCCGCCCCGGCCCGGGGTTGCGCCGCCCGCCACACGGCTTTCCCCCGCGACCGATCCCCGCGGCCGATCCAGGACACAGAAAAACCGCCGGCCCCCATCGCGGGGCCGGCGGTCCGTGCAGCGTACGTCCGTACGTACGTACGTCCGTCCGTAAGTACGCTACGACCTCGGCGCGACCTTCGACAACCCGTTGATGATCCGGTCCATGGCGTCGCCGCCCGTCGGGTCCGTCAGGTTCGCGAGCATCTTGAGGGTGAACCGCATCAGCAGCGGGTGGGTGAGGCCGCGCTGGGTGGCCATCTTCATGACCTTCGGGTTGCCGATGAGCTTCACGAAGGCGCGGCCGAGCGTGTAGTAACCGCCGTAGGTCTCCTTGAGGACCTTCGGGTAGTTCTGCAGGGCCAGCTCGCGCTGGGCGTACGTGGCGCGGGCGTGGGCCTGGACGATGACGTCGGCGGCGATCTGGCCGGACTCCATGGCGTAGGCGATGCCCTCGCCGTTGAAGGGGTTCACCAGGCCGCCCGCGTCGCCGACGAGCAGCAGGCCGCGCGTGTAGTGCGGCTGGCGGTTGAAAGCCATCGGGAGGGCGGCGCCGCGGATCGGGCCGGTCATGTTCTCGGGGGTGTAGCCCCAGTCCGCCGGCATCGAGGCGCACCACGCCTTGAGGATCTCGCGCCAGTCCAGCTCCTTGAACGCGGAGCTGCTGTTGAGGATGCCGAGGCCGACGTTGCTGGTGCCGTCGCCCATGCCGAAGATCCAGCCGTAGCCGGGCAGCAGCCGGTCCTGCGGGCCGCGCCGGTCCCACAGCTCCAGCCAGGACTCCAGGTAGTCGTCGTCGTGGCGGGGCGAGGTGAAGTACGTGCGGACGGCCACGCCCATCGGGCGGTCCTCGCGCCGGTGCAGGCCCATCGCCAGGGACAGCCGCGTCGAGTTGCCGTCCGCGGCGACCACGAGCGGCGCGTGGAAGGTGGCCGGGGTCTTCTCCTCGCCGAGCTTGGCGTGCACGCCGGTGATCCGGCCCGTGCGGTCGTCGATGACCGGAGCGCCCACGTTGCACCGCTCGTACAGCCGCGCCCCCGCCTTCTCGGCCTGGCGCGCCAGCTGCTCGTCGAAGTCGTCGCGCTTGCGGACCAGCCCGTAGTCCGGGTACGAGGCGAGGTCCGGCCAGTCGAGCTGGAGGCGGACGCCGCCGCCGATGATGCGCAGGCCCTTGTTGCGCAGCCAGCCCGCCTCCTCGGAGATGTCGATCCCCATGGCCACGAGCTGCTTGGTGGCGCGCGGGGTCAGCCCGTCGCCGCAGACCTTCTCGCGCGGGAACGCCGTCTTCTCCAGCAGGAGCACGTCCAGGCCCGACCTGGCCAGGTGGTAGGCGGTGGCGGAACCGGCCGGGCCGGCCCCGACGACGATCACGTCTGCGCTGTGCTCGGCAGGGGACTCGGTCACGGCGGGGTCTCCCCAAGGATCGGAACATGCGTGCCGGACGACGGACGGGTCACGCACTGGACAAGAGCAGTCTATGGGGGCGCAATCCGGCGCACGAGAAGGGTCGCCGTCGCGCGCGACATCCCCGGTCGGAGCGGGTACGGGCCGAAGGCGGAGCGGGTACGGGCCGGGGCGGGCCGAAGGAGGAGCGGGTACGGACCAAGGCGGACCACCGCCGGAACGGACCAACGCCAGAGCGGACCCACGCCGGAACGGACCAACGCCGGAACGGACCAGCGCCGGGCTTCAGCCCTCGCTCGGCTTCCTGCCCCGGTGCAGCGCCACGATGCCGCCCGTCAGGTTCCGCCACGCCACCTTCGACCAGCCCGCCCCCTGCATCCGGGCCGCCAGCGCCGGCTGGTCGGGCCAGTCGCGGATCGACTCGGCGAGGTAGACGTACGCGTCCGGGTTGCTGCTGACCGCCGTCGCGACCGGCGGCAGGGCGCGCATCAGGTACTCGCTGTACACCGTGCGGAACGGCGCCCACGTGGGGTGGCTGAACTCGCAGATGACGACCCGGCCGCCGGGCTTCGTCACCCGCAGCAGCTCGCGCAGCGCGGCATCGGTCTCCTGTACGTTGCGCAGCCCGAAGGAGATCGTGACGGCGTCGAACACCCCGTCCGCGAACGGCAGCCGGGTCGCGTCGCCGGCCGTGAGCGGCAGGTGCGGGTGGCGCTTCTTGCCCTCCCGCAGCATGCCGATCGAGAAGTCGCACGGAACGACGTACGCGCCGGTGGCCGCGAACGGCAGCGACGACGTGCCCGTGCCCGCCGCCAGGTCCAGGACCCTCTCCCCCGGCCGCGCGGCCACCGCCTGCGCCACCGCCTTGCGCCAGAGCCGGGCCTGGCCCAGCGACAGCACGTCGTTGGTCAGGTCGTACTTGGCCGCCACGTCGTCGAACATCGCGGCGACTTCGTGCGGCTGCTTCTCCAGGGATGCTCGGG
The DNA here is from genome assembly GCF_040654875.1 of Streptomyces sp. NPDC050610. Lineage (NCBI taxonomy): Bacteria > Bacillati > Actinomycetota > Actinomycetes > Kitasatosporales > Streptomycetaceae > Streptomyces > Streptomyces sp. NPDC050610. The sequence goes on along the minus strand of NZ_JBFAIV010000020.1, from coordinate 55,721 downwards.
TCACGCGCCCATTCTTCCCCGCCCGCGCCCTCGCGGCGCGCACGGGGGGGGCGTTTCGGGCCGCGCAGCGGGAGCCGTGGCGAAGACCGGAGATCAGCGGCGGCGGTGGACCAGCCGCCCGCCGAGGACAGTGGCCAGCGCGCTCCCGTCCGCCGCGAAGACCGCGAAGTCGGCGGGCCCGCCCACCGTCAGCGTTCCGGGCCGCAGCGCGGGCGACTCGGGCGACGCGGGCAGCACCCGGAGACCGGAGCGTTCGACGGCCTTACGGACCGGGGGCCGCTCGAACGGGCCGGTCAGCGCGGTCGTGCCCGCCGCCAGCAGCCGCTGGAGCCCGCGCCGGGCGCTGCCGCCCCAGCGGACGTCGGTCATGGCGAGCGCCACGAGGGCCGCGCCGGTGACCGGCTCCGTCCCCAGCTCGTCGGCCTCGCGCGGATCGGGGTGGTAGGCGGCCTCCAGGAGGGCCGCCGCGTCCGGTTCGTACCGGCCGGGGGCCAGCACGCCGTCCCACTCCCGCACCCGGGCGCGCTCACCGTGCTCGGCGCGCAGCCGCTCGTACGGGCCGATGTCCTCGATGCGGTCCCCGGACACCAGGACGGCGTCCGCCTCGGTGACCGGCGCGGCGACCGGCGCGTCGCTCCCGCCGAGCCGCACCTCGCGCACCCGATGAATCGTCAACACCCGGACCACCGCCGCCTCTACGCTCCGGCCCCGCACCACCCATTACCTGTCGGCCGCCCGCGTACGAGCCGCCTCCAGCGCGTGTCCGCGCGCACGCGCAGGCCGCCCGCCCGCCCGGCGGCCTGCGGTCGCCCACGGACCGCCCGCCACGCTCCTCGCACCCGTACCCCCGCGCCGACGCGCAGAGGCCCACGCGCCCGCGCCCGATCGGCGCGGAACACCCGCGCCCGGCCCCCAGCCGACCGCAGGTCAGCCGGTCAGCTGGTCTCGACGAGTTTCAGCTCGGGGTGCGCCGTGCCGCCCTCAATAGCCGTCGACGACAGGTGCGAGACGACCTTGTCGTCGACCGGGTCGTTCGCCGGGTCGTCGTGCACGACCAGGTGCTCGTACGTGGTGGCGCGCTGCGCCGGTACGCGGCCCGCCTTGCGGATGAGGTCGATGATCTCCATCCGGTTCGAGCGGTGCTTCGCGCCGGCGGAGGAGACCACGTTCTCCTCCAGCATGATGGAGCCGAGGTCGTCCGCGCCGTAGTGCAGGGAGAGCTGGCCGACCTCCTTGCCCGTGGTCAGCCAGGAGCCCTGGATGTGGGCGACGTTGTCGAGGAAGAGCCGCGCGATGGCGATCATGCGCAGGTACTCGAAGAGAGTGGCCTGCGTCTGGCCCTTCAGGTGGTTGTTCTCGGGCTGGTAGGTGTACGGGATGAAGGCGCGGAAGCCGCCCGTACGGTCCTGGACGTCGCGGATCATCCGCAGGTGCTCGATACGCTCGGCGTTGGTCTCGCCGGTGCCCATCAGCATCGTGGACGTCGACTCGACGCCCAGCCCGTGCGCGATCTCCATGATCTCCAGCCAGCGCTCGCCGGACTCCTTGAGCGGCGCGATGGCGGTGCGCGGCCGGGCCGGGAGCAGCTCCGCGCCCGCGCCCGCGAAGGAGTCGAGGCCGGCGGTGTGGATGCGGCTGATGGCCTCCTCGGCGGTGACGCCGGAGATACGGGCCATGTGCTCGATCTCGGAGGCGCCGAGGGAGTGGATGACGAGCTCGGGGTAGGCCTTCTTGATCGCGGCGAAGTGCTCTTCGTAGTACTCGACGCCGTAGTCCGGGTGGTGGCCGCCCTGGAACATGATCTGCGTGCCGCCGAGCTGGACGGTCTCCTCGCAGCGGCGCAGGATGTCGTCGAGGTCGCGGGTCCAGACCTTGTCGCTCTTCGGCGCGGCGTAGAAGGCGCAGAACTTGCACGCGGTGACGCACGAGTTCGTGTAGTTGATGTTGCGCTCGATGATGTACGTGGCGATGTGCTCGGTGCCCGCGTACCGCTTGCGGCGCGCGGCGTCGGCCGCCGCGCCGAGTGCGTGCAGCGGCGCCGACCGGTACAGGTCGAGCGCCTCCTCCGGGGTGATCCGGCCGCCGGTCGCGGCGCGGTCGAGGACGGACGAGAGGTCGGCGTTCTCGGTCACCGGGACGTCCCTTCGGAGGGTGCTGACAAGACTGATCCAGCCTACGCCAGCGCTCCGACAGAACCGGTGGGGGCCGGGCGGCGGGCCGAGCGGCGGGCCGGGCGGCCTCACGGGCACGGCCCGCGAACCCCGCCGGCACGGCCCGTGAACCCCGTCGGCGGGGCCGGCGGGCCTCGTCGGCGGGGCCGGCGGGCCCCGCTCGGCTGCCCCCGCGCCCACATTGCCTTCTCGTGAGAATCAGCTGATCGGCTTATGACTCAATTCACCGGGTGAGGCGGAACCCGCCGCCCTGATTTCCCCATCAAACAGGCCGGAACAACCCGTCATGTCCTTCGGGGCAGCAGGATCATCCGGAGCGCCACGAATGAGTCATTCTTCCAGGGGGACCTACCGTTCCCAGGGTCATCGCCGGGCCTCCAAGGCAAAGGTGTGGTTCCTGGGGGTCGTGGCCGTGCTGGTGCTCGGCGGGATCGCGTATCCGGTCATGGACTACCTCGGGGTCTTCTCGGACCAGGGCGATCCGGTCAGCTTCGGACAGCCGGAGCCGGGTGAGGGCGGCGGTCAGGCGGGCGGCGACAGCGGCAAGCAGAAAAAGGACTCCAAGGTCTCGTTCCCGACCGGGCCGAAGGCGGACTTCCGGGTGCAGAGCCATCTGAGCGACGGCACCACCATCGGCGTCGTGAAGCTGCACGGCAAGAAGTCGGGCTTCACCGGCAAGGTGTGGGTCTGGGCGCCGAAGCAGTACGGGGAGGCGAAGTACGCGAAGAGCGGCTTCCCCGTGATGATCGCGCTGCCGGGCGGCAACGGGTACCCGAACAACTACTGGATGGGCACCGACCTCAAGCTCCAGGCGACCATCGCGAAGGAGTCGCTGGAGGGCAAGAGCCTGCCCTTCGTGCTCGCCATGCCGGTGCTGAACCCGGACGCGAAGAACTACTACGACGGCAGCGACATACCCGGCCAGCCCAAAATGGGCACCTGGCTGAGCGAGGACGTCCCCGACCTGATGAAGGCGAACTTCCGCACGCTGAAATCGCGCGACGGCTGGGCCTTCATGGGCTCGTCCTCGGGCGGATTCTCCGGGCTGAAGGCCGTGCTGAAGGACCCGGACAAGTTCAAGGCCGTCATCGCCTCCGGCCCGGACATCGTGCCGGACTCCCCGCTGTGGGCGGGGCACCCGGCCGAAAAAGCGGCCAACAACCCGGAGAAACTGGCCGAGAAGCTGATCGCAGCCAAGCACCCGGACGTCTATCTGGCCTTCCAGGTCGGCACCAAGGAACACACCGTGATGCCGAAGGTGAAGAAGTTCATCACCCAGTACGGCAATAGAGGCCCGGTCAAGACGAACCTTCAGGTGATCCAGGGCGGCGAGCACAACGGCAAGACCTATGTGCAGGGCATGGCCAACGGAAGCCTCCAGTGGATCAGCGAACACATGGAGGGCCCGACACCGGCCTCTTGACCGGCACCGGCCTCCTGACCAACGCCGGCCTCCTGAGAGGTCTCGCCGAAAAGCCCGGCGCCGGCCCCCGTGAACTCCGCCCCCACGGAGTTCGGGGGGCCGGCGCCGTCACCCCCAGGTCAGCCCTCCAGCAGGTTCACCTTCACGTCGGCCGGGAACCCGGTCGTCGGGCCCGTACGCCGCGCGAACTCGGTGACGCCCGCCAGCTGCTCCGCCCCGAAGCGGAAGTCCAGGGTCGTGAAGTAGCGCTCCAGCAGCGGCGCGTCGAACTGCTCCCAGCGCGCCGCCTGCTCGGCGACCTTCCCGACCTCCGCCAGGGACACGTCGCGGGAGGCGAGGAACGCCTCGTGCACCTTCCGTACGATCCGGGGCTCGCGCTCCAGGTAGTCGCGGCGCACGGCCCACACGGCGAAGACGAACGGCAGCCCCGTCCAGTCCTTCCACATCTGCCCGAGGTCGTGGACGTCGAGGCCGAGCTGGGGCCCGTAATGCATTTTGGCCCGCAGCGCCGCGTCCCCGATCAGTACGGCGGCGTCCGCCTCCTGCATCATCTGCCCGAGGTCCGGCGGGCAGGTGTAGTAGTCGGGCTCGACCTTGTACTGCTCCGCGAGCAGCAGCTGGGCCAGGCGCACGGAGGTCCGCGAGGTCGAGCCGAGCGCGACCCGGCCGCGGTCCAGCTGCTCCAGCGGCACCTGCGAGGCGATCACGCAGGACATCACCGGACCGTCGCAGCCGACGGCGATGTCGGGCAGCGCGACCAGGTCGTCGGCGTTCTTCAGGAACTCGACGAGCGTGATGGGGCCGATGTCGAGTTCGCCGCTGACCAGCTGTTCGCTGAGCTTCTCCGGGGTGTCCTTGGTGAGCTCCAGATCGAGCAGCGTGCCCGTGCGGGCGAGGCCCCAGTACAGGGGCAGGCAGTTGAGGAACTGAATGTGGCCGACCCGCGGCCGGCTCCGACGGTGGTCGGGGAGGGCGGCGGCGGCAGAGGCTGAATTGTCCACATCCGGAGGCTAGACCCGCGTCGCACACGCGAACGGAGCGGGGTCCGGCGATCCGCGCTCGACCTGCGATCTTTTCCGTCCAACAGCGGCTGAAAACCCCGCCAACAGGTGATCTTCGACTCTTTCCCAGCCCCCACGGAGCGTGCTAGGCTCACCGCAAGTTGCAGTTTGGTTTCCCTTGCAGTACAGAGCCTGCGGAGCATGTGACCCCGCAGGCTTTTGTAGTTTTCAGACTTCTCGCAGGTTCTGGAGCAGGGCAACCCTTTGGCCCAAGGAGGGCTTATGGCTACCGGAACCGTGAAGTGGTTCAACGCTGAAAAGGGCTTCGGCTTCATCGCCCAGGACGGCGGCGGCCCGGATGTCTTCGTTCACTACTCCGCGATCAACGCCTCTGGCTTCCGTTCCCTGGAAGAGAACCAGCAGGTGAACTTCGACGTCACGCAGGGTCCGAAGGGCCCGCAGGCGGAGAACGTCACCCCCGCCGGCTGATCCCTCGGGACCAGCTGGTCGGCCGATCGCGGTCGACGTGCAACACCCAAGGAGCCCCGCTCCTCCGCTTCGGCGGGGAGCGGGGCTCCTGCCTTTGGCACAGGGCCCTCGTACGGGACTCCTGTACGGGGCCCCTGTACGGGACTCCCACACGGGACCCTTGTACGGACCCGCGTACGGAACTCGTGCACGGAGCCCGCGTACCGAGCCCTCATACGGACCCCGCTCCCTCCCCCGCGCCCGTACGAGCGTGTGAGCCCCCCGAGGGCTCCCCCGCGCACCGGTCCGGTTGCCCGCCGCCCGGCGCGCCGCGAGCCGCATCCGCCCCCGGCGTCGGCAGAGTTGATCTTCCCGGTCCGCTCCCGGCGCACCGCCGCCCGCGGCGGCCCCATCGGTCGGCCCAGCGCCACCGGACCGTCGGGAGATGGGAGAGCCGCATGCACGCGCGCACCACAGCCCTCACCGCCGTCGCCGCACTCACCCTGTCGCTCGGGCCGGGCGGCACCGGCCACAGCGGCGCCGCCGCCCGTACGGCGGACCGGCCCGGCGACCTCGTCAGCTCGGCGCCGACCGCGTTCCGCCGGCTGCCCGGCCAGCCCACCCCGACCCGGGCCTGGCACATCAAGTACCGCTCCACCACGGCCAAGGGCGCCCCCAACACGGTCTCCGGAACCGTGCTCGTCCCCACCGACGGCAGCCCGGGCCCGCGCCCGCTGATCACCTACGCCGTCGGCACGGTCGGCCTCGCCGACAGCTGCGCGCCCTCGGCCGGGTTCCCGCGCGGCACGACCGCCGAGGCCGACCTCATCCAACTGCTCACGCTGCGCGGCTGGGCCGTGGCCGTCACCGACTACGAGGGCCTCGGCACGCCCGGCGTCCACACCTATACGGTCGGCCCCGCCGAGGGCCGCGCCGTGCTCGACGCGGCGCGGGCCGCCGAACGCCTGCCCGGCACGGGGCTCTCCAAGGACACGCCCGTCGGCATCATGGGCTACTCGCAGGGCGGCCAGGCGTCGGGCTGGGCAGCCGAGTTGCACGCGAGCTACGCGCCCGAACTGAACGTCAAGGGCACCGCCGCCGGCGGCGTACCCGCCGATCTCCTCAAGGTCGCCGCCCACAACCACGGCAGCACAGGAGCGGGCCTCGTCCTGATGTCCGCGATCGGCCAGAACGCGGCCTTCCCGGAGCTGCGGCTCGACGCCTACCTCAACGAACGCGGCCGCCGCTACGTGGACTTGATGAAGCGGAGCTGCGTGGCGATCGACACCGTCGCGGGCCTCTTCCGGGAGATGTCCGACGTGACGGTCCGCGACCCGCTGCGCCGGCCGGCCTGGCAACGCGCCCTGCACGCCTCCGACCTGGGCGCCCGCGCCCCCGACCGGCCCGTGTACCTCTACCACGGGACGGCCGACCAGCTGATTCCGTACGCGGTCGGCGACCGGCTGCGCGCCGACTGGTGCGCGCGGCGGGCCGCGGTCGCGTGGCGGCCGATCCCGCTCGGCGAACACGTCGCCGGCGCCATCTCGGGCTCGGTCCCGGCCGCGAACTGGCTCGCCGACCGCTTCGCCGACAGGCCGCCCCACAGCGACTGCTGACTGTCCGAAAGACCTGCGGAAGGCTGGATGGAAGAGAGCCCCGTGCCACCTTCCCCCACAGAAGGCGGCACGGGGCCGTTCATGGCGGCGCCGACGGCGGCCCGGCCCGGATCGCGGAAGTCCCGCGCGAGCGGCGGCGCCGAAGAGACCCGCACGCCCCGGCGGGTCCCGTCGGCGGCGTGGTGAAGCGGCGGACCGGCGCGGTACGGGCACGAGCGGGTGCGCGTCGTCGGCCGCCCGCCGGATCGCTGTGAGCAGCTTCTCATCCCGCGCCCGAAGCCGGTGCGGCACCTCCCGTTTCCCGGACCACCGCGGGCAGTTCGGGCCCCGGCCGTCACGCGCGTAACCAGCTCTTACGCACGTACCAGCCGGTACGCGCGTACCAGTCTGTACGTACGTACCAGCCCGTACGCGCGTACGGCCCCCCGAGCGCCAGGGGCGCGGAGGGCCGTACGCGGGTGGAGCGGAGCGGAACGGAGCGGAACGGAAACGCGGTCAGACGGTCGCGGGCTCCGGCTTCTTCGGCTGCGGCTGCGCCGGGGCCGGGGACGAGGCCGGGACCTCGTCGTCCAGCGGGGAGGAGCCGGCGGCGTCGTACATGGCGCGGTCCAGGACCTTCTCCCGTGCCGAGACGACGATCGGGACGACGACCTGCCCGGCGACGTTGGTCGCGGTGCGCATCATGTCGAGGATCGGGTCGATCGCCAGCAGCAGGCCGACGCCTGCCAGCGGCAGGCCCAGGGTCGAGAGGGTCAGCGTCAGCATCACGGTCGCGCCGGTCAGACCGGCCGTGGCGGCCGAGCCGATGACCGAGACGAAGGCGATCAGCAGGTAGTCGCCGATGCCGAGGTGCATGTGGAAGATCTCGGCGACGAAGATCGCGGCGATGGCCGGGTAGATCGAGGCGCAGCCGTCCATCTTGGTCGTGGAGCCGAAGGGCACCGCGAAGGACGCGTACTCCTTCGGCACGCCGAGCCGCTCGGTGACCTTCTGGGTCAGCGGCATGGTGCCGACCGAGGAGCGGGAGACGAAGGCCAGCTGGATGGCGGGCCAGGCGCCCTTGAAGAACTGGATCGGGTTGGCCTTGGCGACCAGGCCGAGCAGCAGCGGGTAGACGCCGAAGAGGACGAGGGCGCAGCCGACGTAGATGTCGACGGTGAACGTCGCGTACTGGCCGAGCAGGTCCCAGCCGTACTGGTAGATGGCCTTGCCGATGAGGCCGACGGTGCCGAGCGGGGCGAGCCGGATGACCCACCACAGGGCCTTCTGGAGGAGCTCCAGGACCGAGCGGCTGAGGGTGAGGATCGGCTCGGCCTTCTCGCCGAGCTTGAGGGCGGCGATGCCCGCGACGGCGGCCATGAAGACGATCTGCATGACCTGGAGTTCGGTGAACGGCGTGACGACGTCGGTCGGGATGATCCCGGTGAGGAAGTCCAGCCAGGAGCCCGAGTGCTGGGGCTTGGCGCCGTCGGCGGCGGTCAGGCCGGTGCCGGAGCCGGGGTTGGTGAGCAGGCCGATGGCGAGGCCGATGACGACCGCGATCAGCGAGGTCACCATGAACCAGATCAGGGTCCGGGTGGCGAGGCGGGCGGCGTTGTTCACGTTCCGCAGGTTGGTGATGGACACCAGGATGGCGAAGAAGACGAGCGGGGCGACGGCCAGCTTCAGCAGCTGGATGAAGATGCCGCCGATCTTGTCCAGGGTCGTCTGGAGCCAGGCGATGTCGCCGCTCTTCGCGGCCCAGCCGAGGAGGGCGCCGAGGACCAGGCCCAGCAGGATCTGGGCCCAGAACGGCACCTTGGGTATGCGCCGGCTCGACGATGACGTGTTCGTTGACGATGACAACGGAATCTCCGGGGACAGACGGGTGTCAGAGAGGTGAGGGCGTGAATGCGCCAGGAGGTCCGTACGGGATCTCCGGCCGCTGCGGCGGATCGTCGGGCGGGGCCCGGTCAGCGGCGGCGACAGGCCGCGGACATGCGGCGGCAAAGATCGATGTGCAGGCGCGCCACGAGCACGAGGCTCATGGGGGATCGGTGCGCAGCTGCTGTCTTCATGACAAGTACGTTAACACTCGAACTTTGAGGTTCCCAAAGAATATCTTTGGTATCTCGCGTTACGGACAGCCCCAGGCAGGGACAAAGGGGCTCCAGGGGGCGCCAGGTGGGCGCCAGGGGGCAAAAACGACAGCGCCCCGCAGGGGAGCGGCTGCTCCCCCGCGGGGCGTGCGTGGCGTGCGTGCGGCGGCTACACGACGTGATCCTCCTGGGCGGCGTTGGCCGCCAGGGCCTCCTTGGCGCGGTCCACGCGGCCGACGATCTGCTCGGACATGGCGTCACGCTGCTTGCGCAGCAGCACATAGCTCAGCGGCGCGGAGATGACGAGCGCGACCAGCACCATCCAGATCAGGTTGGAGCCGCGCACCGCGAGCGGAATGACGTGCACGGAGCAGAGCACCCAGACCACCGCGAAGCAGGCGATGAGGAGGCCGATTCGCATACCGGTGTAGCGGAGCGAGGCGAACTTCTGGCTACTCACGGAGAGACCTTCTTCTCAACGACATCCGAAAGGGGCACCCTCCAGTCAAGCACGCCCCCGATTCGTTCAGAGAAGGGGGAGCCACATCGTGATGTCGTCGCGGTGGTCGCCGTCCGCGACCTTGATCGCGTCGGGCACCCGGCCGACCTCCTTGAAGCCGCAGCGCGCGTAGAAGTGGTCCACCCCCGTGCCGCCTCGCACGCCGAGGCGCAGCGCGTCGAAGCCCAGGTCGCGGGCCATCTCTATGGCTTCGAGCAGCATCTGCCGTCCGTGGCCGCCGCCCTGGAGCGCCGGGTGGATCATGACCGTGGCCACGGTGCACCAGTGCTTCATCAGGCGGTGCCGGTTGAACTTGAGGAAGACCGTGCCGGCCAGCCGCCCGTCGGGGCCGTACGCCGCCAGCATCCGCGCGCGCCCGGCGGCGACGTCGTCGGCCTGGCTCTCGGCGGCGGGCCGGATGTCCTCGACGGTGACCGGGGCGACGAAGCCGACGGCTCCGCCGGCGTTGGTCACCTCCGTCCAGAGCTGAGCGAGGCTGTCGCGGAGTGCGGGGGTGAGCTGGGGATCACGGACGTACGTAAGTGCCATGACCGCTATGCAACCATTACCGACCGCGCGGTGCAATGCCGTTTCCCGGCGCCGCGAACCCCGCCGGAAACCGCGAAGACCCCGGCCGGCGGCCGGGGTCTCGACAGGTGCGTGCGGTGCGCGACGGGCTCAGACGCGCATCGGCTGCGGCGACTCGCGCCGCGCCGGGTCCGGGCCGTCGTACTCGCGGATGGTCTCGTAGCGCGTGTTGCGCTCGATCGGGCGGAAGCCCGCGTCCCGGATCAGGTCCAGCAGATCGTCACGGGTCAGCTTGTTCGGCGTCCCGTAGTTGTCCGCGTCGTGCGTGATCTTGTACTCGACGACCGAGCCGTCCATGTCGTCCGCGCCGTGCTGGAGCGCGAGCTGCGCGGTCTGCACACCGTGCATGACCCAGAAGACCTTGACGTGCGGGACGTTGTCGAACAGCAGCCGGGAGACCGCGAAGGTCTTCAGGGCCTCGGCGCCGGTCGCCATCGTGGTGCGCGCCTGGAGCCTGTTGCGGACCTTGCCGTCCTTCATGTCCACGAAGTCGTGCTGGTAGCGCAGCGGGATGAAGACCTGGAAGCCGTTCGTCTCGTCCTGGAGCTCGCGCAGCCGCAGCACGTGGTCGACGCGGTGCCGGGGCTCCTCGATGTGCCCGTACAGCATCGTCGCCGGGGTCTTGAGCCCCTTCTCGTGCGCCAGGCGGTGGATGCGCGACCAGTCCTCCCAGTGGGTGTCGTGGTCGACGATGTGCTGCCGGACCTCCCAGTCGAAGATCTCCGCGCCGCCGCCGGTCAGCGACTCCAGACCGGCCTCGATCAGCTCGTCGAGGATCTCGGAGGCGGGCAGCCCGGAGATCTTCTCGAAGTGGTGGATCTCGGTGGCGGTGAACGCCTTGAGGGAGACGGTGTCGGGCAGCGCCTCCTTGAGGGCGCTGAGCGAGCGCGGGTAGTAGCGCCACGGCAGGGTCGGGTGCAGGCCGTTGACGATGTGCAGCTCGGTGAGGTTCTCGTTCTCCATGGCCTTGGCCAGGCGGACGGCTTCCTCGATGCGCATCGTGTACGCGTCCTTCTCCCCCGGCTTGCGCTGGAAGGAGCAGTACGCGCACGACGCCGTGCACACATTGGTCATGTTGAGGTGGCGGTTGACGTTGAAGTGGACGACGTCGCCGTTCTTCCGCGTGCGTACCTCGTGGGCGAGGCCGCCCAGCCAGGCCAGGTCGTCGCTCTCGTAGAGCGCGATGCCGTCCTCGCGGGTCAGCCGCTCCCCGGACCGGACCTTGTCCTCCAGCTCGCGCTTGAGTCCCACATCCAGTTTCGATGCAGTCATCCGGTCGCCTCCACTACATATCCATGTGTCTGCTGTCGCCTTCGGGCCTCTGTCCGTTATCGCCGTACGGGCCTCGTCGAGCCTACGCCTACGGCTCTTCGGGGAGCTCCCCGACCCGGTTCTCCCACTTCGTGGAGAGCACGATCGTGGTGCGGGTCCGCGAGACGCCGCGGGTCCCGGAGAGCCTGCGGATGGTCCGCTCCAGCCCGTCCACGTCGCCGACCCGCGCCTTGAGCATGTACGAGTCGTCGCCCGCGATGAACCAGCAGTCCTCGATCTCCGGCAGGTCGCGCAGCCGCCGCGCCACGTCCTCGTGGTCGGCGGCGTCGGAGAGGGAGATGCCGATCAGGGCCGTCACGCCGAGGCCGAGCGAGGCGGAGTCGACCGTGGCGCGGTACCCGGTGATCACGCCGGCCGCCTCCAGGCGGTTGATCCGGTCGGTGACGCTCGGCCCCGAGAGCCCCACCAGCCGGCCCAGTTCCGCGTACGAGGCTCTGCCGTTCTCCCGCAGAGCCTGGATGAGCTGCCTGTCCACCGCGTCCATACGCCTGACACCTTCCATTAATCAGCGAACTCGCAGTTTTGCATGTAGAATCTAAGGCGTACAGGGCAGATGCCCTGCAAAACCGTCACACGATCAAAGAAGATCTAGGAGTGTGTCCCGTGTACACGATCGAGATGGCCTACGCCCGGATGCGTGAGCTTCAGGACGAGGCCAAGCGTTCGCGTGCTCACCAGCCCACCGCTGCCGCCGCCCGCCGCACCGGAATGATGTTCCGCACCGCGCGCGCCAAGAAGCGCTGAGCGTCCTAACCCTCCCGAGAGCCGCCACCCAGCTCTCCCTCCCAGCGGCGGTACAGCCGATGCGGCACGCCTGCCGCGTCCAGCACCCGCCCCGCGACGAAGTCCACCAGATCCTGGATGTGCGTCGCCCCCGCGTAGAACGCCGGAGAGGCGGGCAGCACCACGGCGCCCGCCTCGTCCAGTGCCACCAAGTGCTTCAGCGTCTGGCCGTTCAGCGGCGTCTCGCGCACCGCGACCACCAGCGGCCGCCGCTCCTTGAGCGTCACGCTCGCCGCCCGCTGCAGCAGATCCTTCGAGAGACCCAGCGCGACCCCGGCCACGCAGGCCGTCGACGCGGGCACGATCAGCATCCCCTGTACGGGGTACGAGCCCGACGACGGCCCCGCGGCCAGATCCCCGGCCGCCCAGTACCGCACCCCCGACACATCCGCGTCGAAGACGCCCGGCTTGCCGTCCGCGCCCCGGGCGAGCCACGCCGCCAGGTCCTCGCGCCAGTGCGCGTCGCGGAAGCTGATGCCCGTCTCGTCCAGCAGGGTCAACCGTGAGGCGCGGCTGACCACCAGGTCCACGTCCTCGCCCGCGCTCAGCAGCGCGCGCAGCACCGCCGCGGCGTACGGGGTCCCGGACGCGCCGGAGACCCCCACCAGCCATGGACGGCGTGTTCTTGTGCGTTCGTACGGTTCCACGACCCGAGCCTATCCGGCCGCCGCCCGCCCGTTCCCTGTCGCCCGCGTGCGGCGGGAACGGGAACGGGCGGGCCCGGCTCACCCGAATCGGTCACCCCGCCGGCCCCGCCGCTGACGCCGCGGGGCCCGGCGGTCAGACCGTCAGCCCCCGCACCAGCAGGTCGAGCAGCACGCAGACGAACAGCGAGATCCCGATGAAGCTGTTGGTCTGGAAGAACGCCCGGTTCAGCCGGGACAGGTCGTGCGGCTTCACGATCGTGTGCTCGTAGCAGAACGCCGCCGCGACGATCACCAGGCCGATCCAGAAGAACACCCCGGCGTGGGTGGCCAGCCCGAACCACACCAGCAGCGCCGTGGTCAGCACATGGCAGACCCGCGCCCCGTACAGCGCCGCCGGGACGCCGTACCGGGCCGGGGTCGACTTCACCCCGTGCGCCCGGTCCGCCTCCACGTCCTGGGAGCCGAAGATCAGGTCGAAGCCGCCGATCCAGATGCCGACCGCGAGGCCGAGGATCACCGCCTCCCACGACCACTCCCCCGTGACCGCGAGCCACGCGCCGACCGGGCCCATCGCCTGCGCCAGGCCCAGGATCGCGTGCGGGAAGTTGGTGAACCGCTTCCCGTACGGATAGACCACCATCGGCACCACGGCGATCGGCGCGAGCGCCAGGCACAGCGGGTTCAGCGCCGCCGCCGCGCTCAGGAAGACCACGACCGCGACCAGCGCGCCGGTCCACGCGGACCGCACCGACACCGCGCCCGTCACCAGCTCGCGGCCGGCCGTGCGCGGATTGCGGGCGTCGATCTCGCGGTCGATGATCCGGTTGCAGGCCATCGCGAAGGTGCGCAGCCCCACCATGGCGACGGTCACCAGGAGCAGCCGCCCCCAGTGGATCTCCTTGTCGAGCCGGTGCATCGCGGTGAGGGCGGCGATGTACGCGAAGGGCAGCGCGAAGACGGAGTGCTCGATCATCACGAGCCGCAGGAACGCCCGCACCTTGCCGCTGGGCCGCGCGGGACCGGACCCCAGTACGCCTTCGGCGGCCGACATCACAGCCCGCACCCGCGCGGACCGGAATTCCCCGGCTCCGCGTTCTCCTCGGCGGTCATGGACTGAGCTCTCACAGCCCGTACTCCTTCCAACGCTTCGTCACCTTTTCGGCGACCTCCGGGTCCGACTCGACCATCCGCGGCCAGCCGCCGTCGCGCGTGTACCCCTCCTCGGGCCACTTCGCGGTCGCGTCGATACCCGCCTTGCCGCCCCAGAACTGCTGGTACGAGGCGTGGTCGAGGTGGTCGACGGGCCCCTCGACGACGGTCAGGTCGCGCGCGTAGTCCGTGTTCCCCAGCGCCCGCCAGGCGACCTCGTGCAGGTCGTGGACGTCGCAGTCGGCGTCCACCACCACGATCAGCTTGGTGAGCGACATCATGTGCGCGCCCCAGATCGCGTGCATGACCTTCTGCGCGTGCTTCGGATACCGCTTGTCGATCGCGACGATCGCGCAGTTGTGGAAGCCGCCCGACTCCGGCAGGTGGTAGTCCACGATGTCCGGCACGATGATCTTCAGCAGCGGGAGGAAGAACCGCTCGGTGGCCCGGCCGAGGGGGCCGTCCTCCGTCGGCGGCCGGCCCACCACGATCGACTGGAGCAGCGGCCGCTTGCGCATCGTGACGCAGTCGATGGTCAGCGCGGGGAACGGCTCCTGCGGCGTGTAGAAGCCGGTGTGGTCGCCGAACGGCCCCTCCGGCAGCATCTCGCCCGGCTCCAGCCACCCCTCGATGACCACCTCGGCCTGCGCCGGCACCTGGAGCGGCACCGTCTTGCAGTCGACCATCTCGATCCGCTTGCCCTGCACGAACCCCGCGAACAGGTACTCGTCGATGTCGCCGGGCAGCGGCGCGGTCGAGGCGTACGTCACAGCGGGCGGCGCTCCGAAGGCGATCGCGACCGGCAGCCGCTCACCGCGCCGCGCGGCCACCTGGTAGTGGTTGCGGCTGTCCTTGTGGATCTGCCAGTGCATGCCGATGGTGCGCTTGTCGTGGCGCTGGAGGCGGTAGAGCCCCAGGTTGCGCACGCCCGTCTCGGGGTGCTTGGTGTGCGTGAGCCCCAGGTTGAAGAAGGAGCCGCCGTCCTCGGGCCAGGTGAAGAGCGCCGGCAGCCGCTCCAGGTCGACGTCGTCGCCCGTGAGCACCACTTCCTGTACGGGCGCGGCCTCGCCCTTCACCTTCTTCGGCGGTACGTGCGTCATGTTCGCGAGCTTCCCGAACGCCTCCCGCACCCCGACGAAGCCCTGCGGCAGCTCGGGCTTCAGCAGCCCGCCGATCCGGTCGCTGATGTCGTCGTAGGACTTCAGCCCGAGCGACTTCAGCAGCCGGCGGTCGGTCCCGAAGACGTTCATGGCCAGCGGCATCGCCGCGCCCTTCACGTTCTCGAAGAGCAGCGCCGGGCCGCCCGCCTTGTTCACCCGGTCGACGATCTCCCCGATCTCCAGATAGGGGTCGACTTCCGCCTTGACGCGCTTGAGGTCGCCGTCGCGCTCAAGGGCTCTCAGGAATGAGCGAAGATCGTCATAAGCCATGCCATCAAGTATCAAGCACGCACTACCCTTGTCCCGTCACGGGGGCCGCCGACCGGCCCGTTCCTTATCTCTGGGGGCTCGCCACCATGCTCAGGTATCTGCCGTTCCTGCTGATCCTGGCCCTGTGGATCTATGCCTTCATCGACTGCCTGAACACCCCGGAGAACGAGGTCAGGGGGCTGCCGAAGATCGCGTGGGTGTTCATCATCCTGCTCTTCGGCGAGGTGCTGATCGGGCCGATCGCCTGGCTCGCCGCGGGCCGCCCGCGCACCGCCGCCGGGCCCGGCGCGGGAGGCGGCCCCGGGCCGCGCCGCACCTGGGTCGCACCGGACGACAATCCCGACTTCCTGAACACCATCCAGCGGGACGGCGGGCGGGGCGGCCGAGGCGGCCGGGACGGCTCCGCGGACGAGGAACTGCTCAAGAGCTGGGAGGCGGACCTGCGCCGCCGCGAGGAGGAGATCCGCCGCAAGGACGGCGGCCCCGAGGACGCGCCGCCGGCCCCGCCGAAGGGCTGACCCTCCGGCCGGTACGGACACGGCTCGTCCTGACGCGACTCGTACGGACACGGCTCGTACGGACGCCGTACGGGCCGCCCCGGTCGCAGCCCGTGCGCATGCGGCCCGTACGAGCGCCGCACGGCCCGCTCCAGCCGCGGCCTGTACGAATTCGGCTCCTATGGACGCCGTACGGGCCGCTCCTGCGTGCGGCTGACGCCGAGCGGGGCGCAAGACGACCACATCGGTCAACTCTCGTCTCTTCACAGCCATTTGTTGCATCGTTCACGTATTCACTCCTGCCCTTGGTGCGCACGCGCCGCGAGAGTCGGGTCGGCCCATTGGGGCCCGTATGCGATTCGAGCGAGAGGGACACCCATGCCCGACATGACCCGACGCAGACTCCTCGGCTCGGCGGCGGGCGCGGTCGGCGGCGCCGCGGCGCTGTCGCTGCTGCCGCCGAGCGTCCAGAAAGCGGTGGCCGCCGGACCGGAGCGGCACGGCTCGCTGGACGACATCGAGCACGTCGTGCTGCTGATGCAGGAGAACCGGTCGTTCGACCACTACTTCGGCACCCTCAAGGGCGTACGCGGCTTCGCCGACCCCGACGCGCTGCGGCTCCCCACCGGGCGCTCGGTGTTCTACCAGCCGGACGAGGCGAACCCCGAGGGGTACCTGCTGCCGTTCCGCCTCAACACGCATAAGAGCAGCGCCCAGGCGATCCCCTCCACCAGCCACGCCTGGGCCGTGCAGCACGAGGCGTGGAACGGCGGCAAGATGGACCGCTGGCTGCCCGCGCACCGCAAGGCGGACGGGAAGAACGGCCCGTACGTGATGGGCTACCACACCCGGCAGGACATACCGTTCCAGTTCGCGCTGGCCGAGACCTTCACCATCTGCGACAACTACTTCTGCTCGGTCTTCGGCCCGACCTGGCCCAACCGGCTCTACTGGATGACCGGCACCATCGACCCGTCCGGCGCCCAGGGCGGCCCGATCACCAACAACACGGCCCCCACGCCGTACCGGTGGACCACCTACGCCGAGCGGCTCCAGCGGGCGGGCGTGAGCTGGCGCGTCTACCAGCAGCAGGACAACTACGGCTGCAACATGCTGGAGAACTTCAAGACCTTCAAGGACGCCAAGCCGGGCGACCCGCTGTACGAGCGCGGCATGCGCAAGCTCGCGGCCGACGCCTTCGAGGAGGACGCCCGCAACGACCGGCTCCCCGCGGTGTCCTGGATCATCCCCACCAGCACCGAGTCCGAGCACCCGGACTACCTGCCGGCCGCGGGCGCCGACTTCGTCGCCCGGAAGATCGAGGCCATCGCGGCCAACCCGGAGGTGTGGCGCAAGACCGCCTTCATCCTCAACTACGACGAGAACGACGGCCTCTTCGACCACGTCCCGCCGCCGACGCCGCCCGCCGGCACGAAGGACGAGTTCGTACGGGGCCTGCCGATCGGCGGCGGCTACCGGGTGCCGTGCACGATCATCTCGCCGTGGACGGTGGGCGGCTGGGCCGCCGGGGACGCCTTCGACCACACCTCGGTGCTCCAGTTCCTGGAACGCTGGACGGGCGTCGAGGAGCCCAACATCACCGACTGGCGCCGCGACACCTTCGGCGACCTCACCTCCGCCTTCGGCTTCCGCCACGCCGCCCACCGCCCGCCGCGCCTGCCGCACGACACGGCGCGCCAGCTGGAACGGGCCAAGTGGGAGGTCGCCAACCTCCCCAAGCCCACCCTCCCCACCACCGGCCAGAAACCACCCCACCAGGAACGCGGCCACCGCAAGCGCCGCTGACCCGCCGGGTCGGGCACACCGGCCTCGCGACTGGCGGTTGGGTCAGTCGCGGGGCCAGTCCGTGGTCTCGATAGTGATGCCGGCCGCGGAGAGAACGACATCGGCGCCGAAAGCGTAGGTGGCGACTTCGCCGTACGCGCCGTCTTTCGGAGCGTGGTGGACGCTCACGTGCGCGGTCTTCGGGTCGGCGATGACGTAGGTGGGCACCCCGGCCAGGGCGTATGTCCTGAGCTTCGCGTCGTAGTCGTCGCGGCGGCTGCCCCTGGAGACGACCTCGGCCACCAGCTCGACGTCCCGGTAGCTGTGACTGCCGTTCTCGTCCTCTTCCGCGCCGTCCCGCACCAGTGCGACGTCCGGCGCGTAGCCGTTGAGGGCCCCGGGGAAGTCGACGCGTACGTCCCAGAGGATGTTCGCGTCGTGCCCACGGGCGTCCGCCACCGCGCGCACGATCCGCCGGATGATCGTGGAGTGCACCGCGCGATGCTCGTTCAGGACGATCTGCCCCTCGATGATCTCCACCCGGTAGCCCGGAGGGACATTCATGGCATCGATCGCCGCGAACATCTCGTCCAGTACGGCCGTGTTCTCCGCGGCGGTCATCCGCACCTCCTGGTCGGCTGCCTGGAACGTACCGGCGCGGCTGTCCTGCCGCAGTCCCCCGGGCGGGGGAACGGCGCGCCCCCAGCACAACGGCCCGCGCCGCTCCCTCAGGGAGCGGCGCGGGCCGTGGCGGCCGGTGGTCAGACGCCCGCGTACGAGTGCTTGCCGGTGATGAAGATGTTCACGCCGTAGTAGTTGAAGAGGTAGCAGGCGAAGGCGATGAGGCCGAGGTAGGCGGCCTTGCGGCCCTTCCAGCCGGCGGTGGCGCGGGCGTGGAGGTAGGCGGCGTAGGCGACCCAGGTGATGAAGGACCAGGTCTCCTTGGGGTCCCAGCCCCAGTAGCGGCCCCAGGCGGCCTCGGCCCAGATGGAGCCCGCGATGATCGTGAAGGTCCACAGCGGGAAGACCGTGGCGTTGACGCGGTAGGCGAACTTGTCGAGGGTCGCGGAGGCCGGCAGCCGTTCCAGGGCGCCGTCCCAGCCCATCTGCACCCGGACCCCGAACCGCGTCCAGCGGCTGCCCGCCGGGGTGTTCCGCAGCTTCTTCGCCAGGATGTCGCCGCCGGCCCGGCCGGCCGCCTGGCGGACCTCCAGCCCGTCGCGGAAGCGGTAGAAGAGGGAGGAGACCGCGCCGACGTACAGCGACGCGCCGGAGATGATCGCGCAGGAGACGTGGATCCACAGCCAGTACGAGTGCAGCGCGGGCACGAGCTGGTCGCTGGAGGTGTACAGCACGGAGACGGCGAGGCCGAGGTCGAGGAGGATCGTGGTGACCAGCGGCAGGCCGAGCCAGCGGATGTTCTTCTTGGCCAGCAGCAGACCGAGGTAGACCGCCACCGCCACCATCCCGAAGGTGGTGGAGAACTCGTACATGTTGCCCCAGGGGGCGCGCTCCACGGACAGCGCCCGGGTGAGCACCCCGCCGACGTGGATCAGGAAGGCCAGCACCGTCAGGGAGATGGCGATACGGCCGTACATGTCCCCCTTCTCGCTGCCGCCCGCCGCGCCCGGCCCGTCCGGCACGTCGCGGGCGCCCGCCGCCGCGCGGGTGACCACCTTCGGGCGTTCCAGCACCGCCGTGCCCGTGCCGCCCTTCTGGGCGACCTGCACGGTCACGCTCTTCGGCGCCGCCTCGGCGGTCAGCGCGGCGGCGGTGCGGCCGACCGCGCTGCGGCTGCCGAACACCCACTCCGCGATGTGCGCGAGGAAGGCGAGGGTGTAGACGGCCATCGCCGAATAGATCAGCACATTGCTGGTATGGGCCAGGTTCTCGTTGGCTGCGGCAGCGATGTTCACGCGCGCGCTCCTTCGGAGGGATCAGCGGGGTCTGCGGGATCGACGGGATCTGCGGAGTCCGGATCGGCGCCCTGTTCCGGGTCCTCCGGTACGGGCATGGCGTGGGGCTGGAGCGCGAGCGCGAGGTCGCCGAGCTCCTCGGGCAGTTTCGCGGACTCGCTGCGGCCGAGGCCGCCGAGCTCCACGACCGTACGCCCGTCCTCGCCCTCGACCGCCCGTACCCAGACGCGGCGGCGCTGGATGAACAGGGAGCCGGCGAGACCGAGCAGCGCGCCGACCGCCCCGGCCAGCGCGGTGCCGTTGCCCGGCTGGTGGGAGACCTGGAAGGTGGCCCAGGTCTTGATGGCGTCGAACTTGAGGGTGCCGGCGCCGTTCGGGAGCTTCATGGTGTCGCCGACGCGCAGCAGGTCCGCGAACGGCTTGCCGTCCTTGTCCTGGAACTGCTTCATCTTCGACGTGTCGAGCTTGTAGACGCTCTGCGGCAGACCCGCGTCCATGCCCAGGCTGCCGTGGTAGGCGGTCAGCACCAGCGCCGGCGAGTCCAGCGCCGGGAACTGGGACATCATCGTGCCGGTCTTGAGGTCCAGCGTCGGCACGAAGTTGCCCTGGAAGCCGATCTGGTCCGTCTTGCCGTCCTTGTCGTGGAAGTCCGGCACCTTGAGGATCGTGGACTCGGTGAGGTTCTTGCCGTCCACGGGCAGCGAGGCCACCGCGCCCTTGTACGCGATGTTGCCCTGGCCGTCCCGGACGGTGACGACGGGCGCGTAGCCGTGGCCCTGGAGGTAGACCTTGGAGCCGCCCGTCTCCAGCGGCTTGTTCACCTCTATCGCGGTCTCGCGCGGCTTGCCGTCCACGCCGTCGTAGTACGTGACGTGGGCCCGGAAGACGCGGGGGGTGCCCTTCTCCGGGCCGGTGCGCTCGTAGCTGGAGTCGAAGCCGTTCAGGTCGAAGCTGAACGGCTGGAGGTTGTCCTTGTCGAAGAGCGTGCCGGGCTTGAAGTCGTCGTACTGCGACATGGTGTTGGAGAAGCCGTCGCCCTCGACGATCAGCTTGGAGCCCTCGGCCTTGAAGAGCTGGCCGGTCGCGAAGGCCACCAGCATCACGATCAGCGAGATGTGGAAGAGGAGGTTGCCCGCCTCGCGCAGGTAGCCCTTCTCGGCGGCCACGGAATCGGCGGCGTTCTCCGTGCGGAACCGCTTGCCCCGCAGCACCTTGCGCGCCGCGGCCAGCACTTCCTCCGGCTCGGTTTCGGTCCGCCACGTCGTGTACGCGGGCAGCCGGGTCAGCCGGCGCGGCGCGCCCGGCGGGCGGCCGCGGAGCTGGCCGACGAACTGCCAGGTGCGCGGCACGATGCAGCCGATGAGCGAGATGAACAGCAGGATGTAGATCGCCGAGAACCACACCGAGCTGTAGACGTGGAAGAGCTGGAGCTTCTCGTAGATCGGCGTGACGGTGGGGTGCGCCTTCTGCCAGTCCTCGACCTTGACCGAGTCGACGCTGGTCTGCGGCACGAGCGAGCCGGGGATCGCGGCCAGCGAGAGCAGGAACAGCAGGATCAGCGCGACCCGCATCGAGGTGAGCTGGCGCCAGAACCAGCGGGCCCACCCGATGACGCCCATCGACGGCAGCTTGCCCGACGGTCCGGACTCGGGGGCCTCGACCGGCGCCGTGGACAGCTGGGCGCCGGCCTCGCCGAGGCCCTGCTCCTCGTCGGCGGGGGTGGGTGTCTTGGCCATCAGATCAGACCTCGGGAACGAAGGATTGGGTCCACGACTGCATATCGGTGACGATGCGGTCCCACGCCCCGGTGACGAGCAGCACGCCGACCGCGACGAGCATCAGGCCGCCGATCCGCATGACCCACTTGTAGTGGCGCTTGACCCAGCCGAACGCGCCGAGCGCCCGCCGGAAGGCGACCGCGGCGAGGATGAAGGGGACGCCGAGCCCCACGCAGTAGGCGATCATGAGGATCGCGCCGCGCCAGGCGCTCGCCTGGTCGAGGGCGAGTACGTTGACGGCGGCGAGGGTGGGGCCGATGCACGGCGTCCAGCCGACCCCGAACAGGACGCCCAGCAGCGGCGCCCCGGCCAGCCCCATCGCGGGCTTCTTGTGGAAGCGGAACTCCCGCTGCCCGAAGAGGCTCATGAACCCCATGAAGGCGAGGCCGAGCACGATGGTGAAGGCCCCGAGGACCTTGGAGATGAGTTCCTTGTGCGCCTGGAGCTGCCAGCCGAAGTTGCCGAACAGGGCGCCGCCGGAGACGAAGACGGCGGTGAAGCCGAGGACGAAGAGCGAGGCGCCGACGACCATGCGGCCGCGCTTGGCGTTGCCGAGGTCGGTGCCGCTGACCCCGGTGACGTACGAGAGGTAGCCGGGGACCAGCGGCAGCACGCACGGGGAGAAGAAGGAGACGAGACCGCCGAGCACCGCGATGGGCAGCGCGAGCAGCAGTGCTCCGCTCAGGACGGTCTGGTTCATGTCACTTCTCCGCGACGAGCGGGTCGAGCGTCTCGCGCAGCTCGGCCACGCTCAGCGCCTTGGGCGCGCGGGCGGCGATGTTCCCGTCCCGGTCGATGAAGATCGTGGAGGGGATGAACTGCGGGTTGAGGCTGCCCTTGGGGAAGCGCAGCAGCAGCTTGCCGGCCGGGTCGTGGTAGCTGGGGTACGGGACCTCGTACCGCTTCTCGAAGCTGAGCGCCGGCGCGGTGTCCGTGTCCCGGGTGTTGAGGCCGACGAACTCGACGCCCTTGTCCTTGTACTCGTTGGCGACCTTGGTGAGGTTGGGCGCCTCGGCGCGGCAGGGCGTGCACCACGAGCCCCACACGTTGAATGCGATGATCTTGCCCTTGAAGTCCTTCAGAAGGTCGAGCCGCTTGCCCTCAAGGGACTTGCCGACGAGGTCCGGCGCGCTCTGCCGGTCGCTCTTGTTCTTGACGACGCTGATGCCGCCCGTGCCCTGCACGAACTTGGTGTCACCGCCGCCCTTGGCCGCGTTCTCGGTTCCGCAGGCGCTCAGCACCAAAGCGGCTGTTGCGGCGCCGACGGCCAGCACTGCGGCACGACGGTGGCGTGTGGGGCGTCGAGGGGCGCGGCGGGCACTCATGTGAAAAGTTTCGCATGGGCCCCCCTGCGATCTTCCGCGCCCCCCTCGACGGCGATTCTCAGCCCCGCGACGGGGTCCACTTCTGGCCCACACCCAGCCCTCGGAGGTCCGCGAGCACCTTCGGGTCCTGCGCGTCCATCCAGTCGACGAGCTGCTTGAAGGAGACGAGCCGGACGTCCTTGTGCTTCTCGTCGGCGATGTGCTTGAGCGCTTCCTCGACGGCGTCCATGTAGATGCCGCCGTTCCACTGCTCGAAGTGGTTGCCGATGAAGAAGGGCGCGCGGTTGGTCTCGTACGCGCGCTGGAAACCGGCTATGTAGGACCGGGTGGCCTGCTGACGCCAGGCCGGGTAGTTGGCCGAGGGCGCCTTCGTCGAGTTCTTCGACTGGTTGAAGAGCATGTTGTAGTCCATGGACAGGACTTCGAAGCGGTGGCCGGGGAACGGTATCGCCTGGAGCGGCAGATCCCATACGCCGTGCTTCTTCGCCGGCCATATCTGGAGTCCGCCCGACGAACTCGCGTCATAGCGCCAGCCGAGTTTCGCGGCGGTCGGCAGCAGATTGTCCTGGCCGAGCAGGCACGGCGTACGGCCGCCGACGAGTTCCTTCGAGTAGTCGAATGGCAGCGGTTCGAGGTCCGAAAAGCCGGTGTTCGTACGCCACTTGGTGACGAACGACATCGCCTGGTCGATTTCCGACTGCCATTGCGCGGGCGTCCACTTGGCCACGGAACCGGAGCCCGCGCAGAAGTGCCCGTTGAAGTGCGTGCCTATCTCATGGCCTTCGAGCCAGGCGGCGCGCACGTTCTGCAGCGTCGCCTTGATGTGGTCGTCGGTGAGATAGCCGATGTCCGAGGCGCCGACCTTGTTGTTCGGCGGCCGGTACATGTTCTTCTTCGCCTCCGGCAGGCAGTACAGCCCGGAGAGGAAGAAGGTCATGGCCGCGTTGTGCTCCTTGGCCAGCTTGCGGAAGCGGGGGAAGAGCCCGTTGCCGACCTCGCCGGCGCCGTCCCAGGAGAACACCACGAACTGCGGCGGCTTCTGCCCGGGCGCCAGCCGCTCCGGCTTCGGCGGCTGATGCGGCTGCGGTCCGGCATCGGCCGTCGAGCCGTCGCCTATCGGTTTCGCCTTCGCCCGTTCGCTGGCCTTCGCCCGCGGGTCCTTGGTGGCGGCCGTGCCCCGGTCCGATCCCGAATCCGAGGAACATCCGGCCACGCCCAATGCGGCTGCAGCTCCCACTCCCATTCCGAGCAGCCCGCGTCGGCTGATGTCGCGCATTTCTTCCCCATCCGTGCTCGCCGTGCTCACCGTCCATATAAATGGACGATCGGTAAGACTGCACGGCGAGCGCGGATGGTTGCGCTCGGCGGACGTGAAATTATTGCCAGAAATTGGCCCGCGCTTACGCTACGAATTACGCTCTTTACGCTCCGAAGCCTTTGGAGCCGCCCTTCACGGGCTTGGCGCCGGCCAGCAGATGGGCAGGCACCAAATCGCGGGCCGGTTCGCTGTATCCGACCGACACGATGCGATTTCCGCGGAAAGTGAACGACGTCAGGCTCGCCAGCGTGCACTGCCGTTTGCGCGGGTCGTGCCAGAGCCGGCGCCGCTCGGCGAAGCTCCGCACGATCCAGATCGGCAGCTGGTGGCTGACGCACACCGCCTCATGGCCGCGCGCCGCGTCCCGCGCCGCGCCGATCGCGCCCATCATCCGCACGACCTGCTCGACATACGGCTCGCCCCACGACGGGCGGAACGGGTTGGTCAGGTACTTCCAGTTGGACGGGTTCTTCAGCGCACCGTCGCCCACCCCGAACGTCTTGCCCTCGAAGACGTTCCCCGCCTCGATCAGCCGCTCGTCCGTCGCCAGGTCCAGGCTCAGCGCCTTGGCCAGCGGCGTCGCCGTCTCCTGCGCCCGTTCCAGCGGCGAGGCCACCACATGGGTGATGTCGCGCCCGGAGAGGTGGTCGGCGACCCGGTCCGCCATCTGCCGGCCGAGTTCCGAGAGGTGGTAGCCGGGCTTGCGCCCGTACAGGACGCCCTCGGGGTTGTGCACCTCGCCGTGGCGCATCACATGCACCACGGTCAGCGCGTCCCGGCCGTCCCCGCCCGTACCGCCGCCCGCGCCCGCGCTGCCGGACGCGCCGTTGTTCGCTGCTCCATTCGTCATGCCGGACATCATTCCGTCGCCTCGGCGGCGGCCCGCGCCGCCCCCGGCAGTGCGGCGGCGATCCGCTCGACCGCCGCGCCGTCGTGCGCCGTCGAGAGGAACCACGACTCGAAGGAGGACGGCGGGAGATAGACGCCCTGCGCGAGCATCGAGTGGAAGAAGGCGGTGAAGCGGAACGACTCCTGGGCCTTCGCCGTCTCGTAGTCCCGCACCTCCTGGTCGGTGAAGAACACCGAGAACATGCTGCCCGCGGCCGACACCCGGTGCGCGACGCCCGCCTTGTCCAGCGCCCCCGACACCAGCGCCCGCACCTCGGCGGAGACCGCGTCCACCCGCCCGTACGCGGCGTCGTCCAGCAGCCGCAGCTGCGCGATGCCCGCGGCGGTCGCCACCGGGTTACCGGAGAGGGTGCCCGCCTGGTAGACCGGGCCGATCGGCGCGAGGTGCGCCATGACGTCGGCGCGCCCGCCGAAGGCCGCGGCCGGGAAGCCGCCGCCCATGACCTTGCCGAAGGTCATCAGGTCGGGCCGCACCCCGTCCAGCCCGTACCAGCCCGCCTTGCTCACCCGGAAGCCGGTCATGACCTCGTCGGAGATGAACAGCGCGCCGTTGTCGGAGCACAGGTCGGCCAGGCCCTGGTTGAAGCCCGGCAGCGGCGGCACCACGCCCATGTTGCCCGCCGCCGCCTCCGTGATCACGCACGCGATCTCGCCCGGGTGGGCGGCGAAGGCGGCCCGCACGGCGTCGAGGTCGTTGTAGGGGAGGACGATGGTGTCCCCGGCCTGCGCGCCGGTGACGCCGGGCGTGTCCGGCAGCGCGAACGTCGCGAGCCCGGACCCGGCCGCGGCCAGCAGCGCGTCCACGTGGCCGTGGTAGCAGCCCGCGAACTTGATCACCTTCGGGCGGCCGGTGAAGCCGCGCGCCAGCCGGATCGCCGACATCGTCGCCTCGGTGCCGGAGGAGACCAGCCGCACCTGCTCGACGGGGGCGACGCGGGACACGATCTCCTCGGCGAGCACGACCTCGCCCTCGCCGGGGGCGCCGAAGGAGGTGCCGCGCGCGACGGCCTCCTGCACCGCGGCCGTCACCTCGGGGTGCGCGTGGCCCAGGATCATCGGGCCCCACGAGCACACCAGGTCCACATACTCCCGGCCGTCGGCGTCGGTGAGGTACGGACCGGCGCCGGACACCATGAACCGGGGCGTACCGCCCACGGCACGGAACGCGCGCACCGGGGAGTTCACGCCGCCGGGCGTCGCGACGGCCGCGCGGTCGAAGAGCGTCTGCGAGACTGGGGCAGAGTACGAGTAAGTCACACCAGCCATGGTCTCAGAGCCGCACCGGGACTCGCGGCGAGGGCGTTTCAGGCGCCGGTCGCGGGGGAGGTCTCTGAGACGATGATCGGGTTGCGCGACGGAGTTCGCGAGTGGTCGGGTGGAGATTATGCATCGCGGTGGCGGACTGGGTGAGGGGACCGATGACCTGGGCCCCGAGCGAGCCCAGCGCGGACGCCACCGGCGCGAGGCGGAAAGCGCGGGAAGCAGGAGTGGTGGCCGGGTGGGGGTGACCTACAAGTACTTCGGGGCACCCAACGGAGCGACCGCCGCACGCGTACCGATCTCCATGCGCCCGGAAGAGCTCGGCGGGGACGAGCTGGGTATGGGCGGCATGTTCTCCAAGATCAAACCGGAGACCATGGCCGCCATGGTCCTCACCGGCATAGAGGGCATACCCCTGCACCGGGTCCCCCCGCTGGAGCTCGTCGTCCTCCACCCCGACTACGCCGTGGTGAAACTCCCCACGACCGTCGTCGACCCGCTGCGCGGCATCGGCGAGGAATCGGTCGGCGCCGCGGCCTTCATATGGTCCACGGTCCCCGACCGCGGCGGCCCGGGCGACGCCTTCCGCGTCTACCAGCTCCTCCACGAATGGCAGGACTTCTCCCACCGGCTGCACGAGGCGGGACACCAGCCTTACTGCTTGGTGTGGCCCTGAGCCGACGGCGGGCTTCGGGCAGCTTGGCGTAGTGGGTCGGTGGGCCGGTGTGTCGGTGGGTCCTTGGGTTGGTGACGGTGGTCCGCGCCTGGGCGCCGGGTCGGCTCGTACGGGCGTGAGCGCTCGGCCGGTCCGTACGGGCGTGAGCCGGGCGCGGGTGCGTACGGGTCACGAGTGCCCAGCCGACCCTCTTACGGGACTGGGCGCCCGGCCGTTCGTACGGGCGTGAGCCGGGCGTGAGCCGGGCGGGGACGTGGGTCGGACGCGGACGTGGGTCGGACGCGGGCGCGCGCTCGCGTCACTCGCCGAACCGCTGGTCGAACTCCTCGACCAGCCGCCCGCCCGCCGCCTCCACCAGCCGGCCCACGACCGGGTGGATCACCAGGCTCGCGACCGCGCCCGCCAGCACCGGCAGCCGACGGGCGAACCACTGGCGGACGTACGCCATGGTGGACAGGTCCGCCTCGGGCGCGGTGACGGCCTCCTCCAGCTCGTCCAGGAGGCCGACGGCCCGTTCCGCCTCCGGCTCGTCCGCCGGCACGAGGGCCCGTACGCGCGCGAACTCGGCGCGCAGCTCCGCCAGTTCCTCCTCGGTGACCGCGGTCGCCGGGCCGCCCGGTGCGGCCTCGACGCGGGAGACGGTGTTGCCGCGGCCGACGACGACCTGGCCGGACACCTCCTGGGTGTGCACTTCGTAGCGGTCGCCGTGGCTCTCGGTCGTCTCGGGCATGGGCGGGGCTCCTTCTCCTGCTTGCTACTTGCTGCTTCTCGCGACTTGCTGCTTCTTGGGGATTGCTGCTGAGGCCGGGACGGCTCGTGCAGGGGCTCATCTCTCATCGGGCGACGGCTCGGGCACCGGCGAGGCCGAAGGGGCCTCGGAAGGCTTCTCGGGAGGCGGCTCCTCGGGGGCGCGCTCCCGGGGAGGGTCCTCCGGGTCGGGGGTGCGGGTGGTCCCGCTCGGCTCGGGCGCTTCCGCGGACGTGGGCTGCCTGGCCGTCGCCGAGGTCTTCGTGGCCTCCGGCGGCGCGGACGGGCCCGAAGGTCCGGGCGGCTCCGTCGGCGCGGTGGGCCCGGTCGGACCCGTCGGCCCGTCCCTCACCGCGACCCCCGTCACCGCCAGCGACACGTCCGCCTGCCCCCAGTCGTCGAGCATGGTGACGGTCGCCCGGTACGCGCCCGCCCGCGTCGGCCGGAAGGTCACGTCGAAGAGGCAGAGCCGGGAGCCGGCCGGCGGCGGGCAGGCCGTCAGGGCGGACCGCCACGCGCTCGGCCCCCCGGCGTTCACCCCCTGCTCGTCGGCGACGCTCAGCGAGTCCTCGTCGTCGCACGGCAGCCACTGGCCGAAGCGGACCGTTCTGGTCACCGACTTCCCGACCGCCACCTGCCCGAAGTCCTGGCCGGGCAGCGCGACCGGTTCGCACGTGCCGGACGACGGGCTGCCGCTGCCCGCGCCCCGGCCGGCCTGCGCCGGTCCCGCCGAACTCGCCCCGCTCGACGGGCCGTCCGACGCTCCGGTGGGCGGCACGCCCGTAGCCCCGCCGCCCCCACTGCCCCCGCTCCCGCCGCTGTTCCCACCGGCCCCGCCCGCGGCGCTCGCCGGCGGCGACAGTCCGGCGGCCGTCGCGCTGGAGACCAGCGGGGCCGGTACGGCCGGCCGGTCGCCGTCGGCGGTGACCGCCGCCGCGAGAACGCCGCCCGCCACCACGGCGGCGACCGCGGCGCCGACCGTCGCCGGATGGGTGACGGCCTCGCGCAGGCCCTTACGGCCCTTGGGCCTCCGGCCGCGCCCCGGCGCGTGCTCCTTCAGCTGCGGTGGAGAGCCGCCGGGCGCGGGGCCGGCGGCGGGCGCGGGACCGGCCGCGTGCGCGGGACCGGCGGGCGCGCTGTGCTGGGCCACCAGCGCGTACCCCCCGCCGCCGCCACCGCCGGCCAGCGCCCCGAACCCCGCGGCCAGTACGCGGCGGCGCACGTCCCGCTCGTGGGCGAAGTACGCGGCGTCGTAGGCCGCGCCCAGTTCGAGGGCCGCGCGCTCGCCGAGTTCGAGGGCCTGCCGCCACGCGCCCCAGCGCAGCGACCTGGCCAGCGCGGGGGCCGCGGCCCGTGCCAGGTCCCGCACCGCCGCGTGGTTGCCCGCCCAGCTCGCGGAGGACAGGACGCGCCCGATGGCGACGGCCTCGGCCGCCGCCTGCTGCCGGGTGGCCCGGGTACGTACCCAGGCGATCAGCGGCGCGGCGAACTCGGCGGCCTGGCGCGGCGGACCCACCCGTTCCGCGACCAGCGCGGCGAACCGGCCGCCGGCCCGGTACCCGGCGCCATCGGCCTCGGCGAGCCGCAGGGCGCGCAGTTCGGTCAGGGCGGCGCGATCCGCGCCCCCGGTGAACACGGTCAGCAGCCCCGAGGAGACCGGCAGCGGATCGAAGGCGCACAGCAGCCGCAGCAGCCGCGCCGCCCGTTCGCTCAGCCGGCCGGCGACGCCCACCGCGAACACCGACTCGTCCGCCGTGAGCGTCTCGAACGCCTCGTACGCGCCGTAGCCAACGGGGCCCGTGACGGCGGCGCTGGCGGCGGACGCGCTCATGGCGGCGGCGGCCTGCACCAGGGTGAGCGGGTGCCCGTTCACGGTGGCGGCGAGGCGGCGCGCCGCGGTCGTCTCGCGGCCGCGCAGCGGGCGGCCCAGTTCCCGTACGAGCAGGTCGAGCGCGGCGTACTCGGGCAGCCCTTCGAGCCGCATCGGCCGGCCGCCGGGCCCGTCGGCGGCGGAGCCCCCCGGGCGGGCGCCCAACCCGCGCTCCACGGAGGACAGCAGCAGCTCGCAGCCCGGCGTGGCGTACACGAGGCCGGCCAGCTCCTCGGCCGTTCCGCCGAAGTCGTCGACGACGAGCAGCGGCCCGCGCACCGAGCCCATCAGCCGCCGCATCTCGGCCGGTTCGGGCTTGTAGTCCGCCACCTCGAAGCAGGCGTGGAAGATCTCCTGGAGGACGTCCTCGGCGGGCAGTCCGGCGGCGGGAAGGTAGACGACGGCGCCGCCGCGCGCGATCCGGCCGGCGGCGAAGGCGCGCAGCAGCGCGGTCTTGCCGAGCCCCGGCGGTCCGTACACCTGCACCGGAGCGCCGGCGGCCAGCCACCGCTCCAGCGCGGCGAGTTCGCTCGTACGGGCCAGCAGCGCGGGGGCGCGGGCGGGCAGGGCCCAGCCGAGCGGGTGGGCGCGCCGCTGGACCGGGGGCGGCCCTTGGGCCCGGTAGGTGACGGACGAGCCCAGCTCGGCGTTGATCACCACGTTGCGGTCACCGACGACGACCTGTCCAGGAACGTCGCCGTGGATGCGGACTCCGTCCGAACCGGCCATGGGCTGCCTCCCCCGTGCGCGCAAACCCAAGGATGGATTTATAGCAGCCAATTCATATGATCAACTTGCAATCTCGCATGTTGTTCTCAATTGAGCTGTTCTCGACGGAAGGTGACATTCCCGACCGCGATTCGGCCACCGTACGGTGGCCCCATGCTCCCCGCGCGCTCCATCGCCCTCTTCCTCCTCGCCGCCCTCCTGGAGATCGGGGGCGCGTGGCTCGTCTGGCAGGGCGTGCGCGAGCAGCGCGGGTGGGCGTGGATCGGCGGCGGGATCGTGGCCCTCGGCGCGTACGGGTTCGTCGCCACCCTCCAGCCGGACGCGGACTTCGGCCGCATCCTCGCCGCGTACGGCGGGGTGTTCGTCGCCGGTTCGCTGGCCTGGGGCATGGTCGCGGACGGCTACCGCCCGGACCGCTTCGACGTGCTCGGCGCGCTCATCTGCCTCGCCGGGGTCGCCGTGATCATGTACGCGCCGAGGGGCCGGTGAGCGGCGGCGACCGGGGCATATCCTGCGCGGAAACGTAAAGATTCGTCACCGCGGCCCCACGCGCCGGCGCACCCGCGCGCTCCGCGGCGGCGGCCGCGCCCCCGCACTCCGTCCCCGCGCCCCGTACTCCGTCCCGCGCCCCGCACCCCGCACCCCGCACCCCGCACCCCGCACCCCGCACCCCGCACCAGAGGAGAGCCCCATGCCCGCCGACGCCGCCACCGCCACCGCCCGTACCGCAGTCATCACCGGGGCCAGCAGCGGCATCGGCGCCGCCACCGCCCGCCGGCTCGCCGCCGAGGGCTACCGCGTCGTCCTCACCGCCCGCCGCAAGGACCGCATAGAGGCACTCGCCGCCGAACTGACCGAGGCGGGCCACCGGGCCGAAGCACACACGCTCGACGTCACGGACCGCGCCGCCGTCGACGCCTTCGCGGCCGGCCTCGACCGCTGCGACGTGCTGGTCAACAACGCGGGCGGCGCCCTCGGCACCGACCCCGTCGCCTCCGCCGACCCCGCCGACTGGCGTGCCATGTACGAGGTCAACGTCCTCGGCGTGCTCAACACCACCCAGGCCCTGCTGCCCGCCCTGGTCGCCTCCGGCGACGGCACGGTCCTGATCCTCTCCTCCACCGCGGGCCTCGGCACATACGAGGGCGGCGGCGGCTACGTAGCCGCCAAGCACGGCGCGCACGCCATCGCGGAGACGCTCCGCCTGGAACTGTGCGGGCAGCCCGTACGCGTCATAGAGATCGCGCCGGGCATGGTCAAGACCGACGAGTTCGCCCTCACCCGCTTCCGCGGCGACCAGGAGAAGGCCGCCAAGGTCTACGCGGGCGTCGCCGAACCGCTGACCGCCGACGACGTCGCCGACACCATCGCCTGGACGGTCACCCGCCCCGCCCACGTCAACGTCGACCTCCTGGTCCTGCGCCCCCGCGCCCAGGCGTCCAACTACAAGGTGCACCGCGAGAACTGACCACGCACGCCCACTCCGTACCGAGAGGAAGCCCCATGCGCGTCACCGCCATCGACCACCTGGTCCTCAACGTCACCGACCCCGAACGCTCCCTGGCCTTCTACTGCGGCCCGCTCGGCCTGGAACCGGTCCGCGCCGACGAATGGCGCGCGGGCAAGGCGCCGTTCCCCTCGGTCCGCGTCAGCCCGACCGCCATCCTCGACCTGGTCCAGGCCCCCCGCGGCGAGGCCAACGTCGACCACTTCTGCCTCGTGGTCGACCCCCTCGACTGGCAAGAGGTCCTGGACTCCGGCGCCTTCACCGTCGTCGAAGGCCCCGTCCAACGCTTCGGCGCCCGCGGCGACGCCCACTCCGTCTACGTACTCGACCCGGACGGCAACAGAATCGAACTCCGCTGGTACCCGCAGGACGCCGCGTAGTCCGGCGCCGGCCGGCTCCCGCTCACCCGGCGGGAGCCGGCGCTCACCCCTTCACGCAGATGACCTGCTTGAGCTTGGCGACGACCTCGACCAGGTCGCGCTGCTGGTCGATGACCTGCTCGATCGGCTTGTACGCGGCCGGGATCTCGTCGACGACGCCCGAGTCCTTGCGGCACTCCACGCCGCGCGTCTGGTCCTCCAGGTCGCTGGTGGAGAACCGCTTCTTCGCGGCGTTGCGGCTCATGCGGCGGCCCGCGCCGTGGGAGGCGGAGTTGAATGAGGCGGCGTTGCCGAGGCCCTTGACGATGTACGAGCCGGTGCCCATGGAGCCGGGGATGATGCCGTATTCGCCGCTGCCCGCGCGGATCGCGCCCTTGCGGGTGACGAGCAGGTCCACGCCGTCGTAGCGCTCCTCGGCGACGTAGTTGTGGTGGCAGGAGATGACAGGGTCGAAGGTGACGCGCGCCTTCTTGAACTCGCGGCGGACGACGTCCTGGAAGAGGGCCATCATGATGGCCCGGTTGTGCTTCGCGTACTCCTGCGCCCAGAAGAGGTCGTGCCGGTAGGCCGCCATCTGCGGGGTGTCGGCGATGAAGACCGCGAGGTCGCGGTCGACGAGGCCCTGGTTGTGCGGGAGGTCCCGCGCCTTGCCGATGTGGTGTTCGGCCAGTTCCTTGCCGATGTTGCGGGAGCCGGAGTGCAGCATCAGCCAGACGGCGCCCGTCTCGTCGTACGTGAGTTCGATGAAGTGGTTGCCCGCGCCGAGCGAACCCATCTGCTTCACGGCCCGCCCCTGCCGGAACTTGACCGCCTCCGCCACCCCGTCGAACCGCGCCCAGAAGTCGTCCCATCCGGCCGTCGGGAAGCCGTGGATACGCCCTGGATCGACCGCCTCGTCGTGCATCGCCCGCCCCACCGGAATCGCCTGCTCGATCTTCGAGCGCAGCCGCGACAGATCGCCCGGCAGATCGTTGGCGGTGAGCGATGTCTTGACGGCCGACATGCCGCAGCCGATGTCCACCCCGACAGCCGCCGGGCAGACCGCCCCGCGCATGGCGATCACCGAGCCGACCGTCGCACCCTTGCCGTAGTGCACGTCCGGCATCACCGCCAGGCCCTTGATCCACGGCAGCGTGGAGACATTGCGCAGCTGCTGCATCGCGACGCCCTCGACCGCCGCCGGATCGGCCCACATGCGGATCGGGACCTGTGCCCCGGGTACCTCGGTGTACGACATGACTTACCTCATTCCCCCACAAAACCCTCAAAGCGCAAATGCCGGGCCTAACGTCGGATTGACGGCGGCGAACCGGCAGGCGCGGCAGTACGTGCGGTAGACATTGTGTCCAGCCGCCGTCTTCGGGCGGCAACCAGTTTTCCGGCGAAAGGGGCCTTGAACAGTGCAGCGAAAGGCGTACGCACCGGTCGCCGCACTGGCCGCGGCCGTGCTCAGCGTCGGGCTGGCGAGCGGCTGCAGCTCGGGCTCCGGCGCGACCGGCACCGGCGACGACGCCAAGTCCGGGGACTCCAGCCCGTCCGCGACCGCCGCCGAGCCCGGCAAGTACCAGTCGCTCCCCGAGCCCTGCGGAAAGGTCGACCGCAAGACGCTGCGCACCATGCTGCCCGGCGTCGACGACCAGAGCGAGCAGGACGCCGAGAAGACGTACGCCGGCCAGCCCGCCCTCACCTACGACACCGACCGCCGCGTCGGCTGCCGCTGGAGCCTGGAGACGCCCGAGGGCACCCGCCACCTGACGGTCGACTACGAGCGCGTGGTCTCCTACGACCCGGCGGTCAGCGACGACGACCGGGCGCGGCAGCTCTACGAGGCACGGGCCAGCGCCGCGAACATCCCGACCGGCTCCTCCTCGGCCCACCCCCCGGGCCACCCGGCGACCAATGACTCCGTCGGCTCCCCGAAGTCGAAGAAGAACGGCACACCGGGCGGCGAGTCCGCTCAGCTCACCGCCGAGCACGAAGCCGGTACGAGCCCCACCCCCACCTCCGGCGTCCCCACCGCCCCCGCCTCCCCCACCACGAACGCCGCCGACCTCGCCCCCAGGCTCCTCGACGACCTCGGCGACGACGCCTTCCTCAACGACCGGCTCGCCACCGCCGACTCCGGCGTGCACCGCGACATCACCGTCGTCTTCCGCTCCTCGAACGTCCTGGTCACCGTCGGATACGACCAGTGGGCGGCCGACAAGCAGCACACCCCCAGCAGCGAGGACCTCCAGGGCAAGGCCCGCGGTCTGGCCAATGAACTCGCCGGTTACTTCAGCGACTGATCCGGCGAGTATCGCCACACTTGGGCCGCCCCCGCGCCCCGGCCGCGTACCGTGCCGATAGCCCGCCCGGTTCCCGCCGGTTCCGGCGCCGGGCCCGCCCGGCCGGTTCCGGCACCGGAGCCGGCCGGCCCCCGGACAACCCGTCGACACCGAATGAGCGAAGGACCCATGCGCAGCACAGCCCCGCGACTCGCCCGAATCCTCGCCTGCGGAGCAGTACCGGTGATGCTCGTCGCCACCGGCTGCTCCGACGACTCCGGCTCGAAGAAGAAGGACTCGTCGAGCTCGTCCTCCGCCTCCTCCTCGGCCAGCGCCTCGCCCACCGTCAAGGCCGCCGCGTTCTCCAAGATCCCCGAGGCCTGCAAGGAGATCTCCACCAAGACGGTCGAGAAGCTCGTTCCCAACGTGAACGAGAAGAACGGCAAGGTCCTGAAGCCCCCCAGGAGCGGCAGCTCCACCTCCTGCCTGTGGAACGGCACGGACGACGACGACCTCAAGGACATGCAGTACCGCTCCCTCACCATCGAGGTGAACGTCTTCCCCTCCCACCCCACCTTCGGCTCCGGCGACCAGCGCGCCACGGCGTTCGTCACCCAGGAGGCCGACAAGGCCGCCAAGGCGGAGGGCGCGAAGAACGTCAAGACCGGCACCGCCGACGGCGTCGGCGACCAGGCCGCCACGGTCAAGGCCGAGTCCAGGAAGGGCGGCGACAACTACCGCGACCAGCGGGTCGTGGCCCGTAGCGCCAACGCCGTCGTCACCGTCCAGTACGACGGCGCGGGCTTCCAGGGCGCCAAGTCGCCCAACGCCGACGACCTGCTGAAGCTGGCGGAGGCCGCCGCCAAGGAGGCTCTCGCCTCCATCGCCGCCGCCAACAAGTAGCCCATAGCAACAGCCGCCGCGCCCCGCCCCGAACGGGTGTGCCAGTCTTGGCGCGCCGGTATTCGAGGGCGGGGAGGTATCGCGGGTGTCCGCGACGGAAGTGACCAAGCTGACGCGTACGCACCGCATATTGATCGGTCTCGTCGTGGCGGGAGCGGTGGTGATCGCCGGAATCGGCTTCGCCGGTTCGTACTCCGCCGTGCGCGACCTCGCCCTCAAGAAGGGTTTCGGCGGCTTCGCCGACGTCCTGCCCATCGGCATCGACGCCGGCATCGTCGTCCTCCTGGCCCTGGACCTGCTCCTCACCTGGATGCGGATCCCCTTCCCGCTGCTGCGCCAGACCGCCTGGCTGCTCACCGCCGCCACCATCGCCTTCAACGGCGCCGCCGCCTGGCCCGACCCGCTCGGCGTCGGCATGCACGCGGTCATCCCGGTGCTCTTCGTCGTCTCCGTCGAGGCGGCGCGGCACGCCGTCGGCCGGATCGCCGACATCACCGCCGACCGCCACATGGAAGGCGTCCGCCTCACCCGCTGGCTGCTCTCCCCCGTCCCCACCTTCCGTCTGTGGCGCCGGATGAAGCTGTGGGAGCTGCGCAGCTACGAGCAGGTCATCCAGCTGGAACAGGACCGCCTCGTCTACCGCGCCCGGCTCCAGGCCCGCTACGGCCGTGCCTGGCGGCGCAAGGCGCCCGTCGAGTCCCTGATGCCGCTGCGCCTGGCACGCTTCGGGGTACCGCTCTCGGAGACCGGCCCCGCGGGGCTGGCCTCTGCGGGCATCAATCCGGCACCGCCGGCCCTGCCGATGCCGAGTACGCCGCTTCCCGCTACCCAACAACGCCCGGCCATCGCGGCAGCGGCCGAGCCACTGCCGCACGAGCAGCCGGCCGCGGGGGCGGCGGAGGCCGCTCCGGCCGGGGGCGCTCCGACTGGGGCCACTCCGGCTGGGGCCGCTCCGGCTACGGCCGGGGAGCAGCAGCCCGCCGCGGCCGGGCAGGGCCCGGCGGGAGCGGGGCCCGCTGACGCGGAGCAGGGCATCGTCGCCACGGGACAGGCCGCTGTCAACGGCCAAGCTCCGGCCGTGGAGCAGGCCTCTGACGCGGGGCAGCACCCCGGTGCGGCCCACGGCGCAGCCGCAGGGCAGGCCGCTGTCAACGGCCAGGCCCCCGCGCCTCAGCAGATCCAGCAAGCCCAGCAGTTCCAACAGGTCCAGCAAGCCCAGCAGGTCCACCAAGCGCAGCAGATTCAACAAGCGCAGCAGGCCCAGCAGGTACGTACGTCCGAGCAGCCCTCAGGCACGCCGCAGGCCCCCGCCGCTCCTCAGCCTCCCCAGCCTCCCCAGCAGGCGCAGTACGCCCCGCAAGCGCCCGTCGGCCCGCAGCAGAACCAGCAGCCCCAGTACGCCGAGCACGCGCCCCAGCAGAACCAGCAGCACCAGCAGAACCCGCAGGGCGACCACCCCACCCACCACCAGGCCCAATACGCCGCCCAGCAGAACCAGCAAGCCCAGCAGCACCAGCAGGCCCAATACGCCGAAGCCGCCCCCGCCACTCAGCAGTTCCCGGCCACCGGGCAGGCGACCGCCGCGGGCCAGCCGCAGTACGCCTCGCACCAGCCCGCAGCCGAGGAGCACCGGCAGGCGTACGGGCACGGCGCCCCCGCGCCCGTACAGGCTCCGGCCGAAGCGACCCCGGCCGCGGAACCGCACGTCAACCCCTGGTTCGTAG
The DNA here is from genome assembly GCF_040654875.1 of Streptomyces sp. NPDC050610. NCBI lineage: Bacteria > Bacillati > Actinomycetota > Actinomycetes > Kitasatosporales > Streptomycetaceae > Streptomyces > Streptomyces sp. NPDC050610. The sequence continues at coordinate 18,945 of NZ_JBFAIV010000020.1, read as the reverse complement.
CGCCGCCCACAGCTCCGGCACCGGCCCCCGCCCCCGAGCACGCCGACTACGAGCAGGAGCAGGAGCAGCAGGAAGAAGCGGCCGACGAGGACGCTCACCAGGAGCAGCTGTTCTCGGCTTATCGCCGGTACAGGGAGAGCAACGGGGAATTCCCCAACGCCCGGCAGCTCGGCCGTCACCTCGCCGATGTCGACGGCGTCACCAGCGAGAGCGGCGGCCCTCTCACCGAGGGCGAGCTGCGCGGGTTCCTGCGCGACTTCCGGCACCGGTACCGGTCCGAGGCCGACGCCGACAGCGCGCACTGACCCCGGCACAACGGCACAACGGCACAGCGCATGACGGAGGGCCGCCACCCAGGTCGATCGACCGGGTGACGGCCCTCCGTCCGTACGTCGCGAAAAGCTACGCGCCCAGCAGCTTGCGCACCCGGTCCGCCCCCACCGCCAGCAGCAGCGTGGGCAGTCGCGGGCCCGTGTCGCGGCTCACCAGCAGCCGGTACAGGAGCGCGAAGAACGAGCGCTGCGCGACCTTCAGCTCCGGCGTCGGCTTGGCGTCCGGGGCCAGGCCCGCCTGGATCTTCGGCACGCCGTAGACGAGCGTGGTCAGCCCGTCCAGCGACCAGTGCTCGTCGAGCCCGTCGAGCAGCAGCCGCAGCGACTCGCGCGCCTCGTCGTCCAGGGACGCCAGCAGTTCGGCGTCCGGCTCGTCCCGCAGGATCGTCCGCTGCTCGGCCGGGACCTGGGTGGTGACCCAGTGCTGCGCGCGGTCGAGCCGCGGCCGGGTCTCGTCGAGCGAGGCGACCGGGTTGGCCGGGTCGAGCTCGCCGAGGATGCGCAGCGTCTGCTCGTCCTGGCCGCCGGTGATGTCCACGACCGAGGCGAGCGTGCGGTACGGCAGCGGGCGCGGCGTCTTCGGGAGCTCGGCGGCGGCGGTCCGGGTGGCGCGCCCGTACGCGGCGGTGTCGGCGGGCTGCGCCGAACCGTCCGCGATCTTGCGCTCCAGGGCGTCCCACTCGTCGTACAGCCGCTGGATCTCCTGGTCGAAGGCGATCTTGAAGGACTGGTTGGGCTTGCGCCGCGCGTACAGCCAGCGCAGCAGCGGCGCCTCCATGATCTCCAGCGCGTCGGCCGGGGTCGGCACGCCGCCCTTCGAGGAGGACATCTTGGCCATGCCGCTGATGCCGACGAAGGCGTACATCGGGCCGATCGGCTGCCGGCCGTCGAAGACCTCGCGGACGATCTGGCCGCCGACGACGTACGAGGAGCCGGGCGAGGAGTGGTCGACGCCGCTGGGCTCGAAGACGACGCCCTCGTACGCCCAGCGCATCGGCCAGTCGACCTTCCAGACCAGCTTGCCGCGGTCGTGCTCGCGCAGCAGCACCGTCTCCTCGTGCCCGCAGACGCAGCTGTAGGACAGCTCGGTCGACTCGTCGTCGTACGCGGTGACGGTCGTCAGGTCGCGGTCGCACACGGAGCAGTAGGGCTTGTACGGGAAGTAGCCCCCGCCGCCCGTGCTGCCGTCGTCCTCGCTCGCCGCGCCGGAGCCCTCGGCGGCCTCCAGCTCGGCCTCGTCGACGGGCTTCTGGCTCTGCTTCTGGCCCTGCTTCTGGCCCTTGGCCGCGCCGCCCGGCTTCTCCTTCGTCCGGTACCGGTCGAGGATTCCGTCGATCCGGCCGCGGTCGCGCATCGCGTGCAGGATCTGCTCGCGGTACGCGCCGGAGGTGTACTGCTCGGTCTGGCTGATGCCGCGGAACTCGATGCCGAGCTCTTCCAGCGCCTTGATCATCGGCGCCTTGAAGTGCTCGGCCCAGTTGGCGTACGGGCTGCCGGGCGGGGCCGGCACCGAGGTGAGCGGCTTGCCGATGTGCTCCGACCAGGACGGGTCGATGCCGGCCGGGACCTTGCGGTACCGGTCGTAGTCGTCCCAGGAAATGATGTGCACGCAGTCGTGCCCGCGGCGCCGGATCTCGTCGGCGACCAGGTGCGGGGTCATGACCTCGCGCAGGTTGCCCAGATGGATCGGGCCGGAGGGGCTGAGGCCCGAGGCGCAGACAATGGGTTTGCCGGGGGCATGACGCTCCGCCTCGGCAATGACCTCGTCGGCGAATCGGGAGACCCAGTCGGCCTCGGTGCTCTGAGCCACGTTCGGCACTTCCTTCCTTGCGGTCATGGCGTCGACCATTGTCCCAGACGGCAAGGGTGCCCCGGGGGTTCCGCGACCGCCCGTGAATTAACCGGCCGGGCGGGCCGACCGTAAAGCGGCCGGTGGGCGAACCGTAAGCCGTGGCCCGTACGAACGACCCCTCCGCCCCCACAGCCCGTACGACCCCTCCGCCCCGTACAGCCCGTACGCCCCGTGCCGCCCGTGGAATATCCGGCCGGGCCGGCGCGGCCCCCGTGGGATACTTGGCACCGGCCCAGACGACCCCTCACGGAACGGCATCCCATGGCTTCGGTCCCTTCACTCGCCGCCACGGTCCACCAGCGCGTCGCGGACGCCCTCTCGGCTGCCCTGCCGGAGGCCGGCGCCGCCGACCCGCTGCTGCGACGTAGCGACCGGGCGGACTTCCAGGCCAACGGGATGCTGGCGCTGGCGAAGAAGCTGAAGGGCAACCCCCGCGAGCTGGCCGCCAAGGTCGTCGAGGGGCTGCCGGCCGGTGAGCTGATCTCCGATGTCGAGGTCTCCGGCCCCGGCTTCCTGAACATCACCGTCGCCGACTCCGCGATCACGAACACGCTCGCGGCCCGCGCCGCCGACGACCGGCTCGGCGTCCCGTACGCGCCGGAGCCGGGCACCACGGTCATCGACTACTCCCAGCCCAACGTGGCCAAGGAGATGCACGTCGGCCACCTGCGTTCGACGGTGATCGGCGACGCGATCGTCAAGATCCTGGAGCACCGGGGCGAGACGGTGGTCCGCCGCCACCACATCGGCGACTGGGGCACCCAGTTCGGCATGCTCATCCAGTACCTGATCGAGCACCCCGCCGAGCTGGATCACGCTTCCGACGCCGCGGCCGCCGCGAACGGCGCCGAGGGCGAGGGCGAGGCCGCCATGGCGCGGCTCAACCGCCTCTACAAGGCGTCGCGCGCGCTCTTCGACTCCGACGAGGAGTTCAAGGGCCGCGCCCGCGACCGGGTGGTGTCCCTCCAGTCCGGCGACGAGGAGACCCTCGCCCTCTGGCACAAGATCGTCGACGAGTCGAAGATCTACTTCCGGGCCGTGTACGAGAAGCTCGACGTGGAGATCCGGGACGCGGACATCGTCGGCGAGAGCGCGTACAACGACGACCTGATCAACGTCGTCAAGGAGCTGGAGGAGTCCGGCGTCGCCGTCCGCTCCGACGGCGCCCTGTGCGTCTTCTTCGACGACGTCAAGGGCCCGGACGGCAACCCGACGCCGCTCATCGTCCAGAAGTCCAACGGCGGCTTCGGCTACGCGGCCACCGACCTCGCGGCCATCCGCGACCGGGTCGGCACGCTGGGCGCCGACACGCTCCTCTACGTCGTGGACGCCCGGCAGGCGCTGCACTTCCGGATGGTCTTCGAGACCGCCCGCCGGGCGGGCTGGCTCCCCGAGGACACCGCGCGGCAGCTCCCCTTCGGGACCGTGCTCGGCAAGGACGGCAAGCCCTTCAAGACCCGTGAGGGCGAGACCGTCCGGCTGGTCGACCTGCTGGACGAGGCGATCGACCGCGCGTCGGCCGTCGTACGGGAGAAGGCCAAGGACCTCACCGAGGACGAGATCGCCGAGCGCGGCGCGCAGGTGGGCATCGGCGCGGTCAAGTACGCCGACCTGTCCACCTCGATGACCCGCGACTACGTCTTCGACCTCGACCGGATGGTGTCCCTCAACGGCGACACCAGCGTCTACCTCCAGTACGCGTACGCGCGCATCCAGTCCATCCTGCGCAAGGCGGACGGCAAGCACCCGGCGCCCCACCCGGAGCTGGCGCTGGCCCCCGCCGAGCGCGCGCTGGGCCTGCACCTCGACGACTTCGCCGAGATCCTGGCCTCGGTCGCCGAGACGTACGAGCCGCACAAGCTCGCCGCGTACCTCTACCAGCTCGCCTCGCACTACACGACGTTCTACGACCAGTGCCCGGTCCTCAAGCCCGAGGTCCCCGCCGACGTGGCCGAGAACCGTCTCTTCCTGTGCGAGCTCACCGGCCGCACGCTGCGGCAGGGCATGGCGCTCCTGGGCATCCGCACCCCCGAGCGCCTGTAGCGGAAGGTCCCCGGGGGCGGGACGCTACGAAGCGGTGTCCCGCTCCCAGCCCTTCTTCTCATCGTTGTACGCGTACTTCGGCGCGTCCTTCAGCCCGGATGTACGGAACGGCTTGCCGTGGTCGTAGATCCGCGTCGTGCCGTGCCGGCCGCCGCTGCTCCACTCCAGCTCCAGATACCAGCTGACGTCGTGGCCGTCGGTGTGCGCCTGGATGTTCAGCACCTGCGGATCGTTCAGCGACACCTTGTACGGGAAGTCCGTGGCGGGGATCTTCAGATCGCCCTGCTCCCCGGCGACCGGCCGCGTCACCGGGGCTCCGGCGTCGAGGTCGATGTCGAACGACCTCGGCGTCATCCCGCCGCCGCAGCCGCTCCCCATGGAGAACGACGACCAGTCGAGCGGTGCCGAACGCCCCACCACGCGCACGTGCATCGCCTGTAGCACCACCGTCTTCTCGCTCTTCCCCTGCACGACCAGCTGGGTCTTCGAGGTGCCGCCGGTGACCGCGCCCAGGTTCCGCGCCCAGGCCCCGGTGTCCTGCTCGGTCGGCGGCCGCGGCACCTGGGCGGGCGTGTCGCCCAGCAGGTAGTACTGGGAGCAGCGGTCCTCCCAGGAGTTGATCCGGCTGCTCACGGTCAGCGGCTCGCCCGAAACGTCCCCGCCCTGGCCCTTGCCCCGGCCCGTGCCCGTGTCCTTGCTCGGGGCGAGGCCCGCGCCGGGATCCCCGCCGGGAGCCTCCGCGCCGCCCGACGCCGTCGGCGAGGGTGAACCGCTCTTGGACGTCTCGGCCCCGTCGCCCTCCTTGGAGGCGCCGTCCGGCGAGCCGCTCTTCGACGCCCGCGGCGCACTCGGGTCTGCGCTCGGCAGGCGCGAGGCGGAGTAGCCCGCGGGCTTCTCCTTGCCTTCGTCCGCCGCCCCGGTCACCTGCGCCACCGCCACGGCGGCGGGCACGGCGAGGGCCACCACCCCGACGCCCACGAGGGCGGCCCGCTTCCGCGTCCAGCGACGGACCGGACGCTCGGGTTCCGGTGCGGGCTCGGCCGCGGACTCGGCCGCGGGCCCGGCCTCCGCCGGCGGTACGGGCACGGGTTCCGCCGCGGACTCCCGTACGGGCGCGTCCTCCCGTACAGCCTTCGGTACGGGCTCCACTCGCGGTCCCGCCCCCGGCTCCTGCTCCCGCTCCGGCTGGGCCTCCGGTGCGGCGGTCGCCGCCGACGAAGGCTTGCGCCGCCGGGCCGCGTCCGCGACGATCCAGCGCCGGTGCACCTCCACCAGCTCGTCCGGCGTCGCCCCGCACAGCCGCGCGAGACGTTCCACGGGTGCGTAGTCGGTGGGCACGGCGTCGCCGTTGCAGTAGCGGTGCAGCGTGGACGTGCTCACGTGGAGCTTTCCGGCCAGCACGCCGTAGCTGCGTGCCGAGCGGCCCTTCAGCTCCCGGAGCAGAGCGGCAAAGTCCTCTGTCTCACTCGCCACACCCACCGGCCCCCTCCAAGTCCGTCCCAGAAGCGCGTTCCAGGGGTGGGGCTTCTCCCCAGGTCAGATTATGCGCGGCCGTTCCAGCTTCCCCAATACTCGGGCGGCCGTTGCGGCGGGAACAGGACGCCTCGCAGGCTGTGGACATGCCGCGGCGAGTACCGCGGCCTTCCACCCTTCCAGCGCCATCCGCCCAGGAGCAGTCATGCCTTCACGCGACCGGTTCAGCTTCATCGACGCCGTGGCCGTGGCCGTGCTCGTGGCGTCCACCGTCACCGTCGTGGCGCTCGTCCATTCCTTCTGATCCTCCATTCCTTCTGGTCCTCCATTCCTTCTGATCCTTCGTTCCTTCTGATCCTTCTGATCCGCACGGGGAGAACTCCGATCATGGCCAAGTCCCGCCGCACCCGCACCATCGCCGTCGCCGTCGCGGCCTTCGCCGCCGCCGTCTCCCTGACCGCCTGCCAGTCTGGAGGGACCGACAAGGCCGCCCCGGCCGGCGCGAGCGCCACCGCTTCCGCGGCCTCGGGCGGCTCCGTCAACGACCCCAAGGCCGACAGCGCGCCCGGTCACTCCGAGAAGAACACCGGCGCCACGGCCCGGCTGGGCGGCAAGAGCGGCGCCGTGTCCAAGAGCGGCGGGGGCGACCAGGGGCCCGTCGAGCTCGCCTGCTCCGGGGACAACGTCGAGGTCACCGCCGAGACCCCGACGCGCCCCTCGCACTACCTGCTGCTGACGGCCACCAACACCGGCTCACAGGCGTGCAACGCGTACTACTACCCGATGCTCCGGTTCGGCGAGGACCAGTCCGTGTCCGCCGCGCCGATGGAGGACACCAAGCCGCAGGCCGTGGTCACCCTCCGGCCCGGCGAATCGGCGTACGCGGGGGTCGCCCTCGGCGCCGACGGCGACCACGGCCGCACCGCCGACTCGCTGGCCGTCTACTTCGGCAACGCCGACAACGACGGCTCCACCGGCTCGGCCGCCCACCCGGCGCTGCCCGGCGGCAGCGCGTACTACGACGACAACGCCCAGGTCACCTACTGGCAGCGCGAGAAGGCCGACGCCGTCAACTAGGCCGCCCCCGCGTCCCGGCCCGGCGGCCGGGACGCGCCGCAGACCGTGGGCGACGACCCCGCCCACGGAGACGCCCGCACCGAGTGATCGCCCCCGCTTCCACCCGGTGCGGGTGTCTCACCCCGCTCAGGGGTCGGCGGAGGCCCCCGGGACGCCGCCGCCGAGTTCGAACCACATCATCTTGCCGCCCAGCCCCTGCTGCTGATCCCGCAGCAGGAAGCCGCCCCAGCTGTCCGCGTACAGCCGCACGAGCCCCAGCCCGCGCCCCCGCTCGACGTCCGGGGGCGGCACGGCCGGCCCCACCGCCGTCGCCAGGGCGGGCAGCTTGGGGTTGGCGTCCCACACGCTCACCCGCACCCGCTCCCCGTCCCGCCGTACCCGCACGGAGGCGGGCCCGTCGGCGTAGCGGTAGGAGTTGGTGACGAGTTCGGAGGTCAGCAGCTCCGCGGTGTCGGCGTACTCGGAGAAGCCGTGCTCCTCGAAGATGGTGCGCAGCGTCCGGCGCGCGATGCAGGGGGCGAGCGGGTCGCGCGGCACCTGGAGGGTGTACTCCCAGTCCTCGGGCGGCCCGGCCTCGAACGGCTCCGGCGCACAACTCATACGCGCCTCCCTAGCGTGAGCGAAGTGACACACACCGTAAGGCAGTCGGTGCGCGCGGGACGCGGCTTCCGGAAAATACATGCACCCGATGGACCCCCGGGGGTGCGCGCCGCCAGACTGGGCGTGACGAGGGAGGAGGCCGATGCCACCGAGGAGCGCCCCCACGGCCCGCCAGCAGCGGCTGGGCTCAGAACTCCGCAAGCTCCGCGAGCGGGCGGGCATGACGGCCTCGGAGGCGGGCGCGCTGCTCGGCGCCGACCAGGCCCGGATCAGCAACATCGAGTCCGGGCGGGCCGGCGTCAGCGCCGAGCGGCTGCGCGCCCTGGCCCGGACGTACGGCTGCGCCGACCGTCAACTCGTCGACGCGCTCAGCGCCCTTACGGGCAACCGCACCCGTCACTGGTGGGAGGAGTACCGCGCCACGCTGCCGCCGGGGCTGCTCGATCTCGCCGAGATCGAGCACCACGCCGTGGAGCTGCGCACGGCGCAGACCTCCATCCTGCCCGGCCTCCTCCAGACCGTCGACCACGCCCGCGTCATCTTCAACCAGGGCGTGCCGCCGCTGCCGCCCCACGAGGTCGAGCACCGGGTCGCGCACCGCATGAGGCGCCAGGAGGTCCTCCGCCGCGCCGCCCCGATGCCGTACACGGCGATCATCCACGAGGCCGCGCTGCGCATGCGGTTCGGCGGCCGGGAGACGACCCGCGCCCAGCTCGACCATCTCGTGGAGATGAGCGGGCGGGAGAACGTACGGGTGCTGGCGATCCCCTTCGAGCGGGGCGAGTTCCCGGGCGCGGGGCAGACCATCCTGTACGCGTCGGGGCCGGTGGCGCAGCTCGACACCGTGCAGCTGGACCAGTCGCACGGGCCCGCGCTGCTGGACGCGGCGGACCAGCTCGCCAAGTACCGGGCGCTGCTGGACCGGATGGAGGAGCTGGCCCTCGACCGGGCGCGCTCCCGCGACTTCGTCCGCGCCATCGCCCGCGCGGTGTGAGCCCGCCCCGCGCCGCCTTCGCCGCGCCGACGCCCGTACGCACGACAGCCCCCGACGGGCGGACCGTCGGGGGCTGGACGCAGGAAAACCAACGTCACATCGGCGTCAGAGCTGCCGCGCGGCCTCCGCCGCCCAGTAGGTGAGGATCATGCTCGCGCCCGCGCGCTTGGCGCCGACGAGGGTCTCCATGATGATGCGGTCGCGGTCGACCCACCCGTTGGCGGCGGCGGCCTCGACCATCGCGTACTCGCCGGAGACCTGGTACGCGGCGACCGGCACGTCCACCGTGTCCGCGACCTGCCGCAGGATGTCCAGGTAGGGCAGCGCCGGCTTGACGATGACCATGTCGGCGCCCTCTTCGATGTCGAGCGCCAGCTCGCGCAGGGACTCCCGGGCGTTGGCCGGGTCCTGCTGGTACGTCTTGCGGTCGCCGGTCAGCGAGGAGGCGACGGCCTCCCGGAACGGGCCGAAGAACGCGGAGGCGTACTTGGCGGTGTAGGCCAGGATGGAGACGTCCTGGTGGCCCGCGCCGTCCAACGCCTCGCGGACGACCCGGACCTGGCCGTCCATCATGCCGCTGGGCGCGACCGTGTGGACGCCCGCGTCGGCCTGGACGCGCGCCATCTCGGCGTACCGCTCCAGCGTCGCGTCGTTGTCCACCCGGCCGTGCTCGTCGAGGACGCCGCAGTGGCCGTGGTCGGTGTACTCGTCCAGGCAGAGGTCCGACATGATCACCAGGTCGTCGCCGACCTCGGACCGAACGTCCCGGATCGCGACCTGGAGGATGCCGTCGGGGTCCGTGCCCCGGCTGCCGACCGCGTCCTTCTCCTCGGGCACGCCGTAGAGCATGAACCCGCCGACGCCCGCCTCGACCGCCTCGACGGCCGCCTTGCGCAGGCTGTCGCGGGTGTGCTGGACGACGCCCGGCATGGAGGCGACCGGCACCGGCTCGGCGGCGCCCTCCCGCACGAAGGCGGGCAGGATCAGGTCGGCCGGGTGCAGCCGGGTCTCGGCGACCATCCGGCGCATGGCCGGGGTGGTGCGCAGCCGCCGCGGGCGCGCCCCGGGGAAACTTCCGTAGTTCGTGCTCAACTCCGTGCCCTCCTACGCGATCCGGGCCGCCGCTCGCTGGGGCGGGTGACCGGGTCGCCGGCCTCCAGCGCGGCCTCGCGCCGCGCGGCCCCGAAGTCCGCGAGCGCCGCGGCCAGTTTGTGCACCGAGGGCTCGGGCGACATGACGTCCACGCGCAGCCCGTGCTCCTCGGCGGTCTTGGCGGTGGCCGGGCCGATGCAGGCGATCACGGTCACGTTGTGCGGCTTGCCGGCGATGCCGACCAGGTTCCGCACGGTCGAGGACGAGGTGAACAGGACCGCGTCGAAGCCGCCGCCCTTGATCGCCTCGCGGGTCTCGGCGGGCGGCGGGGAGGCCCGTACGGTCCGGTAGGCGGTGACGTCGTCGACCTCCCAGCCCAGCTCGATCAGCCCGGCGACCAGGGTCTCCGTGGCGATGTCGGCGCGCGGCAGGAAGACCCGGTCGATCGGGTCGAAGACCGGGTCGTAGGGCGGCCAGTCCTCCAGCAGCCCGGCGGCCGACTGCTCGCCGCTCGGCACCAGGTCCGGCTTGACGCCGAAGTCCACCAGCGACTTGGCGGTCTGCTCGCCGACCGCCGCGACCTTGATCCCGGCGAAGGCGCGCGCGTCGAGCCCGTACTCCTCGAACTTCTCGCGCACCGCCTTGACGGCGTTCACGGAGGTGAAGGCGATCCACTCGTAGCGCCCGGTGACCAGGCCCTTGACCGCGCGCTCCATCTGCTGCGGGGTGCGCGGCGGCTCGACGGCGATCGTCGGCACCTCGCTGGGCACGGCGCCGTACGAACGGAGCTGGTCGGAGAGCGATGCGGCCTGCTCCTTGGTGCGCGGCACGAGCACGTTCCAGCCGAACAGCGGCTTGGACTCGAACCACGAGAGCCGGTCGCGCTGCGCGGCCGCGCTGCGCTCGCCGACCACGGCTATCACGGGCTGCCCGCCGTTCGGCGACGGCAGCACCTTCGCGGCCTTGAGCGTCTGCGCCACCGAGCCGAGCGTCACCGACCAGGTGCGCTGGCGCGTCGTGGTGCCCGCGACGGTGACGGTCATCGGGGTGTCGGGCTTGCGCCCGGCCGTGATCAGCTCGCTCGCGGTGGCGGCGACGGTGTCGAGGGTGGCGGTGACCACCACGGTCACCTCGCTCGCGCCGACCTCCGCCCAGCACCGGTCGGAGGCGGTACGGGCGTCCAGGAACCGGACGTCGGCGCCGCTCGCGTCGTGCAGCGGCACTCCGGCGTAGGCGGGCACGCCCACCGCGTTGGCGACGCCGGGCACCACCTCGAAGGTCACCCCCTCGGCGGCGCAGGCCAGCATCTCGTCGGCGGCGTTGCCGTCCAGCCCGGGGTCGCCGACGACCGCACGGACGACCCGCTTGCCGCTCCGCGCCGCCCCCATGACAAGATTGGCGGTGTCCCTAAGAACCGGGACCTCGGCGGCACTTGATGAGCCATCAGCTACCGCCTGGGCAGGCATGCCGTGACTCTCCACGGCCACGTTGGCGCGCACGTGCGCACGTACCACTTCGAGTACGGACGGATCGGCGATCAGTACATCCGCTGCCGCCAGTGCCTCCACGGCTCGGAGCGTCAGCAGTCCCGGGTCTCCGGGACCGGCACCGAGGAAGGTGACGTGCCCGAGCGCGGGGTGATTAGGGGCGGTGGGGTTCAAAGTGCTCGCTCCCCCATAAGACCGGCCGCACCCTTGGCCAGCATCTCGGCGGCGAGTTCCCGGCCGAGGGCCGAGGCTGCGTCACTGGAGGCCGGAACGGGACCGGTGGTGGACAGCTGCACCAGCGTCGAGCCGTCGGTCGAGCCGACGACGCCGCGCAGGCGCATTACGGTGACAGCCTGCCCGTCGGCCTGCAGGTCGGCCAGCGCACCCACAGGTGCGGAGCAGCCGGCCTCCAGGGCGGCGAGCAGGGAACGCTCGGCGGTCACGGCGGCCCGGGTGAACGGGTCGTCGAGCTCGGCGAGCACGCTGGCGAGTCCGGGGGCGGCGCCGACCTGGTCGGCTACGCACTCGACTGCCAGGGCCCCCTGGCCGGGGGCGGGCAGGATCGAGTCGGCGGGCAGGAACTGGCTCGCCTCCCCGATCCGGCCGATGCGGGTGAGGCCGGCCGCGGCCAGCACGACGCCGTCCAGTTCCCCGCCGGTGACGTACCCGACGCGGGTGTCGATGTTGCCGCGGATCGGCACGGTCTCGATGTCTTGGCCGAGCGAGCGCGCCCACGCGTTCAGCTGCGCCATCCGGCGCGGCGAGCCGGTGCCGACCCGGGCGCCCGCGGGCAGCGACTCGAAGTCGAGCCCGTCGCGGGCGACCAGCACGTCGCGCGGGTCCTCGCGGGCCGGGATCGCGGCCAGCACCAGCCCGGCCGGCTCGGCGGTCGGCAGGTCCTTCAGCGAGTGCACGGCGAAGTCGATGTCACCGGCGAGCAGCGCGTCGCGCAGCGCGGAGACGAAGACGCCGGTGCCGCCGATCTGCGCGAGGTGCTCGCGTGAGGTGTCGCCGTACGTCGTGATCTCGACGAGCTCCACGGCGCGCCCGGTGAGCGTGCGCACCGCCTCGGCGACCTGAGCTGACTGGGCCATGGCGAGCTTGCTGCGCCGGGTGCCCAGCCGGAGCGGCCGGCTGTCGGCGGCCGCCGTGAGTGAGGTGTCGTTCATGCCCGCTCCCGTGCTGTGTTCTGCCTGTCGGACCGCGTGTCCGCCCGGCTGACGGCGGCGACCGCCTGCGGGTCGAGGTCGAAGAGTTCGCGCAGCGCGTCCGCGTACCCGGCGCCGCCGGGCGTCGCGGCCAGCTGCTTGACCCGCACGGTGGGCGCGTGCAGGAGTTTGTCGACGACCCGGCGGACGGTCTGGGTGATCTCCGCGCGCTCCTTGTCGTCCAGGTCCGGAAGGCGGCCGTCCAGCCGCGTGATCTCGCTCGCGACGAGGTCCGCCGCCATGGTGCGCAGCGCGACCACGGTGGGCGTGATGTGCGCGGCGCGCTGGGCGGCCCCGAACGCCTCGACCTCGTCCGCGACGATCGCGCGGACCCGGTCGACGTCGGCGGCCATGGGCGCGTCGGCGGACGCCTCGGCGAGCGACTCGATGTCGACGAGCCGTACGTACTCGACCCGGTGCGCGGCGGCGTCCACGTCGCGCGGCATCGCGAGGTCGAGGAGGTGCAGGAGCGGCGCGGAGCGGCGCGCGTCGTCGGCGAGGCCGAGGGGGCAGTCGTCGCCCTGGCCGCGCTCCGGGTCCGTGTCATCGCCGCCGCGTACGTATTCGGCGCGTACGTCCCCGCCCGGCAGGGCCTGGGCCTCGGCCGTCGCCGCCAGCCGCTCGGTGAGGGCCGACAGCACCGACTCGACGGTGAGGACCAGGCCGGTGGCGCCCGTGCAGGAGACGACGATGTCGGCCTGGGCCAGCTCGGCCGCGACGTCGGCCATCGGCACGGCGGAGGCCGTGAGCCCGGCCGCGCCCGGGCCGCCGGGCTCGGTCAGCGCGAGCGCGAGGCGCCGTGCGCGCTCCAGCGTCCGGTTGGCGACGGCGAGCTCCGCGACCCCGGCGCGGGCCAGGGTGGCCGCGGCGAGCGAGGACATGGAGCCGGCGCCGATGATCAGGGCGCGCTTGCCGCGCGCCCACTCCTGCACGGGGGCGCCGTCGGCCAGCTGCTCCAGGCCGAAGGTCACCAGCGACTGGCCGGCCTTGTCGATGCCGGTCTCGCTGTGCGCGCGCTTGCCGACCCGCAGGGCCTGCTGGAAGAGGTCGTTGAGGAGCCGGCCGGCCGTGTGCAGCTCCTGGCCGAGGGCGAGCGCGTCCTTGATCTGGCCGAGGATCTGGCCCTCGCCGACGACCATCGAGTCGAGCCCGCAGGCCACCGAGAAGAGGTGGTGGACGGCCCGGTCCTCGTAGTGCACGTAGAGGTAGGGCGTCAGCTCCTCCAGCCCTATCCCCGTGTGCCGGGCGAGCAGGGTGGACAGCTCGGCGACGCCCGCGTGGAACTTGTCCACGTCCGCGTACAGCTCTATGCGGTTGCAGGTGGCCAGGACCGCCGCCTCGGCCGCGGGCTCGGTGGCGAGGGTGTCGTGCAACAGCTTCGCCCGCGCGTCCGCCGCGAGGGCGGCGCGCTCCAGCACGCTGACCGGCGCGCTGCGGTGGCTCAGGCCGACGACCAGGAGGCTCATGCCCTCTCCTCGCTTCGCTCGGGCCCCGCGCCGGGGACGTCGTGGTGGATGGTGCGTTCTCTGAAGCCGGTCATGCCGGCATCACGGCGGGTACATCGCCGTCGGGTCCCTTTCCGCCGCCGGACCCCGTGGCCGTACGGGCCACCGGAGGCGGCGCGGCGACGGCCGCCGCGGCGGACTCCGACTCCTCGCCCGCCTTGCGCTGCTCGTGGAAGGCGAGGATCTGGAGCTCTATGGACAGGTCGACCTTCCGTACGTCCACGCCCTCGGGGACGGTCAGCACGGTCGGCGCGAAGTTGAGGATCGAGGTGACCCCGGCGTTGACGAGCCGGTCGCAGACCTGCTGGGCCGCGCCGGCCGGGGTGGCGATGACGCCGATGGAGACCCCGTTGTCGCTGATGATCGCTTCGAGTTCGTCGGTGTGCCGGACCGGGAGGCCCGCGACCGGCTTGCCGGCCATGGCCGGGTCGGCGTCGATGAGGGCCGCGACCCGGAAACCGCGCGAGGCGAAGCCGCCGTAATTGGCGAGCGCCGCCCCGAGGTTGCCGATACCGACGATCACAACCGGCCAGTCCTGGGTCAGGCCGAGCTCACGCGAGATCTGGTAGACGAGATACTCGACGTCGTAGCCGACGCCCCGGGTCCCGTACGAGCCGAGGTAGCTGAAATCCTTGCGCAGCTTCGCGGAGTTGACCCCCGCGGCGGCTGCGAGTTCCTCGGACGAGACCGTGGGGACCGAGCGCTCGGAAAGCGCGGTCAGCGCACGCAGATACAGCGGAAGCCGGGCGACGGTGGCCTCGGGAATCCCTCGGCTTCGGGTCGCCGGTCGGTGAGTTCGGCCAGTTGCCACGGTGCTCCTGCGGGTAGAGCGGGGCTGCGGGCGGCATCTTGTCGCAGGACCGCCCCGTCGAATGCAGGCTATGTCTTTGTGAACGCGTGCACAAAGATGGTGTCCGCTTTGTCCGAGCAAAGTGACAGGCGTCACGCGCCGTTTCAGCCGCATCCGGGAACCATCACCCGCACCGCCGCGACCACATTCGTATCGCGGGTTCGCCGACGGGAGCACGCGCCCTCACTCCTCACCGCTATGCCCCCGGACACCAACAAATCGCCCACCATGGTAGTCGCCCCGGGCACCCTTACCGACCGCTTCGCGGCCATCCAGGACAGAAGCGGAAGACGCACGGAGCGCGACGGGCAGCGGCCGACCGACGGTTGAGGGGCCCGCGGCCGGCCATCCCGCACCGGGCACAATGACTGCCATGACCCCGCTGCTGCGCCGCCCGGCCCGTAAGAATCCCGCCAACAGCACGGTGACCCTGATCGGCAAACCCGGCTGCCATCTCTGCGACGACGCGGAGGCGGTCATCGAGCGGGTCTGCGGGGAACTCGGCGCGAAGTGGGAAAAGAAAGACATCACCCAGGATGCGGAACTCCACCGCCAATACTGGGAACAGATCCCGGTGATCCTGGTGGACGGCGCTCAGCACGACTTCTGGCGAGTGGACCCGGCCCGGCTGCGCAAAGCGCTCGGCGGGTAACCGGAGCGTGGCGGGAAGTTCACGCGCCCGAATGGTTCCGGGTCCGGCCGCACCGAACAAACTGGCTATGCTCGCGCCATGGCCGCACTGGGATGGCTCACCCCCCGTAGGCGCTCCGCCACCGCACGCAGCGTGCTGGCCGGCGAGGCGGCGGCGGAGGCAGCCCGCAAGTCCGCGCACAACACTCCCGACACGGCAGCGGAGGAGGGGCCCGAGCCGGCCTCTCCCGGACGCGCCGGGCCGACCGAGCCGGTCGAGCCGACTGAGCCACCCGAGGCCGCCGCTCCGGCCGAGCCCGCCGAACCGGAATTCCCCGTCGTCGGCGACGAGAAGGCCGCCGCCTTCTTCGATCTCGACAACACCGTGATGCAGGGCGCGGCCCTCTTCCACTTCGGCCGCGGCCTCTATAAGCGGCACTTCTTCCGCAAGCGCGAGCTGGTCCGCTTCGCCTGGCAGCAGGCCTGGTTCCGGCTGGCG
Source organism: Streptomyces sp. NPDC050610 (assembly GCF_040654875.1). Classification (NCBI taxonomy): domain Bacteria; kingdom Bacillati; phylum Actinomycetota; class Actinomycetes; order Kitasatosporales; family Streptomycetaceae; genus Streptomyces; species Streptomyces sp. NPDC050610. The sequence goes on along the minus strand of NZ_JBFAIV010000020.1, from coordinate 3,303 downwards.
GGCGTCGAGGACCCCGAGCACATGCAGGACGCGCGCGACAGCGCCCTGTCCATCGTCAAGGGGCACCGCGTCTCGGAGCTGATGTCCATCGGCGAGGAGATCTACGACGAGTACATGGCCGAGCGCATCTGGCCGGGCACCCGCGCGCTGGCCCAGGCCCACCTCGACGCGGGCCAGAAGGTCTGGCTGGTGACCGCGGCCCCCGTCGAGACCGCCACGATCATCGCCCGCCGGCTCGGGCTGACCGGGGCGCTGGGCACCGTCGCCGAGTCGATCGGCGGCGTGTACACCGGCAAGCTGGTCGGCGAACCGCTGCACGGCCCGGCGAAGGCGGAGGCGGTACGGGCCCTGGCCGCGGCCGAGAACCTGGACCTGGACCGCTGCGCCGCGTACAGCGACTCCGCCAACGACATCCCGATGCTGTCGATCGTCGGCCACCCCTACGCCATCAACCCGGATGCCCACCTGCGCAAACACGCCCGCGAACGCGGCTGGCGGCTGCGCGACTACCGCACCGGCCGCAAAGCCGCCCGCGTCGGCATCCCGGCGGCGGCGGGCGTGGGCGCCCTGGCGGGCGGCGCGGCGGCAGCGGTGGCGCTGCACCGCCGCCGCCGCTGAGGCGCACCCGGGGCGGGCCCGAGGCATGCCCGGGGCGGTCCCTGGGCAGGCCCGAAAACCCCGTCGCCCGGCGTAACCGCCGTCACCCCCCAGCCAATCCGCCGGTTTCGCACCCACACGGCCCCCGCCAGTCCCCTTGTGTCCGGGTTGCCACAACACGCCAGCCAACCGATCAGCTCTGGCCCCACACCGATCAATAACCGTCACTTGTTCGACACTTGATCGGTCGTTAACCGGTAACAGAGCGGACGTAAACGATGATTTGAGCAACTGGGTGTAGCGTCGCCTATACGAAGCGTTATCCTCCTCAGACGCAAACCGGTACCCGCACGTCCCTACGACGAGTGAATGGTCCCGCACTGCACGTGATGGAAGCTCTGCCTCTGGGAGTCCCGTGTACCCACACGTCGGGGTTGACGCCTCGGGCCTGGCTACGCTCCGCGCGACGGTCATCGACCGCCTGCGCGGCTTCGTCCCCACCGCGTACGCCGTCCCCGCCCTTGCCCCGCTCGCCCCCGCCGGCGGTCCCGCCGGCCCCTGCTACGCCATGGCCGAGAGCACCACGGCCGTCGGCAGACGCACCCGCGGACGTACCGGTTCCGGCACGTCCACCGCCCCCCGCCGCCCGAGCGCCGACAGTGACAGCGCTCGCATGATGGACCTGGTCGAGCGCGCCCAGGCCGGAGAGGCCGACGCCTTCGGCCGCCTCTACGACCAGTACTCCGACACCGTTTACCGATACATCTACTACCGCGTGGGCGGAAGGGCCACCGCCGAGGACCTCACCAGCGAGACGTTCCTGCGCGCCCTGCGCCGCATCGGCACCTTCACCTGGCAGGGCCGCGACTTCGGCGCCTGGCTGGTGACCATCGCCCGCAACCTCGTCGCCGACCACTTCAAGTCCTCGCGGTTCCGGCTCGAAGTGACCACCGGCGAGATGCTCGACGCCAACGAGGTCGAGCGCAGCCCGGAGGACTCCGTCCTCGAATCCCTCTCCAACGCCGCGCTGCTGGAAGCGGTGCGCAAGCTCAACCCGCAGCAGCAGGAGTGCGTGACCCTCCGCTTCCTCCAGGGCCTGTCGGTCGCCGAGACCGCCCGCGTCATGGGGAAGAACGAAGGCGCCATCAAGACCCTCCAATACCGTGCCGTACGAACCCTCGCCCGGCTCCTGCCGGACGATGCCCGCTGACCCTCGGTATCCACCCCCTCACCTGCGGTCAGATCATCCGGACCGCGTAACCCGAGTGCCGCGCCGCTCGTTGTGCGGGATGCAGGCTCCCTGCGGTCACGCCATGCCCGCAGCCACTCACTCGATCGAGTGGACGCGCTCAAGGCGTGCAACCTTCCAGGTGTCCTGGGGAGTCGACCGTCATGACGAGAGGAGGTGCCGCCTGTGATCGCGAACGTATCGGCGCACCGGCGGGCGAACGCCTTCGCCCAGTCCCTGGAGGAGCAGGAGCTCCAGGGCGCAACGGCCGAGCAGTCCGATCCATCGGCGGAACACGCCGAGCGGAATCGGCTGCTGGCCCTGGCGAGCGGGCTCGGCGAGCTACCGGCACCGGAGTTGGACCCCGAAGTCAAAATCGTGCAGCGGGCGCAGTTGATCGCTGCCATGGAGGCACAGTTCGCGGAGGGCGCAGCCCAAGTCCCCGAGCAGCGCTCCGGAAAGGGCGCGCACCGGGCGAGCCCGCTGAGCAGGCTGCGGCCGCGCTCCCGCTGGTCCAAGGGGCTCGCCGCCGGCGGGCTCACGGTGGGCGTGGCGGCGGGCGCGTTCGGAGGCGTCGCGGCCGCCAGCAACAACGCCCTGCCCGGCGATTCGCTGTACGGACTCAAGCGCGGCATGGAGGACTTCAAGCTGGGCATGGCCGACGGCGACTCCGACCGCGGCCAGATCTACCTGGACCAGGCGTCCACGCGCATGCAGGAGGCCCGCCGCCTCCTGGAGCGCGGCCGCCTCGGCGACCTCGACCACGAATCCGTGGGCGAGGTACGCAAGGCGCTGTCCGGCATGCACTTCGACGCCTCCGAGGGCCACCGGCTGCTCCACGAGGCGTACGAGCGCGACGGCTCGCTCAATCCGATCCAGGCGCTGTCGTCCTTCACCACCTCGCACCGCGAGGGCTGGCACCAGCTGCGCGAGCGGCTGCCCCTCCAGCTCACCGACGTGCGCGACCAGGTGAGTTCGGTCTTCGACGCCATAGACCAGGAAGTCGGCCCGCTGCGGTCGCTGCTCCCGACCGCCTCGGACCGGCACGGCTCCACGGACCGGCAGGGCACCCCCCGGCACGCCGCGCCGGACCACCCGGACCAGCCGACGCCCTCGGCCCGGCCGACCAAGGCCGAGACCGGTCCGGGCGACGCCGATCACCGGCCGTCTCCGTCCTCGTCGGCGGAGAAGAGCGAGGACGGCGGCCTCCTCGGCGGCACCGGCCTGCTCGATCCGCCCGCCAAGGACCACCACGGCGGCAGCCCGTCCCCGTCCCACGGCGAGGACGGCAAGGAGGGCAAGTCGGGCGGCAAGCCGGACATCACCATCCCGCCGCTGCTGCCGGGCCTGCTCCCGGGCCTGGGCATCAACGGCGACGACGGGAAGTAGCACCGGAGGCGGGGGGGGGGGGGGCGGCCCCCCCCCCCCCCCCCCCCCCCCCGGCACCCCCCCCCCCCCCCACCCAACAAAAAAAAACC